>JBCCWR010000028.1:0-21652 GCA_039193385.1 Verrucomicrobiota bacterium | reverse complement strand
TTTTTTGTTGTTTTTTATTAAAACTCACATTCATGCTGAAGGTATTAAAAAAAGTACACTGAGTAACCAGTAAGTACATAGAAAATTGTGCAGTGTGTCACATGGCTAATGGCAGAGGTTTTGAAAATCTATCTGCAACGTATTATTTTGCCTTCAAGCACTTGAATCCAAGTCCACTTTTAGTTTAGAGATAGCCTGGCGGAAAAGCTCCGCCAGGTTGGCTTTTTGTTGAGCAAAGGGGGGAACAAACCAGGGGTATAAGCCCATCACATCATGAATCACCTGAATCTGCCCGGTTGTTTCAAGGCCCGAGCCGATGCCAATGGTCGGTATATCCAATAAACGGGTCATTTGCCCGGCTACTTGATGTACAACGGCCTCCAGAACGAGAGAGAAAACACCCAATTTCTGCAAATGGAGTGCGTCTCTCTTAAGCTTTTCGATTTCTTCCGCTGAACGCCCCTTACGGTTGTAACGCCCTTCCTGGCGAATACTCTGAGGCAGCATGCCCAGGTGCCCCTGCACGGGTATCCCCTCAGCAAGAACCGCTTCAATCTGCAAAGAAATCCCTTCACCGCCTTCCATCTTCACTGCCTGAGCTCCCGCATCCCGGAGCCGCCGGGCATTTTTAACGGCCTGCTCGGCATCCTTGTAGCTAGCATAGGAAAGATCCGCCGTGACCAAGGCAGACTCAGCGGCACGGGCTACGGCTTCGGTGTGGTGGCACATCTGGTCCATAGTGACATCGACGGTATCTTGATATCCCATGACGACCATACCCAGGGAGTCACCCACGTGCAGGATATCCACTCCGCATTCATCAAGCAGCCGAGCTACGGGATAATCGTACGCAGTCAGGGCAAGAATAGGTCTAGGCTCAGACCAGTCTCTGATGACCTGAGGTGTTATAGATGTTATGGATCTTATGGGATCTTTTGACATAGCAACTCCGGGTGTCTTTCTACCAAGCTCTGGCGCAATTCCGAAATGGTTTTTTTCTGGCCGGGCAGGAGGCGCTGCGGGCACACATCACACATGGGCTGCAAGACAAACAAGCGCTCATGGGCTCGCGGGTGGGGCAGTATCAAGTGCTGCGTCTGCCAGACTTCATCATCTGCATAAATGATGTCCAGATCCAGTGGTCGCGGCGCATTAAGCGGCCTATCTGCCAAAGACAGACGACCGCAGTGCTGTTCAAACTGTTGCAAGTCCTTGAGCAGCGCATGAAGATCTCCAGTAAAATTCATTTCGACAAAGCCGTTGATGAAATCCGGCGCACCCTCCGGGCAATCAACCGGCTGGCTGACATACCAGTGAGAAGGGCGTAGTTCCGGGTCCGTTTCCTGCAAAAAAACAAGGGCTTGTTCAAGCAGAGACTGCCGCAACCCGAGGTTTGAACCCAGTGCTACTCCGACTTTCATCTCTCGCTCATTTCTAGACTTCTAGATTTTTAGATTTTTTAGTTAAGGTAAGGAATCCCTCTGCTTCAGTCCTCTTAGATACACAAACGCAAACGGTCATCGTTACAGCGACGCGCTCCAGGAGCATCCAAATGAAGCGACGGCATTTGTGTTACTTCAGGCCCAGCACATCAAACATATTATAAACGCCGGGGTCGCGTGCGTTGAGAAACTTGGCAGCGCGAAGAGCACCTGTGGCAAAGGTATCCCGGCTGCTGGCCTTATGGGTCAACTCCAGACGTTCTCCCTGAGTGGCAAACATCACGGTATGATCTCCCACCACGTCTCCGCCGCGCAAGGCATGAACTCCTATCTCATGCTCTGTTCTCTCGCCGGTATCCCCTTCTCGCCCATGCCGAGCCAGAGCGGCTACTTCCTGTTGCTTGACTTCCGCCAAAATTTCCACAAGCCGTGTGGCCGTGCCACTGGGGGCATCTTTCTTGAACCGATGGTGCATCTCAACGACTTCCTGATCAAAAGAACTGCCGAGGATCTCCGCCGTCTTGCGCGTGATGTAAAAAAGCGTATTCACACCCACGGAGTAGTTAGGCGCAAAGATCATGGGGATTTTCTCTCCTAGGGCCAGGACTTCTTTTTTCAATTCGGGTGTATGGCCAGTGGTTCCGATGACCAGGGCTTTGTTCTGCGCCACACACTTTTGAGCAATTTCCCGAGTCACAGAAAAATGACTGAAATCAATAACGACATCGGCACTGCTCATGACCGCATCCAGGTCATCCCCTTGATCTACCGTCCCTGCTACTTCGATCTCAGGGTCTTCATAGGCCAGTCGTAGTATGGCCACACCCATGCGGCCTTCGGAACCGGCCATGATGATTTTGGTCTTCATAAAATACCGGCCTCCGTTAGGGTGTTTTTTAAGGTAGCCTGGTGCGCCTCGCTGAGCAACGCCAGCGGTTCCCGCACATCCGGGTTCATCCACCCTTTCTCGGCCAGAGCCGCCTTGATGGGTACGGGGTTTGTCTCAATGAAGAGATCTTTAAATACGGGATAAAGCCTGCGGTGCTCTCGTTCCGCTTCGCTTAATTTGCCGGCCAGGGCCAAGTCGACCAGCTTTTTCACCTGCTCGGGTATGATGTTGGAGGCTACGCTGATGACGCCGCGCGCACCTACAGAGATGAAAGGCAGCGTCAAACCGTCATCCCCAGACAAAATGGCAAAGTCTTCCGGAATGACTTGCATGAGGCTACTGACACGGTCCACGGTTCCACCCGCTTCTTTGATGGCGACGATGTTCTGGGCATCCCTGGCCAGACGAGCCACGGTCTCTTCTGCAATGGCTACGCCGCAACGACTGGGAATGGAATAGAGAACCAGCGGCATTTCCACACTTTCGGCTATGCGCATGAAGTGCCGGTAAAGACCTTCTTGACTGGGCTTGTTGTAGTATGGGGCCACCAGCAATGCAGCATCCGCACCCAGACTTTCTGCACCCTGAGTCAACTCGATGGCTTCCTTGGTGGAGTTGGAGCCGGTGCCGGCTAACACTTTAACTTTTTTATCCGCTTCACGAACGGCTAACTCGATAACGCGCAGATGCTCTTCTTCGGCGAGTGTGGGTGACTCTCCTGTGGTGCCGACGGGAAGCACCCCTTCTACGCCCGCCTCGACTTGTCGCCTGACGAGCTCACGGAAGGCAGGCGCATCTATCAAGCCATCCTTAAAAGGCGTGACCAGCGCTGTGTATGTACCTGTAAACATAATTTTCCCTTCTAGATGATTTGTTTTAAACTTCAATCATTCCCTTATAACAATAGGTGGCAGGTCCGGTGAGGGTCACTTGCTCAAACCCTGTCGCCGTTTTCTTAAAGCCAACTTTAAGAGTAGGCCCGCCCTGAACCTTGACGCTGACGGGTGAATTTATGCTATGCACAAGGTGAGATATCAGGGCGGCGGCGGTTACGCCAGTGCCGCAGGCCAGAGTCTCATCCTCCACCCCACGTTCGTAGGTGCGTACGCGTATGCTGCTCTTTCCGGTAAGCTCCACTAGATTGACATTGGCCCCGGCGGGTGCAAAGGCCTTATGCCAGCGTATTTCGCTGCCCAATGTTTTAACGCATAGTTTTTCTAAATCTTTTTTATAAACGACGACATGAGGTACGCCGGTGTTGAGAAAATGTGCCTCCAGCTTGCCACCCGTTTTGGTCTTCAGGGGAATATGCAGGCGTTGATCTTCCGGCTCAGTCAATGTGATGCGTACCTGACCTCCGGTCAAATAGTCGGCTTCGATGACACCGGCCAAGGTCATAAAACGTATGCCTTTTTTCTTGGGCGAGACGGCGCGGCACTGACGGGCAAAGTTGGCAAAGCAACGCGCCCCATTGCCACACATGTCAGCAGGGCCGCCATCCGCGTTGTAGTACTTCATGCGGAAGTCCACATCCTTACGGTTGATGGTTTCGAGCAAAAGCAAGCCGTCACCTCCGACTCCAAAGTGGCGGTCACACAGGGCAGCGATCTTCTTTTTCGTAAGACGTACGTTGCCTTTGCGGTTGTCGATACAGACAAAGTCATTGCCTGCGCCTGTCATTTTATAAAAGGTAAAGGCTTGGCTCATACATACTCCCCGCGGATCAGATCTTTCCATGTTTCACGTCGGCGCACTTGTTTAAAGGTGTCTCCGTCAACCAGCACCTCGGCGGGACGTGGACGTGTGTTGTAGTTGGATGCCATGACAAAACCATATGCACCCGCACTCAGCATGGCCACATGATCCCCCGCTTTCAACGGCGCCAAGTTACGGTCCTGGCAAAAAGTATCCCCCGTCTCACAAACAGGCCCTACGACGTCACTGGAGATGAGTTCGCCTTCTATCCGTTTCACCGGAACAATTTCGTGATAGGCATCATACATAGAAGGACGGGCTAGGTCATTCATAGCCGCATCAACAATGACAAAATTTTTATGCTTTGTTTTTTTGATGTAGAGGACCTCAGAAAGCAAAAGGCCGGCATTCCCAGCCACAAAGCGTCCCGGTTCGATGATGATCTTCATCTTCAAGGGCTTGAGCAAGGGAACCAATTCCTCTGCATAGGTTTTGGGCGTCATGGGAAGATTCTCTTTTCCTTCATCCCACCACTGAGGTTGGCCAGAGTCTAACGCAGGGTCGTAGACAATGCCCAGGCCTCCGCCAATGTCAAAGAACTCCAGCTGGTAGGCATCCCGCAACTTCTCCACTGTGGGCAGCATCTTTTGTACAGCCTGCTTGAATGGCAGTGTCTCGGTGATCTGTGAGCCGATGTGCATTTGCACACCTTTAAGCTTGATGTGCTTTAATTGCGCCGCCTGGGCATACATGGTCTCGATCTCGTCAAAGGCGATGCCGAATTTATTTTTGTACGTTCCGGTGGTGATTTTCTCATGCCCTCCGGCCTCTACGTCGGGATTAACACGTAGCGCAACGGGGGCTTTCAACTTAAGTTTGCCGGCCACTTTATGAATCAACTCCAACTCGGCCCAGCTTTCCACATTAAAGCAGTACACACCTTTCTTGAGGGCATATTCAATTTCATCCCGCGTTTTGCCTACGCCGGCAAAAGTGCAACGTCTGGCCTTGCCTCCTGCTTTGAGCACACGGTAAAGCTCACCACCGCTGACCAGATCAAACCACGAACCTTGTCGGGCCAGGAGCGATAAAACGGAGAGATTTGAGTTGGCCTTCATGGCATAGCAGACCTCCGCATCCAGATCCTTCAAGGCATCCTTCAATTTAAGGATATGCTCACGCAACGTTTGAGCAGAATAGACGTAAAGCGGCGTGCCGAATTTTTTGACAAGTTTGTCTACAGGAACCTTCTCTGCATACAGACTGCTCTTCTTGTATTTAAAATGATGCATAATTGATAAAGCAGAAAAGAATGCCTGGGCCAGGGTGCTTTAGCCACCACAAAGTTGTACATTTCTTCTGCAGGTCACTGGCAGGACTTCAGGATTTATATGGCTTTGTACCCACAGCTCTCCAATGGCTCAGTCCAGGCTCATAGTTGATAAATCCTTTGACGAGTTGGTTATTGACCTTGCGCTCTTAGCCGAGAGAGCTATAAAAACTACCCGTAATGCGCACCTTGTTTACCCCCTTTCTTTTCGGAGTAGTTTCATTCCTTCCCGCTTTGGCTATGGCTCAGGAAGGTGTTTCTGCTGAACCTGAAACGCAATCTCTCCTACAGCTACTGGATTCAGCAGAATGGGTCAAGTGGCCCCTACTGGCTCTTTCTGTGGCCATCTTCGGTCTGGTGATTTTTAATTTCTTCTGGTTTCGTAAAAACAGACTGGCTTCTGCAGAATTTATCAAAGAGGCTGAAAGTACTTTAAAAGGCAAAGATCTGCCGCACTTCCGCGATCTGTGTAACGACTCCAATGATTCTTGCGCCAAGGTTCTAAACAAAGTTTTAACCTTTGCCAAAGATAACCCGGAGGCCGATATGACAGCCGTTGATAAAATCGCTGAATCCGAAGGGGCCCGTCGAGCCCTGAGTATTAATCTGCCCAACACTTTGTTGATGGATCTGGGCGTGATGGCTCCCATGGTCGGTCTCTTTGGAACAGTCATCGGTATTTTGCGTTCCTTTGGTGAACTGGCCTCGGACGATTCACCCATGCGTTCTGTGATGTTGGCTGGCGGTGTCTCACAAGCTCTGGTGGCTACCGCAATGGGTCTGGCCATCGGTCTTTTCGCCATGGCTTTTTATGCTTACTTTCGTTTTCGGGTGAGCACGTTGATCGGTTATTTTGAGGCCACGCTATCCGACCTCATGGAACGGACTAAAATAGCCATCACCAAAGATCGTGCATCCCGGGCCACCCCCGTAGCTGAAAAGAAGTAAAAAATTGAACTGACCGAACCCTGCGCAAATGAACCTTTCCAAATATATCAAAGATGAGCCGATGCAGCTCCAGTTGGCTCCCTTCATTGACGTTGTTCTCTTCCTCCTCACTTTCTTTCTCCTGACGTGGAATTTTTCCCGTTATGAAGCGGAGTTGAGCGTAAGCCTCCCCACGGCCAAGGAATCCGAGACATCCACCCGTATGCCGGGAGAGATCATTATTAACCTGAACCAGCAGGGGGAGATCATTGTCAACCGCCGCACACTGAAGTTGGAAGAGCTAAAAAGCATCCTGGTCCAACTTACAGAAGATTTTCCTGACCAAGCCGTCATTCTCCGCGCGGATTCCGTCACCAGTTATCAAAATGTCATCAATGTGATTGATGTGTGCCGTGCGGCCAAGGTATGGAACATCGCTTTCACCACGGAAGCGCCCAAGAAGCCATAAACGCCTCATTTGCCCTCCTTGTAATTTGACAAATAAGAAAAAACACTTGAGAGGTCTTTTGACACAAGATACAAACCTTTCGTGAAAAAGGCCGCGATCGATGTCTCCTACGTTGCTGATCTAGCGCGTATTGAATTAACTGAAAAAGAAAAGGAGCTGTTCCAGAAACAACTGGGGGACGTGCTTGATTATGTGGAACAACTGCAAAAGATAGATACTTCCTCCGTTGCTGACTCGGCTCTTGCGCCTGACTTCAAGGCCAATACGCTACGTGCAGACACCATCACAGATAGCCTTTCTGTTGACGATGCCCTACTCAACGCACCTCAACAAAACAACGATCTCATCATTGCTCCAAAAATCGTCGAATGAATTTAGAAACATCTACCATTGCCGGCCTCAAGGCAGCTTACCAGAAGAAGACACTGACTCCGCTGGAGGCGACCCAAGATCTCATCCAGCGCATTCAAGAGGTTGATCCGAAGCTAAATGCTTATCTGCGTTTCAATGAAGAAGATGCTTTGCAGCAAGCTAAGGCAGCTGAGATTAGTAAGCCTCTCGGTGGCATACCCATCGCCATCAAAGACAACATCGTGGCCCGGGGTGAAAAAGCCACCTGTGCTTCGAAGATTTTGCAGAACTTTGTTTCGCCTTATGATGCCACGGTCATCTCCAAACTGAAGGAGGCCGGTGCCATCTTAGTAGGCCGTATGAATATGGATGAATTTGCCATGGGATCCTCCTGCGAATATTCGGCTCTGGCGGAATCCACAACGCGTAATCCCTGGAACCAGGACTGCATACCCGGCGGAAGCAGTGGCGGTTCGGCAGCGGCAGTGGGCGGTTGGGAAGCCGTAGCAGCTCTGGGCTCAGATACCGGAGGGTCAATACGCCAGCCAGCGGCCTTATGTGGATGTGTGGGCATGAAACCCACCTATGGTCGTGTGTCTCGCTTTGGCCTGGTGGCATTTGCCTCGTCACTTGATCAAATAGGTCCCTTGACGCATACCGTCGAAGATACAGCGCTTTTGCTGAATGCCATCTCCGGGCATGATCCTCAAGAGAATACCAGCCATGCTGTGACTGTGCCAGACTTCAAAGAAAGCCTGAACCCATCCGTCAAGGGGTTGAAGATAGGCATCCCTCAAGAATACTTTATCGAAGGCATCGATAGCGAAGTTGCCGCGGGCATTCAGGCCAGTATCGACTGGTATCAAAGCAATGGTGCGGAAATCATCGATGTCTCGCTTCCTCACACCAATGCGGCGGTGGCCGTCTACTACATTGTCGCCACAGCGGAGGCTTCCGCTAACCTGGCACGGTTCGATGGTGTTCGCTATGGCAAACGCACGGAAAACCCTAAAGACATCCTTGACCTGTACCGCTCATCCCGCGAAGAAGGGTTCGGTCAAGAAGTGAAGCGGCGCATTATTCTGGGTACCTATGTTTTAAGCTCTGGGTACTATGATGCGTATTACAACCAGGCGCAGAAAGTGCGCCAACTCATCCGCGAGGACTTTGTGCAAGCCTTTCAAAAGTGCGATGTGATTCTTACGCCCACTTCACCCAGTCCAGCCTTTAAGACAGGAGAGAAAATGACGGACCCGCTCCAGATGTACCTGGCAGATATTTTCACCATTGCGGCGAATCTGTCTGGCATACCAGGTATCTCTATTCCCTGCGGTTTTACTCAGTCTGGCCTTCCTGTGGGCTTACAACTTCTAAGCTCTCATTTTGAGGAAACAAAGATTCTGCACGCCGCTTATGCGTATGAGCAGGCCCATGAATGGTACAAACAACAACCTGCATTTTAAAGTTACAATCTCATGAAATATGAAGCTGTCATAGGTCTGGAAGTTCACGTCCAACTCAAAACAAAATCCAAGATGTTTTGCGGTTGCCGCAACGAATATGGCGGAGATCCCAACGCCCACACCTGCCCGATCTGTCTGGGTATGCCGGGCGCTTTGCCCACTCCCAATGAAGAAGCTATTAAGCTGACTGTGCAAACAGGACTTATGCTGCATTGCGACATTGCACCGCTGTGTAAGTTTGATCGTAAAAATTATTTCTATCCTGACATGCCTAAGAACTACCAGACGTCGCAAAGCGATTTACCTCTGTGCCTGGGAGGGCATGTCACGCTTGAAAAGTATGCCTTCCCCAAAGATGTGCAGAAGGAAGCCTTCGCCGATGCCAAAAGGAAAATCCGCATCAACCACATCCATCTGGAAGAAGATGTGGCCAAGTCAACGCACTTCGCAGACCATAGCGGCATTGATTTCAACCGCGCCGGTTCTCCCCTCATGGAATTGGTGACGGAAGCAGACTTCAGAACCCCCTATGAAGCCTTTGCCTTTCTGACCACGCTCCGACAAATCCTGGTTTATGGAGATATTAGTGATGCGGATATGGAGAAAGGGCAGATGCGCTGCGACGTCAACATTTCCGTACGCCCGGAGGGACAGGAAGCCTTTGGCACGAAATGTGAAATTAAAAATATGAATTCTATCAGCGGAGTGCGCCGCGCGCTGGAATTTGAAATAGACCGCCAAGTTGATGTGGTGACAAACGGAGGAACTATCCAGCAGCAGACCCGACGCTGGGATAATGATTCCGGGGAAACGTTTCTCATGCGTACCAAAGAACAAGCGCATGACTACCGTTACTTCACTTGCCCGGACTTATTACCCATACGTACGGACCAAGGCATTCACGAAGAAGCCCTGGCACGCTTACCCGAACTGCCTGCCGCTAAAAAGCAACGCTTTATACAAGATTGCGGGCTTACTGAATACCAGGCTGAAGTCATCGCTTCCGATCGACAGTTGGCTGATTACTTTGAAGAAGCTTCCGACAAAGCCAAAAAGAAAACGACTGTGGCGAATCTCATTATCAACGATTTGTTGGCCACAGAACCGAACTTGTCGGACATCGCGATTCCGGCCATCTATTTCAGTGACATAGCCAATCTCCTGGAAGAAAGCAAAATTAACAGCAACGGGGCGAAAACCATTTTTGCGGAAATTATGGACAATCCCCGTCCTCCTTTTGATATAGCCAGGGAGAAAGATCTCATACAAGATCTCGATACTTCAGTCATAGAAACTTGGTGTGACGAAGTCATTGCTGCGAATCAAAAGGCCGTAGAATCCTACAAAGCAGGCAATGCCAAGGCCATTAATGCTCTCAAAGGGCAAGTGATGAAACAGTCGCGAGGTAAGGCTAATCCTAAGCTCGTTGATGATATTTTACTTAAAAAACTGTCATAATATACTTGTTCATCCGATAGGTAAGTATTAGCGTTTATTGTAATGGCGATGAATGATGAGTACGTGGTAGAGCTTCTGGTTAATCAAGGCTTCATCACATCCGAAGACGCCATGATGTTACGTGTCCAGGCTTCTCAAGCGAATCGTCCCTTCGAGGATGAAGTCATTGCACAGGGAGTCGTGAGCCGAGATGATGTCATGCTGGCTGTGGCCAATGACAACAACATGGATTTTCTTCCTGAGATTGAGCCAGACACCATCGATGAAGAAGTTGTCTCTCTGGTGGACGATGAGATTGCCAAGCGTTACCATATTTTCCCCATAAAGAGAATGGGGTCTATGGTCTCGATAGCTATTCCTGATCCTCTTGATTTCGAGACGCTCGACTCGCTGCGCTATCTTTTAAAATTTGAAATTGAACCCATTGTAGTTCCGCAGGACAAAATCAACGAAGCCATCGGTCGTTACTATGGAAATCTTGACCAGGCCGGTATGGTCAATGGGCAGGCTGACGCGGTGGAACTACGCGGCGTGGGCGAAGGAGAGGATGAACAAAATACCGAGGGTGATGCTCCCATTATCAAGATGGTCTACGGCATGATTCTGGATGCACACCGTCTCAAAGGAAGTGACATTCATCTGGAGCCTCTCGAAAAACGTTTGCGCCTGCGCTACCGCATTGATGGCAAACTGCAGGAGATGCGAGACCCCCCCAAGAAACTACAATCCAGTATCATTTCGCGTATCAAGATTATGGCAAACATGAGCATCGCGGAAAAGCGTCTACCTCAGGACGGACGTATCTCCCTAGCGATGCAGGACGGCACACAGGTAGACCTGCGTGTTTCGACGATTCCCTCCGTGCATGGCGAATCCATTGTCATGCGTATTCTGGACAAGAAAGCCCTGGTACTCGGCTTGCCGGAGCTGGGCTATCTGTCTGATGATCAGGCCAAAATGGAACGCATCCTTGGTCTGGCCGATGGCATCTTCCTGGTGACCGGGCCAACAGGTTCAGGAAAGTCCACAACGCTTTATGCGTGCTTGAATATGCTGAATAAATCCGACCGTAAACTCATTACGGTGGAAGACCCGGTGGAATACGAAATGGCCGGCATCAATCAAGTGCCCGTTAACCATGAGACCGGTATGACCTTTGCCGCGGCTCTCCGTGCCATGCTTCGTCAAGCACCCAACATTATCATGGTGGGGGAGATTCGTGACAAGGAAACAGCGACCATCGCCATCAATGCCTCACTAACCGGTCACCTCGTTTTCAGTACACTTCACACCAATGATGCACCAAGTGCTATAACTCGTTTATGCGACATTGGCGTCAAGCCTTTCTTAGTTTCATCTTCGGTGCGAGCCGTGATGGCACAGCGCCTCGTTCGCCAGATTTGCCCTAAGTGCACGCAACCCTACATGCCCACAGATGTTGAGCTTAGATCTTTAAACCTGGATGCCAGTCGTATCGCAGAAGCTAACTTTAAACACGGAAGCGGCTGCGAAAGTTGCCGAAACACAGGCTACAAAGGTAGACTGGGCATCTTTGAAATTTTCTCTGTGGATGATGAAATACGTCAGATGATTAATGACGACGCCAGTATTTCCCAGCTTAGGCAGAAGGCGCGTGATCTGGGCATGCGTACGCTGCGTGAAGACGGCATCCGTAAAGCTGTGGCTGGCATGACCACGCCGGAAGAAGTCATATCCATCACCATGGGAGATAAAGAATAGCTATGGAGCCGGATAATTTACTTTTCTTTCTCATAGATCAAGGATTGATTCAAGAAGATCAAAAACAAGAGCTGCTTGATGAACAACAACGTAATGGTCGGCCCATAGAACAAATTATCTATGACTATGGCATTATTGATGAAAATACCTTACTCGCTACCATAGCCAATCATCTGGGAGCCCAGTATGTCACCCTGGAAGGAGCGGAGTTTCCTCCCGAACTCCTCAGTGCCATTCCCCCCCAAACGGCACGGATGCATCGAGCTCTACCCGTGGCCATTGATGCCGGCACACTTACCGTTGCCCTGACAGACCCTCTCAACCAGCAAATCATGGACGATCTGCGTTTCACTTGTAATAAGGACATTATCCTGGTCGTAGCTCCCACAAATCAAATCGAAGAAAAAATTAATACCTTCTATGGCAGTGATGAGGACTCTGTGGATGATCTGTTGAGCCAGCTTGCCGGAGAAGTTCAGGATACGGATGAAAATGATCTGGATGCCGCGACCAGTGCTGCGGCCAGCGCACCCATTGTCAAATATGTCAACACGGTCATTACCAAAGCGATCAAAGCACAAGCCAGTGATATCCACTTAGAGCCTTTTGAAAAAGAATTTAAAATTCGTTACCGTGTGGATGGGGCATTGTATGAAATGTCCCCACCTCCGAAGCGGCTTGCTTTGCCCGTTATCTCACGTGTCAAAGTGATGGCAGGGCTCAACATTGCAGAACGACGTATTCCTCAGGACGGACGCATCCAGATGTCTTTGGCCAACCGACCCATCGACCTGCGTGTTTCCACCCTGCCGACTCAGCATGGCGAGAGCGTAGTGCTGCGTGTTTTGGACAAGTCGGTGGTCAACCTCGATCTAGAGGCGTTGGGAATGCCCGACTACATCAAATCCTACATCGAAGATATAATCTATAAGCCCCATGGCATCTTTATTGTTACGGGGCCAACAGGCTCCGGTAAAACCACGACACTCTACTCGTGCTTGAGAAAAATAAATACCACTGATACCAAACTTCTCACAGTTGAGGATCCCGTGGAGTATGAACTTGAAGGGGTACAACAGGTACAATGCAATGAAGGCATCGGCCTTAACTTTGCCCGTGCACTACGTGCTTTTTTGCGTCAAGATCCCGACCGCATTCTCGTCGGAGAGACGCGCGATCTTGAAACCGCTCAGATCGCCATACAAGCTGCCCTTACAGGACATCTTGTTTTAACCAGTTTACATACCAATGATGCGCCTGGAGCTATAACTCGACTCATCGACATGAATGTAGAACCCTTCCTTATTTCCGCTACCATGGAGGGTGTTTTGGGACAACGCCTGGTACGAAAAATTTGCAGCAGTTGTTGCACTGCCTATGAGCCCGATGAAGCCGTGCTTTCACAAATAGGTCTTACCCCACATGATATCGGCGACAAGGCCTTTTACTATGGCCGAGGCTGCAATGTCTGCAATGAGACCGGCTACAAAGGTCGAAAGGGAATTTATGAGCTTCTGGATATCAAGGAGCCTATTCGACAACTTATTAACCAAAAAGCACCCACCGTTGTGATAAGGCAAAAAGCGATCGAGCTCGGTATGACAACCTTGCGACAAGATGGCCTACGCTGTATCTTTGACGGACAGACAACCATCGAAGAAGTTCTGAAATACACTTAACCGGAATCCTCCTATGCCTACATTCTCCTATACCGCCGTTGATAGTACCGGACAGCAGCTTATGGGTACTATTGAAGCTAACAACCAAACGGAAGCTTCAGCCCAAGTCAAACAACAGGGACTTTATCCCACATCTCTGGTGGAAGCCGCCGCAGGAGCACCACAAAGTCAAAGTGCAGCCGTAGTTGGGCAAAAACAAAAAACAGGTGGAGCCAAAAAAGTAGCCGGTAAGACGCTCATGGTCTTCACACGGCAATTGGCCACCCTCATCGATGCCGGCTTGCCTCTTGTACGCAGTCTTAAAACACTGATTACTCAGGAAAAACATCCTGGACTTAAAAGCATCGTCAGCACGATAGCAGAGACGGTTGAGTCAGGTAGCACCTTTTCCGAAGCACTGGCTCAGCATCCTAAGACTTTTGACCGGCTTTATGTCAATATGGTGAAAGCGGGAGAAATCGGCGGGGTACTTGAAACAGTCCTCCTACGTCTGGCCGAATTTAAAGAAAAGTCTCAACGCATTCGCGCCAAAGTTCTTGCCGCTATGACTTACCCGGCTGTGGTTCTAGTCATCGCCGTTTTCATTATGGCCTTTTTGATGTTATTTATTGTGCCCAAGTTTGAAACTATTTTCCGTGATATGCTTGGAAACAAACCGCTGCCCGCGATCACTCAAATTGTCGTTTCTTTCAGTGATATTGTCATGCAAGCCTGCTATCCCATTCCCTATCTGCCCATAGGCATCATCTTAATAGCCGTGGGTTATAAATTTATGTCTGGAACGCCTGCAGGGAGTGCTTTCATTGACAAGTTTAAGTTGAAAATGCCCATCTTTGGCGATCTCTTGACTAAAACCGCTATTGCCCGTTTTACACGTACACTGGGAACCCTAGTATCGAGTGGTGTTCCTATTCTCCAGGCCTTAAATATTACCAAAGAAACTGCTGGTAACACTGTTATCTCCGATGCCATCATCAAAGTACATGACAGCGTCAAGGAAGGTGAGTCTATGGTCAATCCTCTCGATGCAAGTGGCCTCTTCCCGCCTATGGTTATTAGTATGATTCAGGTTGGAGAAGAAACGGGGCAACTTCCCGACATGTTAACCAAGGTGGCCGATGTTTATGAAGATGAAGTGGACACAGCCGTGTCCAGTCTGACATCCTTGCTCGAACCCATTATGATTGTCGTGCTTGCTGTGATTGTTGGAACCATCGTCGTCGCACTTTTCTATCCACTCATCTCGATTATTCAAAATCTCTCCGCGATTTAAAAAAAATTGGGGTGACCCGAATTTCACGGGTTATCCCATGTATGAGATTTTGGTGAAGGACAGGATTGCGTTCATAAAGTCATAGCATAGTTTACTCGCATGGATTTCTCATCTCTCACCGAGGAATATAAGTTAGTAATGGAGGGCAGAATGGCCATTCCATTAAGAAATTATCTTCGTCTGGCCTTCAACGGTTCTGACCGTGTTCGCTTTATGAACGGTCAAGTTACCCACGACATTAAAACGCTGTCAACGAATGACTCACGCATGGCAGCTATATGTACGGCCAAGGGGAAAATGGAAGGATATGCCATCATTTCTAATGACGGTAACACGCTCTATGCGGATGCTCCCTCATCTCTTAAAGAAAAAATACCTTCCCGCCTTGAACGCTACATTATAGCTGATGATGTTGAAATGGCAGATATCTCAGAAGACTGGAATGGGTATCATAGCATCGGTGAAAAATCTCTTACACTTTTTGACTCAATCGATCTCCCTGAAAAACAAATATTTGCCTCTAAGCGATTCGGACTTGAAGGCTTTGATATCTGGGTCAAACAATCCCATGCTTTTGAAGTCAACAGTTGTTCATCAAATACTATAAAAGCTCTGCGTGTTGAAGCAGCTTTACCTGAATGGGAAATGGATATGAATGAAAAAACATTACCTCCCGAGGCAAACTTTGATTATTTTGGCATAAGCTACAGCAAAGGGTGTTACACCGGCCAGGAACCTATTGCGCGTATTAAAAGTATTGGCAAGGTCAACAAGCGGCTTTGTTTATTAAGTTCAGATGATCCTATGCAGGAAAACACTACGATGCCTGTTTCGCTCACAGCAGAAGATAAAGAAGCCGGCAAACTTTCCAGCATTAGTTATTCTCCCAAGTATCAGAAAGCACTCGCTTTAGGCATGATTAAAAGTTCGCTATGTGAACCGGGCACTGAACTGTTGCAAGACCGGCAAACGAAGTGGGAGGTGCTACCTCTACCTTACGCCAGCTGAAAAGCTCATCCTCTCCTAACTTCTTGATTTTATTACATCAAGCTCGCACTGATCTTGAAGCTATGGCTTCCATTGTTATTACGGCTACTTAGGCCTTTAAAAAAATTCACATTAAAGCCTTGAGCGGCTTTGGAAAAACCACCGATAGTTACTTCGACTCCAGGAGCTATCGTAACATGCGTTGATAGGTTTCGATACTGGATCGTTTGTCTCTTTCCATCAATCAAAGAGCTGATTTCAGGCGTTACTTCAATATCAATCAAGCCATTAGCTAGCACCGTGGGTTTAATACTTAAAAAGGTACCGATAGATCTCCACCGCACAGATGACAATCTTGTGTAACCTAATTGAAACGCATAAGCGTAAAAATAATCAATAAAGGGAACATCGCTGCCAACTCTTAAAGAAGCTCTATGGCCACTACGCACGACAAGAAACTGATTGGACATACGAGAACTGGTCTGGTTCCTGACATTGCCGCTCACATAAACATCATCACTCGAATACACATTGCGCTCAATCGGTCTCACTTTAATCGTGTTGCCAGATCTTTGATAAACTCCTGGTTTCTGGTAACGATCTGAATCCCAAGCGATGTCGCTGGAATTGTTCTGTATCATCTCTTGAAATGAGACATTAACCCGAACATTGGGTCGAGGCGCTGTGAGCTCACGGATAAGCTGACCAGCTTGCGTAACGGTATTTTCATTTTCATGTTGAATCAAAACTTTACCCCGATCTTCAAGAATCACCATCTTACCCTTTGCAGAAAGCAAGGGTTTAACTAAGGCTTCTACCTCTTCTGATGAAGCAAACCCTATGTCAAAAACTTCAGAGTATATTTCTGCATAAGTAGATACATGCATGAGGCTCAGAGCGAGTATAGTAAGAAAAAAGTTTTTCATGCTAGATTTCCTTAATGAATAAAATAACATCATAAATGGTTTTAGCGATTGCTAAATACAGCAGGTATTCTTACCTATCTTTGCCGTGATTTCATCCCTAGCTAACAACGCATCCCATTTACGTGAATTCCTGGGTATGCTTTTATTTTCTACGCTGGCTTTTCTGAGCCGTCTCAAATATTTCAAATTAACGGTGTTTGAAGGCCAGGTCTATTTCGTAGACGCGGACTGCTTCACTCGCATGGCACGTGTGAAACATCTACTTTCTGAAAAAATTCTCATCATCAAAAACCATCCTTTTGAAAATTTTCCTGAAGGTATTCATTCGCACGCTACGATGCTTTTGGATTGGTTGCTGGTGTGCTTAACCTATCTAACAGCATTATTCTGCGATACTGACTTGGCTTTAGATATCTCAGGCCTACTTGTAGGTCCTATAGCAGCAGCCACTTGTGCGGCTCTGCTTTATTATCTCAGTCAAAAGCTGGATCTTAGATGGTGTCGTATCCCTCTTTTAGCAGCTTACTTAATACTACCTCCACTGATATGGTCGACAACCCTCGGTCGGCCGGATCACCAACTTTTGATCATCTCTCTGCTCTTACCAGCATTGATGATGGAATTAATAAGATGGCAAGAGCATCGCTTTCATATACCAGCAGGCATTCTTTGGGGGCTTTCGCTATGGGTCTCTTTATGGGAACCTCTGATATTATTTGCTCTCTTACTCTTGCTCAATACTCTCATGAGAAAAAAGGAGTCTTTTTATTTTCTGATTCCGGTTTTTGTTCTAGTAGCTGTCAGCTTGGTTATCGAAGGAATCCCCTACTCATTGTTTCAAACTTCACAAGATGCCTATTTTTATAACTGGTTGAGTACGATCGGAGAAACACGGCCTGCAACTTTACTATGGTTTCTACAATTAGGGCTTCCACTATTTGCTATACCGTTCGTTGTCCCTAAAATCAGAAATCAATTTGTAAAAGGAAAGCATACAAGGTACCAAATGCTTAACCTTGTCTTTTTATCCGCTTTCACCGTTGCATGTCTTATCCTTACGCTCTGGCAAGTTCGTTGGGGGTATCTGGCTGCTGCTACTTCCATGTTACTAACCTTCTCTTTTTTTAAGCTATTTCGCACTAGGATGATTCAAATTCTAGTTCTGTGCTTTTATTTTATACCGCTAATAGGCTGGAATATTTGGGAGATCAATCGACTGCAAGAACCTCTAGCGTCAGCTAGCCTGAAGGAAACTGCCTCAAACATATCGGGGAAGAAGGGCATCATGGCAGCATGGTGGCATTCACCAGCGCTTCTTTATTTTTCTAACAACCCCATTGTGGCCAGCTCATCTCACCAAAGCCTGGCAGGCACACTGGCCTCTGCGGAGTTTTTCACCACCTCGAACTTTCTCCGTGCGAGACAAATTCTTAAAGAAAAACAGGTACGATGGATTGTGGTATCGAACCCCAGCCATCTGTTTCAAAATTCTTATGAAATATTGCAGGGAGTTGTGCCGACTCAGCGTGAACTTCCTTCAAGGAATAATAAAAAGCTGGTTCTTATGCGTCTTTGGACTTCAACAGCTCTGCCCGGCTGGCTTCAACTCAGATCGGTTAACTCACACTATCGACTCTATGAAGTTATTGATTCTAATTAGATGACGCCATGAAGCTTGATCTTGATCCCTATGCGAGTACCGCTAATTTCTTTGCATGCGTATTTTAGTAACAGGCGGCGCGGGCTTTATCGGTTCCCATGTCATTGATGCCCTCAAATCTATCGGTCACCAGACAGCTCTCTTAGATGATTTCAATGATTTCTACTCTCCCGAACTCAAAAGAACCACTGCGTCAGAGACAGGTGCTGGTGTATTTGAAGGAGATCTTCGCCTTAAAGAAGATGTTGAAAAATGTTTCGATGAATTCAAACCTGATGCCGTGATTCACCTGGCCGCTCGTGCAGGCGTCCGTCCTTCCCTCACACAAACGCAGCTTTATGTGGATACAAACGTAACTGGAACGTTGAATATTCTGGATGCTATGCGTTCGCGCGATATCAAACGCCTCGTTTTTGCCTCTTCCTCCTCTGTCTATGGCTGCAATGAAAAAGTCCCTTTTTCAGAAAGTGATCCCATTCAACGCACTATCTCACCCTATGCGGCAACCAAAGTAGCCGGTGAGCATCTGTGCAGTGTCTACGCGCATCTGTATGACATGTCTATTGTTGCGTTGCGTTTTTTTACAGTCTATGGCCCACGTCAACGTCCTGACCTGGCTATTCACAAGTTCGCCCGACTCATTGACGAGGGGCGAGACATTCCACAGTTCGGAGACGGTTCGACACGTCGTGACTACACGTATATTGATGATATTATTCAGGGAATTCTAAAATCGTTTGAGTATACAAAAGACCATCCAGGTCTTGAAATTCTCAACCTGGGCGAAAGCCGTACGGTGGAATTACGAGAACTCATTGCCCTACTGGAAAAGGCTCTTGGTAAAAAAGCAATCCTGCAAAAACTTCCTATGCAACCTGGCGATGTCCCTGTCACCTATGCAGATATCACCAAAGCAAGGGAAGTCATTGAATATAATCCGACAACAGCCATTGAAGAAGGCATTGAAAAATTCATCGATTGGTACAAGAATAAGACCTGATTAAGATTAACTATCGATCATGGCCAAACTAAAACTTACGCCAACGGCAAAGCTGCTTAGTCAACTCATAAGCATTCCCAGCGTGAATCCCGTTGGAGATCCTGGAACAACACAGACTGGGGAAAAGGCACTCGCTCAATATCTGGGTCACTATTTAAAAGAAGCAGGCGCTCAAGTAAAAATCACCCACATTGAAAAAAATCGACCTAATGTTCTAGCTGTTTTTCCGTGTAAAAGCCGAAAGCCTGTTCGACGCATCTTATTAGCACCGCATAGCGATACCGTTTCCGTATCTGGCATGCGCATCAGCCCGTTTCAACCCAAAGTAACAGCAGGGAAACTATACGGCCGCGGTGCTTCAGATACAAAAGGTTCTATCGCTGCTATGCTGACCGCATTAAAAAACCATTTTTCAGAAGGGTTTAAATCGCAGGACACAGAAGTTTCATTTATTTCTTTGATGGGAGAGGAAGCGGGCAATGTAGGCGCTTTTGCCCACACAAAGGTATGCCCCAAATATGACCTCGTCATCGTTGGAGAGCCAACGGATCTACGTATTGTTTATGCTCACAAGGGTGCACTTTGGTTAAGGATAACGACAAAAGGTAAAGCCTGTCATGCTTCAATGCCGCATGAAGGTGAGAACGCTATAGAAGTGATGTCACGAGTCATCAACTTCTTAAAAAAGGAACTAGGCGATATTCTAGAAGCTAAATCAAATGCTCACCTTGGCACATCGACCATGAGTATCGGAACGATCCAAGGAGGTTCAAAGATCAACATCGTACCCGATACATGTTCGATCGAGTTAGACTTTCGACTCATTCCCGAATTTCCTCATAAAGAATTTGTCAAAATTTTACGCACCGCCTTAAAGGTTATAGACTCATCTATTAAACTGGAAATCATCGCCTCTTGTCCCATCTCAATGGTTGATCCTCAAAAAAAGATCATTACAGAAATTCTTCCTGCATGCCGCGGAGTGGCCGTTTCGCCGTGGTTTTCCGATGCTGGCATCTATAACCTCAAAAAGATTCCTGCCATTGCTTTAGGTCCAGGATCTATTAAGCAAGCTCACACTGCTGATGAGTATATCCGCCTGACAGAACTGGAGGCGGGAACGCGCTGCTTTACTCAGATACTAAAGACGCTGGCGCCATAAACGCAGGACCCTCTCACAATTCATCATTCATCATTCACAAACAAAAACACCTCTCAAAATTGAGAGGTGTTTGGTGAAAACGTCTTGAGTATAAAAAACTTAAGGCTGAAAAACTGGGTTGGTTGCACCTTTAACGCCAATTTCAATTGTTCCCGCACGAGATGCCTTAACAAATTCAGCAGAACCGCCAATGTAAGCAACCACAGCACCCTCAGGTCCCCAAGGAGCATTTGCATCAACTAGCTGAGGCAGTGGAGCGGACTCAATGCCGAGATTATTAAAGGCTGCTATCCCTTTGGTGATGATGATAGGCGTCAAGCTGTAGGAATTGGTTGTCAAACCATCAACATAAGCCCATGCATTATTGATAGGGCTAAGTTGAAATTCCTGAAGATTCGTGGGATCCACCTTGGGAGGATTAGGAACGCCTGTTCCTCCAAACACACGAGTATCGTCTAAATAACGTCCATATATAAGATCTTCAAAGACCTCCGAAGATGAGCTGCCTGCTACAGGAAAGACACCATTTTGCTCAGTAGCAGCGATATATAGAATCTTCACAATATTACTGGCATTGTTGGTATCTTTCATTTTGTTAGCCAATTTCTGAGCAGCTCCCAGACCTGGTATAGCCATAGCAATTAACAGTCCGATAATTGTTATAACTACAAGTAGTTCTACAAGTGTAAAACCCTTTTTGGAATATCTCTTTTTCATAGCGTACTACAAACATACTCTTTGCATGAAATGATGTCAAAGCAAAGAGATTCCCATCTTTACCTGGGCAAACTCAGCTCCTAGTCTCACGATTTCATGTTTACGTCGGATTTTGATTTTGATTTACCCGAAGAATTGATCGCTACACATCCTGCATCACCGAGAGATCATTCCAAACTCATGGTCGTCGATCGTTCCTCGCAAACAATCGAACACGCGTACTTCTATGAATTACAAAAGTGGATCCAACCGAATGACCTGCTGGTTTTAAATAATAGCAAAGTGATTCCCGCGCGTTTATTTTCTCAACAAGGTAAGATAGAGCTTTTACTTCTGGAAGAAACTTCTCCCAATCACTGGCTAGCCATTGGAAAACCTTCCAAGAAACTGACCCGTGGAAGTATACACCATCTTGATACCCCCCATCTTAAAGAACCTGGCCCTAAGTTTGAAGTGTTGCGAACCCTTGAGGATGGATCACGCG
>JBCCWR010000027.1:0-22261 GCA_039193385.1 Verrucomicrobiota bacterium | reverse complement strand
ATTAGAATGTTAGAGAGATTGAACAAAGACAATTTAAAGAACATGGTGCTATCCCTAAGCCTTTGTTTTCTTTTTTCTTATACTCTATGTGCACAGATTGAAGATGCATCACAGACTATGCCTGAGTCAGAACCTCAGAATGAGGGTATTGAAAATATACCTATGGCTCTACCAGTGGTTGAAACAGCAGAAGATGCGGAAGCTATTGTAGTAGCTCCCCTATCCACTGAAGAATCCTTAGATGACATAGAGATTGCATATCCTGTAACGGAAGAACTTCAGTCCGTCCAAACATCTATTGGTTATGATGGTCGTCCTACAAATCCTAACTTACCAATTAAAGTAAAGCTGCTCTCACCGGTGAACAAAGAAATTATCCCTTTTCGCGATGTGGATGTTTTTCTGGATGTAGAAAATTATAAACTCGCTGAAGGCGGCAATAGACTTCATGTCATCCTGGATAATCAAGCTCCCGTTGCTGTTCATGATATCAATACGCCTCTCTCCTTCAAAGATCTGACTCAAGGTGGCCATGCTTTACGTCTCTTTGCGGTAAAACCAAATGGGACGACTTTTACCAATGCCGAAGCCTTCAAAACCATTCAATTTTATGTGGTAAAAAAAGATTTTCAGAATTACATAGATCCTTCTGCGCCCTACATCACGATCAATATGCCTCGTACAGGCGTTATTGATACGGATGATTTCGGGCGCGTGATCTTTGACTACCGCATTCATAACGGCCTCTTCAATGCAGATATGGGGTATAAACTCAAATTCAGCATGGGCTCCTATGAAGGCATTATTGACAAGCCTGGCCCCATTTTCTGGAGCAACATACCTAATGGCAAACATACGCTCGTCGTAGAACTTTATGACTCAAATAATCGACCTGTCTATGGCGTGTTCAACCACGTGCAGCGTCAGTTTGAAATACGCCATGTTATGAAAGCTAAACCCATTCAAAAAGAAAATACAGATGAACCTATGTATCAGGAAGAGGAAGAACCTGTCCTGATACAATAACCATTCACTATTGGTTTAGCTTGAGCAGCTCTCTAGCTGCGCTCTTAAACTTTCGTATACTCTATGGCTTTTTGTAGAGCTTTGAACTGGTCTCCTTTGGGAAGAAATTCGTGCGATACGTAACCGCTATAGCCAAGATCCGCTAGAAGTTTAAACATCGGCTTATAGTTAATTTCTTGCGTCTCATCAAAGTCCTGACGTCCAGGATTACCCGCTGTATGAATATGAGCAATATAGGGAAAGTATTCTTTCAGACGAACTATGATATCACCATCCATGATTTGAGTATGGTAAATATCGAATAATACTTTCATCCGTTCAGATCCCACACTTTTTACAATATCCATGCAGTAGTCCATACGGTCTCCCTGGTAACCTGGATGCCCCTTCATGGGATGATCACTCACACGCGAATTTAGAGGCTCAATGCAGAGATTAATTTTTTTCTTTTCCGCATAACCGATCACTTTCTTTATTCCCGCAACCGTATTATTTGCTCCTAACTCAAAGTCGATCTCACCGCTTTGAGGATCAAATGGATCATGGTATTTAAAGCCGGTGAAACAGATCATATTGGGACTTCCATATTTTACGGCAAGGTCGATACCATTTTTTGTACGCTCAATGACATGGTCCCAGTTCTTGGGGTTATTAAACCCTTTAACGAATGGAGGATCAGGTGCCATATCCATACCGACAAGTGAAGTGATGAGGCCATGTTTCTTAGCTACCTCGAGTTCTTCTTCCGTACTCAAAAGATCCAGCGCATCGAGTCCAAGTTTTTTAGCATTTTGACAAGACTGCTCCAGTGTCCATTTTTCTGGAGATATCGCCATGCACCAATGGGCAAAAGCCTGTTTCAGTTGACCACTTGTTTCTTTTTCTTGAGCACTAGAAACCTCTGCTCCGATGGCATAAATTCCTGCTGCTCCGATGGCATTTTTAATTAATTCTCTTCTTTTCATAAATCATATTACCTGATGTGAAAATCTAGACATGGCACCTAACATAGCCAATATTGATTTTGTTACGTTTTAAACGTAATTCTAAGAAAATCAAAAAGTTAATTTTGTTCGAGAGGAGTTACGCCTTTTTTTAAAATGATATTGCCGTACTGAGAAGTTTCCCCAGTCATGACAACAGCAAAAGCCTGTCGGGTTCGATCATAGAAGGCGGAGCGATCGATACGCTCAATTGGAGATGAATTTCGGCAGTGATTATCGATAACGCTTCGATAGCTACTTTCTAATTCTAAATCTAATGAATCCCCTGCCTCAGCTAGCATCATAAATAGAGGGTTGGGCACATAACTATCCAATTCAAAAAGCGGTAAAATAGCATTCAATAAATTTGCCATGCGGATACCATCAGCCCGAACCACCTTGCGATTCAATGATTCTCCGGGGAAATGCACATCAGCCAAGACGATTTCATCACCATGTCCCATACGATGAAGAGTTGTGAGTAACTCCGGGGAAATAAGTGGAGAAATACCTTTTAACATAAACCAACTCTTAGAATTATTGGGAAATTATATGTAAAGAGGGCCATAGTTTTGGCAGGCCCTGAAGTCAGCGCTTTCAAGATCCGCAGTTCCAAAAGCCCGCCAGGCGCTTGGGCGAAAGACACGCTCTTCACTGACATTATGCATATAGACTGGAATTCTCAACATGGATGCCAAAGTGATATAGAGATCTCCTACATGTCCACATGTCATCACACAGTGATTTGCACCCCAGTGATTCATAACTTCATAAGCCGATCTGAAAGCACCCTGCCCCGTAAGAATAGGAGCAAACCATGTGGTCGGCCATGTCGGATTGGTTCGTTGATCAAGAGCATCGTGAACCTTATCGGGCAGTTCAATTGTGAAACCTTCGGCTATTTGCAAGCATGGCCCAAGTCCTGCGGCAAGATTCAAGCGAACCATTGTCGCTTTCATGCCTCCTTTTGTTCTATAGCGTGTTGACCATCCACCGCCCGGAAAGTATTCGGTAATGGATGGATGCCATGTGGTTGCTTTTAAACAAGCATTGATTTCTTCGTCTTGAATCTCCCAATGCGGCTTCATAACAGGGTTACCCGCATCATCACTTTGCTGACCAGTGCCATCAAGCGTAGCAGGCCCGGAATTAATGAGATGAAGAATGCCATCCTGAATGATAGGGTTTGATACAGTTTCTCCGCTAGCCTCTTCGATGGCCTGCAAACTCCAATATGTGCGAAGATCAGCAAAAACTTGGGCTGTATTGGTCAATAAAGTGCCGAAGAGCATTCCCGCACCATTAAGCGCATCGTTTTCCGTGGCAAGAATGTAAGGAGCTCGCTTACCATTCCAGTCGAAAGAGGTATTAAGGATAGCCTCCATAAAGTCTCCATTGGGGAAATGATCTGTCCACTGCCGCTGTCCTTGAAAGCCGGCTGCAATTGCACCATGACCTTGAGCTTGTTCGCCAAGTCCCATGCTTTCCAGAGCAGTATTACCCACCATGAGATCGCGAGCAATAAGAGCCATCTTGACGGAGTCTTCCCATTCTTTATCAAGTTGTTCACGGCTACGTTTACCGTCTGTATCATTATAATCTAAACCTTCCAGACAGTTTTTCTTAACCCACTTGAGGGCTCGTTCATATTCTTGCTGATCAAATTGACCTTTCATCATGCGGCCAACAAATTCAGTCATATCAATATCCTCCACACGCATCCCTAAATAGCGTTCCCAAAAGGCGGCATCGATAACAGAACCTGCTATACCCATGGAAGTGCCTCCCATGGAGAGGTAGCTTTTTCCACGCATCAGTGCGACCGCTAAACCACAGCGGGCAAATGTGATGAGTTTTTCTCTAACGTCCTGGGGAATTTCTTTTACGCCAGCAGCTTGTACGTCCTTACCATAAATGCCAAAGGCCGGTATACCTTTCTGAGTGTGTCCAGCAAGTGTAGCTGCCAGGTAAACAGCTCCAGGACGTTCGGTACCGTTAAAACCCCATACCGCCTTTGGAAGCAAAGGGTCCATATCCATAGTTTCAGAGCCATAACACCAACAGGGTGTTACCGTGAGCGAGACTCCTACATTCTCTAAACGAAATTTTTCTTCACAGTCAGCACTCTCACGCACACCACCGATCGTGCCATCTGCAATCACACACTCAACTTGAGCGCCGTTTGGATAATGAAGCGTTTCGGTAAATAATTGAGCTACTGACTTAGCCATGTTCGTCGTCTGCTCTTCGAGAGATTCTCGAACGCCTCCAAGACGACCATCAATGGTTGGACGTATCCCAATTTTTGGATAAGAACTGAATGTATTCTGCATGAGATTAATTAGTTGTTTACTAGGTTCTTTATTAGGTTGTTTTAGGTTTATTGCTCATATACATCGTTAACAAGGCATAGGCTGTGATGACAACGAAACAGATAACCGGTAAATAAAAGGAACCACGCAGCCCCGTTGTGCCCAGGAAAGACTCCATGTCCATAATTCCAGCTTGTATGCGAGGCATGAAAGCACCTCCCACAATCGCCAAAATTAATCCTGCAGAAGCTATCTTAGCATCTGGTCCCAGCCCATTGAGTGCAATCCCATATATGGTGGGAAACATGAGTGACATGCAGGCGGATACAGCCATGAGTGCATATAAACCAGCCATACCTTGCAGATAAATCGCCCCAAGGGTACAAACAATGCCGACTATAGAAAGTAGAGTCAGTAATTTACCAGGGCTGATAAATTTCAGAAAAAAAGTGCAAATAAATCTACTTAACAAAAATACCACCATAGCACCAATATTATGGTTCTGTGCCGTCGCCTTATCCATCCCCAGATTTTCTTGAGCGTACTGAATAATAAAGGTCCAGCACATGATCTGTGCACCGACATAAAAAGTTTGAGCAATAACACCGCCGACATACAGAGGGTTTTTCAATAATCTACGTAGAATTTCTGACAGCGAAGAATTTTCACGTTCATCCTGACTTGTTCCGAGATGTGGCAATTTACTTATAATAAAAAGAAGCAGCATACCTATGATGACAAAACCAATAATCATGTAAGGCGTGGCAATAATTTTCAGGTCATGATCTTGAAGCTCACGGTGTGTCTTTTCCATGAACGTAGAGATTTCACCATTTCTATAATCTTCAAGAGCCTGACTTATGGTTGCTTCTGGCTTAGCAGCTATATAGTCAGCCAAAACCGGATCTTCAATACGCTCTTTTTGACTCGACTTAAATAAAGGTAAAACATCGTACTCTTTTTTAACATTTTCAGTCATGGAAAGATCCTGCTTATAGCCATCGAAATCTGTTCTGAATTCTTCGACTTGAAGATTTGTCAGAATGAATAAGCTGGCAACAGTCATTCCTGTTAAAGATCCTATGGGATTGAAGGCTTGAGCTAAGTTCAAACGTTGCGTGGCGGTTTCCTGAGGGCCCATGGCAAGTATGTAAGGATTTGCCGTTGTTTCGAGAAATGCCAAGCCAAACGTCAAAATATAAAGTGCTACTAGAAAAAGATTAAAGCTAGCCATGGATGCTGCAGGCACACAAATCATAGCACCCAAAGCATATAACAAGAGTCCTAAGATGATACCTGCCTTATACGAAAAACGACGAATAAATAAAGCGGCGGGAATCGCCATCGTGCCATACCCCCCATAGAAAGCCATCTGCACCCAACTGCTTTGCGCATTACTGATGACAAAGACATCTTTAAATGCCGCCACAAGTGGATTGGTAATGTCATTAGCAAAACCCCATAATGCAAAAAGCGATGTCACCAGGACAAATGATAAAAGCATTTTATGTGGTACTACTGGCTGCTTGTCTGATTTCATCATAATAAAATATTTATTCTTTGTTTTGCTCTAGGAGACGTTTACGACGATAAGCCTCGTCTATCCTCGCATCAATTCTATCAGCATCTTCATCACTAAGAAATCGCGCTCCACCCAATGCCTGATTCGCCATTAATATACGCGCCCACTTATCAAGCATTTGCATAGTATTAAATACGTCGATATCACTTTGTCCGAGAATAAAGGGACCATGATTTTCTAATAAGACCACCTTAGGCGCTTTATTATGATGAGAAGCACGAAAGTCTTTGAGAACTTGACGTACAGATAAAGCGAGATGGAAGCCTGGATCAATATATGGAACGACAGCGATGTGCCTGCCACAAACAACAATAACATCCGGGAAAATATGCTTTTGAAAAGCTTTTGCCCCTAGTTTGCTGCAAAGCACAGCCAGAACCGATTCGGCATGACAGTGGCCAACCCATGAGCAAAGACCTTCTTTCAGACACACCGCATGCACGAACGTTTCCACAGAAGGTCGCTTGGCCTCTGGTGAAACTTTGATGGAATCCAAAGCTAACTGCACTGCTTCATCATCAAGCTTATCTTTTTCAAGATAGTTTAAAACGGACTCAAGATAAACAGCCGTAAAATCACCGATACCTGCCGAACCTAGGCTGCTACCTGAAGCTTTAACGTAGAATTGTTCTTCATTCAACCTTGCGCTTGTGTTTCCCTCACCCAAAATCGCCCAGCGTCTATGCTCAACACCAATTTCATTAGAAAGCTTTACAAGCTTTTCTAAAACCTTCTCTGTTTCACTCATACAATTTTAACGTAAAAAAGCATCTTGAAGTCCTCCATCAACCGTGAAGATCTGCCCGGTCGTTTTGGAACTGCGTTCACTGGCCATAAAATAAAGGGCTTCTGCTTGATCTGCTGGCTCTATGGGTGATTGAGTTAAGGTTCGTTTGGCATAAAATTCCGCAAGTCGAGTTCGAAGTGTCTCTGTTTCCTCGCTCTCATCATAAGCGATATCATACTTTTGCAAGGATGCCATAACACGATTTCTGGGAAACATTAGCGAACCTTTCACGACCGTGGCAGGAGCTAGGCCATTCACGCGGGCAATGGGTGACATCTCCACAGCAAGTTCACGAATAGTATGATTTACAGCCGCCTTGGAGGCATCATAAGCCACTGAGCCTTTCTTAGAAACCACCGCATTGACCGAAGTCGTGATTACGATAGAACTTTTCATATGCTCACCTTGTTGTTTTAAAATTTCCTTCACTCCCTCACCCACCAAATAGGGGCCAATGGCATTGACACGGAAAACCGTATCCCACTGGTTGATAGAAAAGTGACCATGCACATTAGGAGCCATAAAAACGCCTGCCGTTAGTACCACTGAGTCAATGCCTCCAAAAGCATAAATAGTATCTTGGTACAATGCTTTTATGCTTTCAGTATCCGTAATGTTAACCTCGCGGCCTATCACATTGCCACATGACGAAACGCCCGAGCCTGCCACCCCAATGCCCTTACCGATCTTATCCTCTATTTCTTTTGCAGTCTCCTGAGCTGCTTCGATGTTGAGATCTGCACAAACAACATGGGCTCCTTCTGCAATAAAACGCATAGCCGCTTCTTTGCCTATTCCAGAACCTGCTCCAATGACGACGACGACTTTGCGAGCAAATTCTTTTTCCTTAGGCATTCGTTTAAGCTTGGCCTCCTCTAGAAGCCAGTACTCAATGTCAAAAGCTTCCTGACGCGGTAAGCCAATGTATTCGTCAATAGCTTCAGCTCCCCGCATAACACCTATGGCACAATGATAGAACTCAGCCGTGACACGAGATTCTGACTTGTTTTTACCGAAGGCAATCATCCCCAGCCCAGGAATGAGAATAACCGTTGGGTTGGCATCACGCATAGCTGGCGAATCATCATGCTTACAACTTTCGTAATAAGCAGCGTAGTCTTTTCTATACTTTTCAAGTCCATTCCGAATCAGCTCTTTAAGTAGTTCGAGATCCCCTGATGCTGGATCCCAGTCGATAAAGAGTGGCTTAATTTTCGTGCGTAAAAAGTGATCTGGACAGGAAGTTCCTATCTCAGAGAGCCTCGCAGCATCATGGGAATTTACAAATTCGATAACCGAACCTGAACACTCCACCGTGGCAATAAAGCGCTTCTCGCGCGAGACTTCACCGCGAAGGAAGGGCAATATTTCAATCGTCAGGCATTTTGCTAAGTCCGGATCCAGGTTGGTGTATTTCCTGCCGCCAAACGTTTTTTCTCCCTTATCTTTGGATTCGATGTAACGAGCTGCCTTTTCAATTAAACTTAAAGTCCGCTCATAACATACTTTGTCATCATCAGCCCAATTGATCAAACCATGCTGCCCCATGTTGATGCCGACACAATTTTTGTTGGTCTTATAAATTTCCTGCATCTTAAGCCCAAGATCAAAGCCCGGCCTCTGCCAGGGCAAGTAGGCGAGTGAGTCTCCATAAATCTCTTGTGTAAGTGCTTGAGCATTCTTACTCGCGGCTACAGCGATGAAAGGAATGGGATGCATGTGGTCCACATGCTTTGCTCCAATAAAACTATGCAAAGGTGTATCAATAGATGAAGGTCGTGGATTGAGGTTATAAGTACAATGGGCGTACATCCCGACCATTTTATCTTCTATAGCTGTTTTAACTCCCTTAGGCTCTGTCTGATCATAAATCTGTTGCAGAGATTTGAGTTTTTCTTGATAGAGTGATGAAAAATTTGCTGATTTTGCCGTTCGTAAATCACCGCCGGATCCCTTAACCCATAATACTTCTACAGACTCTCCGGTGAGCGGATCGACCTCATCCAACTTGGCCGATGTATTACCTCCTCCGGTATTTGTTATACGTTGATCCTTTCCTAAAATGTTTGAGCGGTAAACTAGTCGCTGAACATCGTTTAACTGATTAGCAAGATCATCATCCCACAGATCATTAACATATTTATATTCCGTATCTTTTTTTAACATAAGCTAATAGATTTTTTTGAATTAATTTGAAATATATTTGATTTAAAGCTAAAATTCAAATATTTTCCAACAAAAATATTGATAAATACCAAATTTTCCCAATTATATTAGAAAATTACGATGCTGGCACCTCAACGATATGAAGAAATACTGAAGCAACTCGAAGAGAGAGGAACGGTTCGTACTATGGCTCTGGCCAAAGAACTTCAGGTTACAGATGAAACCATACGAAAAGATCTGCAATTTCTCTCCGAAACAAGCCAGATAGTGCGTTTTCACGGTGGAGCCAGTCTTCGCAATGGACGTCCTAGACTCCGATCATTTCATGAAAGACGACGCATTGAGGCTGAAAAAAAACACGCCATTGCCAATCTTGCTATCAATTTAATTCAACCTGGCCATACCTATGCCTTTGACAGCAGCACGACTGTTCATTCAGTTGTATCAATCCTGCCTAATGTACCGATTCGTGTTATTACCAATGCTTTTGGTGTCATGGAAACTCTGGCAGATCTTGATTCAATCGAGCTGGTTAGCACGGGCGGTCAATATCACAAGAAAACACAAACATTTATAGGAAACAATAGTCTGGAGCTAATGCATCGACACAAAATAGATGTTGCCTTTATATCATGCGTCGGTCTTGATTTCCAAAGAGGCGCAAGTGAAGCCTTTGAAGCTCAATCTCTTTTTAAAGAGTGTCTGGTGCAAATCGCCGAACAAGTCATTTTGCTTTTAGACTCTACAAAGTTAAATAAACGTTCTGAGTATTTCTTTGCCAGAACTGAGAATATCAGTTGTATTATTACTGATTCAGGATTGTCGGAGGCAGCTCGGAAATCTTTAGCCGAATACGGAATTGCCTATAAGATTGCAGAACTCGGGAATAAACAATGAGTTTAAGCAAAGTTTATCTTGCTATTGATTTAGGCGCCGGCAGTGGTCGAGTTCTTGCGGGCAAATTTGATGGCCATACCATTGAACTCGAAGAAATCAGCCGCTTTGAAAATAAGCCTGTGGAACTTCCAGACGGACTTCACTGGAACATAACGAGTCTCTATGAAAATATTCTCAACGGTCTACGCATGGCACAGGCTCAATATGGCTCAAGTATCATCAGTCTGGGTGTTGATACATGGGGCGTGGATTATGCTCTGCTAGACTCAGAAGGACGTTTACTTGGTTTGCCTTATACTTACCGGGACCGGCGCACGGACGGTATGATCGACGCTGTTCATTCTATTGTATCCGAACAGAAGATCTTTGAATCTACCGGATTACAAACCATGTTCTTTAATACTATTTTTCAACTCTTCGCTGAGTTGAAATCCCAGTCTGAAACATTACTTAAAGCTCAAGATTTACTGTTTATACCTGACCTGATTGGCTATTGGCTAACTGGGAATAAAGTACAAGAAAAAACCATAGTCAGCACCTCACAACTCTATAATCCCTTAACAAATCTATGGGATTATTCATTAATTGAAAAACTTGGTCTACCAGCGCAATTGTTCAACAAGAAAATCACCCAGCCAGGGAGTGCGCTGGGTGAACTTAGAACATCCGTTTCTCATGAAACAGGCCTAAACGGCATCAAAGTCATAAGCGTCTGCGGGCATGACACAAATAGCGCAGTCGCCGCAATTCCAAGTCAATCTGATTCACTGGCTTATTTGAATAGTGGAACATGGTCTTTGATGGGACTTGAATTACAAGGCCCTGCTATCAACTCAAAATCATTCGAAGATAATTTTTCAAATGAAGCCGGTATTGACGGCAACATCTGTTTCTTAAAAAATATTTGTGGGCTTTGGCTGATTCAAGAGACGCGTAAGCATTGGCTATCTGAAGGCAATGATATTCCCTACAAAGACATTACATTCCTAGCCTCTGAGGCAGTAGCTTTTAAGAGTTTGATTAACCCGGATGATCCCAGTTTTATTGATGGAGGAAATATTCCGCAAAAAATAGAAGCCTATTGCCATAAGACCAATCAGACGATTCCTCGTAACAAGCAAGAAATCATTAGATGTATTTATGATAGTCTGGCACTTCGCTACGCCATGATCTGGAGTAAAATGGTTCGCTATGCGAGCAATACTATAGACACGCTACACATTTTAGGCGGTGGATGTCAGGACAATCTACTGAACCAATTAACGGCTAATGCTATAGGAACAAAAGTAGTTGCTGGCCCCATAGAAGCAACAGGATTAGGCAATATCCTCGTGCAAATGTTAGCTGACGGAGCCATTGCTTCGCTCAAAGAAGGACGCCAAATAATTGCCCATTCATCAGAACTTCAGACTTATGAACCAGATCTAGAGACAGAACAATGGTCAGAAGCTAAAAAACATTTTAAGCGTTTACTTAAGGATGAACTATAATGTCAAATCATACAAATAAAGAACCTTTGGATGCCCTGATCATTGGCGGAGGCATCATGTCTGCCACCCTTTCTACATTACTCAAAATCGTCAATCCTTCATTCCACATAGAATTATATGAGGCTTGTCATAGTTATGGACAGGAAGCTTCCAATGGCTGGAATAATGCAGGAACAGGCCATGCCGGGCTTTGTGAATTAAGTTATACTCCAAACTATGGTAAGGATGGTGAAGTGGATGTTTCTAAAGCCATAGAAATATTTCATCAGTTTGAACACTCGCTACAGTTTTGGGCTTCAGCCGTTCGTCAGGGCATCCTCCAGGAACCTCATCATTTTATTAACAGAGTTCCTCATTACAGCTTTGTCTATGGAGAGAAGCAGCTTCATTTCCTGCGTTCTCGTTACAAGCAAATGAAGTCACATCACTTCTTCCAATCCATGGAGTATACGGAGGACCGTGATAAGATACGAGAATGGGCACCCCTTATGCTTGAGGGACGAGACAATACACCTGTGGCTATGACCAGGATGAACGATGGCACAGATGTTAATTTTGGTTCTCTCTCAAACCATTTCATTGATTGGCTCTCAACTCAAAAAGATTGCCATGCTTTGACGCAACACAAAGTCACCGACCTAAAGAAAAAAAAGGACGTCTGGAATGTTCGCATCAAAAATCTAGTAAATGGTGAAGTCTTTTCTAGAACAGCTAAATTTGTCTTCATTGGGGCAGGAGGCGGTAGCTTGCCTCTTTTGCAAAAGTCAGGCATTCAAGAGGCCAAAGGTTTAGGCGGCTTTCCTATCGGAGGACAATGGCTAGTTTCAGATCAAGAAGAACTTGTTGAAAAGCACCAGGCCAAAGTCTATGGCATGTCACCAGGTAGTGCTCCAACCATGGCCGTGCCTCATCTTGATACGCGCGTTATCGATGGCAAAAAATCACTCCTCTTTGGCCCCTACGCTTCCTGGACCACAAAATTTTTACATAAAACAGGATGCCTGCTTGATCTCCCTCAATCCATACGGCTCGACAATATAGCATCCTTAATCAAAGTCGGAATCTACAATATTCCTCTCGTGCACTATTTAATGCGGCAAGGCACGCAAAGCTTTCAAACACGCATGAAAGAGCTTCGTAATTTTTTCCCTGCGGCAAAGACCCAGGATTGGAAACTCATTGATGCCGGCATACGAGTTCAAGCTATTAAAAAGGAAGATGGAGATGCTGGAATCGTCCACTTTGGAACGGAGATTGTAAACGCATCTGATGGTTCAATTTGTGCTCTCTTAGGTGCTTCTCCTGGAGCCTCTGTCTCAACCGATATTGCCTTAGGAATTATAAAAAAGTGTTTTCCTGAGATGCTCCAGAAATCTGCATGCGCAGAGCGCCTGGATTCTGTGATTCCTACTTGGAACAAAAATTTAGCCAACCCTGAAATGGCAAGTCTGCAAAATAAGACTCATACCGAAGCCTTAAAAACTTTATTTGATTCCTAATAGTCTTTGAATGAAAAGAAGCGGTTATTTTATAAATCCCCACCGTTCTGAAAAGGGCCAATGGACGATAAGAGCCGTGCCGACAAGATTTTCATCCGGAACTTTACCCCATTTGCGGCTGTCAGAGCTACTGGGACTATTATCACCCATTGCCCAGGATGCTTTTTGAGGAACTGTATATTGAGGTTGTCCTTCACTTAGGTAACCACCACTAATAATATCTGCAAAAACATACCCCTTATATCCATTTTCTTGAGAATAAATACGCTCAAAAATAAATTCATTTTCTAAACCACTGCCTAACTTTTCACCATTCACGTAGAGATAAGGAGGATCCATGTGCAATTTATCTCCCTGAGTACCCACACAACGTTTAATGTAATACTGTGAACCAAGGGTTGGTTTGCCCATACGAATGCCTTTTGTGGTAAACACAAAAACTTCTCCTAGTTCGGGTCGCCTAAAATGATACAAAATCTTGTTTACAAAAATATGATCTCCAGTGGTTACGGAATAATTAACCACTTCATCACCAACTTGAAACAACCGTTGAAATCTTTCTGGATCTGACTCGGAGTATGCTTCTTCTATACCTATCTTACTGCCCCAAACACGGTGATCTACACCACCAATGGTAATGATCATCTCTTTAAAAAAGGGCATGAAGCCAAACAACTGACGTTCTTCAATACTTTCAACGTAACCACTCTTCTTTGCTATGACACTATGATAGGTTTTTCCCAGAAAAAGAATATCCGCCACTTGTTTAATAGCGCCAGGTTTGGAGCCTTCCTCCACTTGCGCGGAAATGCCAAGTAAAGTTGGTCGCATAGAATGTGTAGGTATCTTAAAGGGCTGCAAGAAATGTGTTCTTAAGGCAAGTGCCAAAACAACAGCCACAAATAGAACTTCTACATTTTCAATCCATCCGATCTCTTTGGGCACCGGGAAAAATTTGCAGACACGTTTTTCAAGCTTGGCCATGCGCTCCCTGGCTTGTTCATCCTGGGATTGAGGCTTTTCCTTGCAAAACGTTTCGATCTCCTTTTTTAAGTTCTTACACTCTTCTAAGTCCTTGGTACTCAATAAGTCTCGATTGTAGCGCAGCTTTTTACGTAAATAATCTAATAAGTCTTTTGCGGATTTATGCAATTTGTTTGAAAACATGTATAACCTACTTCTTATGAGGATTTTAGAACTTCCATGAAAGCTTCCTGGGGGATATTAACTTTACCGAATTGCTTCATGCGCTTCTTCCCTTCCTTCTGTTTCTCCAACAGCTTACGTTTACGCGTAATATCGCCGCCGTAACATTTTGCAGTAACATTCTTACCCGTGGTTTTAACATTCTCCCGGGCCACAATATCCCCTCCCACAGCGGCCTGAATAGCCACACGGAAAAGCTGCGGAGGTATCACTTCCTTGAGTTTAGCTGCAAGTTGACGTCCCCGGAAAGCAGCCTTATCTCTATGAACAATACTGGAAAAAGCATCCATAGGTTCTCCATTAACCAACATGTCCAATTTGACAAGTTTATCCGCTTTATAAGGTCCAAATTCATAATCCATAGAACCATAGCCACGGGTGATGGATTTAATTTTATCATTGAAATCGACAAGAATTTCATTGAGAGGCAAATCCGTCGTCATTATGACACGCTTAGCATCAATCGTCTCTGTGTTATGAACCATGCCCCTACGCTCCATAATGAGTTGTATAAGATCACCTATATTTTCGCTGGGACATAACAGTGAAGCTTTGACCGTAGGCTCTTCAATACGATCTATGACCGAGGGATCCGGTAGCTGTGTAGGATTATGAATCTCTACCCGATCCCCATTGGTTTTATAAACATGGTAAACCACACTCGGGTATGTAGAAATGATATCCATATCATACTCACGTCTAAGACGTTCCTGAATGATTTCCATGTGCAACAGACCGAGGAATCCGCAACGGAATCCAAAGCCTAACGCTACAGAACTTTCCGCCGTAAAAGTTAGCGCAGCATCATTAATACTGAGTTTTTGAATGGCATTTTTAAGTTTTTCAAAGTCTGCTGTGCTGATGGGATAGATACCTGAGTAAACCATCGGTGTTATCTCCTGAAAGCCCGGCATAGGCTCTGGCGCAGGATCAATTGTACGCGTTAAGGTATCTCCAATCTTGATATCAGATGCGCTTTTGACATTAGCAATGACATAGCCGGTATCTCCAGGATTGAGCTGGTCTACCTTGATCATCTTAGGTGTAAAGATTCCTACTTCTTTAACTTCATACTTTTGCTCTGTCTGCATGAAGGTGATGGCATCGCCGGCTTTCATCGTACCCGAGAAATTTCTGATGTAACAAATGACCCCACGGTATGTATCAAAAACAGAATCAAACACCAGGCAGCGTAGTTTTTCATCCTCAGGTGACTTGGGCGGTGGGACACGTTTAATGATGGCCTCAAGAATATCTTCCACGCCGACGCCTGTTTTGGCGCTTGCCGGAATAGTTTCCTCAGCAGGGATAGCTAATATCTCCTCGAGTTGTTTTTGGACTGCGGGAATGTCTGCATTAGGTAGATCAATCTTGTTTATAATAGGCACAATGGTTAGATCCTGCTCATGCGCCAGGTGGACATTGGCTACGGTCTGTGCTTCCACACCTTGTGCAGCATCCGCAATGAGAATAGCTCCTTCACAAGCAGCCAGACTTCTGGAAACTTCATAGCTGAAATCAACATGTCCGGGTGTATCCAGAAGATTGAGCCGGTAGGTTTTTCCATCCTTTGCTTTATAGGCCATGCTGACTGGATGAGCCTTGATGGTAATGCCACGCTCGCGTTCAAGGTCCATTGAATCAAGCATCTGGTCTTGCAGCTCACGAAGTTCCACGGTTCCTGTGCTTTGTAGAAGACGATCTGACAATGTTGTTTTGCCATGATCAATGTGGGCAATGATGGAAAAGTTACGGGTCAGCTCGATCGACATAATAATTTAGAAACGCTGTACTATGCATTAAATCATGAAGCGTAAAAGAGCTTTTAATCTATTCTGAAGATATCTTCATCACCTGCTGCCTATATTCATGATGGCGGATTCAAGAAGTTCATTTTTATCGGCACCAGTGGATAGTAATTTTAAGTGAGTCTGATAAAGCACTTCGACCGCATGAAACCAACGGGTAGATTTTTTATGCTGTGCCTGTTGTGTGATGCGTTGCAGGCGAAACGGTGCAGGTTTTTTGCCTTGTTTGTTGGTCGGTAATAAGGCCTCTCCCTGTGGAGTGACAACAACGTTTGTATAGCGCCCATTGCGTTCCAATCTAAGTTTTCCCGATTCCAATAAGTGAATACAAAGCGCAGCCAATCTGATATGGCGGCTTAGCAAAATCAGAATGCCCACTTCGCTTTCGCCCTGCTTTAGCAACTGCCGCAAGATAGCGATAGCTTCAGAAGAGTTTCCCAAGGTCACCGCGTCGCATAAGTCCCATATGAGCAGCTCACGGTTACCCGAGACAATATTCCGTAAATCCCCCTCTTTAATCACGCCTTCAGGGTGAGCGTAGAGCACAAGCTTCTCGATTTCCATATGCAGAGCGCGTGTATCATTACCTAGCAATTCAACAAGGCGTTCCACGACGCCTTCTTCGGCTTTTAGCCCGGCATTACTGACTGTGAGAGAAACTTGCTCGATCCAGGCCGATTCACCACGCGGATTATTGATATCCGGCCTTTCATACATCTCTACAACAGCCTGTTTGGTCACTCGTTTATAGAAAGTCTTGCGCTTATCTATGCCTAATGCGGAGATTAATAGCTGCGCATCAACAGCAGGCGTCTTTTCCATAACATCGAGCAACTTTTCCAGCCGTTTTTTGACCTCTTCGCTACGCGAGGCCACAGTATCTCCCAAAAAATTACAATGTTTGAGATAGACCAGTTTATGGCCACCGAGAAAAGGGAGCGTCAAAAGCGACTCAATCGCCTGTTCCAGCTTCCGACAGGCACCATCGACGTTGTCAATCTCGGCATCAACTACCTCGAAGTTCATCTCATCCTCAGGCTTCAATTCTTCGATCAGCAGATGGACGCGTTGTTTGATGGCAAATTCATCATCACCGGTAATTAAGATATGCTTACCTTTCAGCTTGCTCTGGGTCGTCATAGTAATGCTAACTTATAGCCATGGATCATTTATGGGCTCCCTGGCGTAGCGAATATATTGAAGACTTACACGTTACCCGTAAAAAACGGTCCGAACATCTTTTTTTTGATATCGGACAGAGTGCTGATGACGAGGACAATCTGGTATTCTTTAGATCCAAGAGTTGTTATGCCATCCTCAACCGTTTTCCTTATAACTCGGGACATTGTATGGTTATCCCTTACCGTGAACTTGCAGAACTGAAAGACCTCTCTACAAACGAGAAAACTGATTTATGGGAAACCGTTGATAAAGTGACTGATGCGTTGAAACAAGCCTACAAACCACATGGTTTTAATATTGGCATCAACATGGGAGTAGGTACAGGCGCTGGATTTCCTCACCATCTTCATGTTCATATCGTCCCTCGTTGGAAAGAAGATGCCAACTTTCTGACCACAACTGCCGAGACGCGCATTCATCCCAAAGAACTATCGACTATCTATCAGGATTTAAAAAAGAATATCTGAAACACCATAGTGATTTCTTAATTCATAGATACCATTCGCAGTTCGCCTGTGCTCTCTTAGCAAAAGCCTTAAGATAAGAATAAAATGACCGTCGAGAAAATCACCTCAGAAGTACTAACAGATGTAAACTTTACGTTGTGCTCTAAAGTGCAAGAAAACCTATCTGATCGATTATGTTTCGAGAATTAACACATTTTAAATGATTAATAGATAGGATTGATGAAATATTACCAGACACTCTTCATGTAGCTTTTTAGCCTGACACAGTGAATCCACCTTAACTGGGATCTATGCATGGAACCCCCATTCTAAGCTTTTAACTCATGTTCTTACAAAATGACTTGAAAGACGTAAGACAGAAGTTATTTTTTTGAATCTTATATTACAAGGCTCGTCCAAGCGACATCTTGATCATGATGACAATACGATTTAATTCAAAAACTGTTGATTTCATTTCCAGTAAAATGCCCACAGCGCGTTCTACTCTTGGCATCCTTTCTACATAGACACAACAAACCGATCTTTTCTTTCACTTTTTAACTTAACCTAAAAAACCTCATATGATTGAAGCTAAACATTTAATAAAAGACTATGGAACGTTCCGTGCTGTGAACGACATCTCCTTTAAACTGGAGAAAGGAGACGTGTTGGGTTTTCTCGGACCTAACGGCGCAGGAAAATCCACTACCATGAAAATGTTAACCGGATTCCTTTCTCCCACTGCGGGCAAGGTATCAATCGGTGATATTGATATCTCTGAAAACCCCATAGAAGCAAAGAAGCAATTCGGCTATCTTCCAGAGAATTGCCCACTTTACAATGAAATGACCGTGATCGAATTTCTGGAAAATATCGCAGAATTTCGCGGCTTTCGCACACCGGCAGAAAAAGGTGAATGTGTGGAAAAAGTCATTGAGACCTGCTACCTTGACAATGTTCGTTACCGGCCCATCGATGCTTTAAGTAAAGGCTACCGTCAACGTGTCGGTATGGCTCAAGCTATCTTGCATGATCCCCCATACCTCATTATGGATGAACCTACAGATGGACTTGATCCAAACCAGAAACAAGCCGTGCGGGATCTTATTGGGTCTATGGCATCTGAAAAAGCCATTATTCTATCCACTCATATCCTTGAAGAAGTTGAAGCTATGTGCAACCGCGTCATCATCATAGATCAAGGCAATATCATTGTAGATGAAACTCCCTCTGACTTCCGCAAGCGACACCCCGAATTTAACGCCATTGAACTTGAAATGGATGCTTCGCTTAAAGAGCAGGCTAACAAAGCACTCACCTCACTAGATTGTGTTAAAGAAGTTAAAAATGTGGATAACATACTTCGCATCATTCCCAAAGATGGCCAGGCTATCGATGCGGAAATCATTAAACTCACCAGCTCCAAGAAATGGAAAATAGGAGCCTTCTCCAAACCACAGGCTCGGCTCGAACGTGTCTTTCAAGAATTAACCCAGAACGAAGAGGAATAAAAAACTATGGATAACATCTTAACCATTTTTAAACGGGAGTTTTTAGGCTATTTCCGCTCGCCGGTTGCTTATGTCTTTCTCATAGTATTTTTATTGGCATCTGTCGGACTAAGTTGGTTTGTCGGAGGCTTTTTTGATTCAAACGAGGCCGGACTTACCCCTTTGTTTAGTTTTTTCCCCTGGGTGTTTGTTGTATTTATTCCAGCAGTCGGTATGCGTCTATGGGCCGAAGAAAAAAAATATGGCACGTGGGAACTTCTATTTACCCTGCCCATTTCACCTGCGCAGGCTGTGATTGGAAAATTTCTTGCTGCGTGGATCTTCCTGATTGTCGCGGTATCACTTACCTTGACTATGGTCATCACAGTATCCGTATTAGGAGATCCAGACTGGGGCCTTATCCTAAGCGGATATATAGCCGCATTTCTCATGGCTGGAGCTTATCTGAGTATCTGCTCACTCATGTCAGCACTGACTAATAATCAGGTTATTGCCTTTGTACTTGGCTTGATTACTTGTCTCATCATTGTTTTGGCTGGATGGAGCATCTTTAATAATATGATCTCTTTTCTACCCACCCTACTGTTAGACACGATCGCCAACTTCAGCTTCATTCCTCATTACTATGATGCGACCCAAGGCGTTATCACGTTTAATAGTTTCATCTATTTCGTGACCATTACGGCATTTGCTCTTCTGGTGAATATTGTCGTTTTAGAAAGATAAAAATTTAAAAAAACAAATAACTCTCAATTAATACAAATTATGAAAACATCACAAAAATGGTTAGCTTTTCTCATCCTGATTGTCGCACTGATTCTCGTGACCATCATTAGTTCCTATATTCCGGGACAAATTGACTTTACTGCAGAAAAGAGTTTTACCCTTTCTAAAGGCAGTAAAAACCTCATCAAAAAAATCGAAGATCCTATACAAATGACCTTCTATTTCAGTAGAGATATACAGGAGATTCCCATTTTTTATAAAAACTTTGCCAAAAGAATAGAAGGCCTACTCCGCCAGTATAGTCGGGCTTCCGGTGGTAAGATCACTGTAGACACTATTGTACCCAGACCTGACTCCGATGAAGAAATTGCGGCAACGCGCTCTGGTGTTGAATCTCAGCAGCTAGCCTCAGGTTCAGGCTTTTTCTTTGGTCTCGTTTTGAATCAGGCTGATCAGGAGGAAGTTATAGCAGTTTTTAATCCCCGCCGGGAAGCACTGCTGGAGTATGACATCACTCAGGCCATTTTTAAGTTACAAAACTTCAAAAAACCAAAATTAGGATTTATTACTTCGCTTCCAGCATTTGGGGGGCCCGGTCTATCACCTCAATTCGGAGGGAGTGGACGCCCTACTGAAAAATGGGTTTTAATCTCTGAATTAGAAAACTCATTTACAGTTGAACAAGTAGAAACAAAAGCTGAACGGCTGCCCACCGATCTTGACAGTCTTCTCATCTTACATCCTCAGAACTTACCGGAATCGTTGTTGTTTGATATTGATCAATTCCTCTTGAAAGGAAAACCTGTGGTTATCGCAGTTGACCCTAACAATATTTTACAACGACGCAACATGCCCAACCCTATGATGATGGGAGGCCGTCAACCCGACACTTCCAGTGACCTGCCGCTTCTCTTTGCCAAGTGGGGAATTCAATATGATGCTAAAAAAGTTGTGGCAGATTTTGGATTGGCCACGGCATTAGGTGGAAGTCGAGGAAATACATCACCCATTATTACATGGCTCAGTGTCAATGATGTTCCGAAAGATATCCCTGCAACGGCACAACTAGATAACATTCTTTTAGCAAATGCAGGAAGCTTTACCGTAACCGAAGAATCTGGACTTGAACTAACGCCTCTTATCACAAGCACCACCCAAGCCGATTTAGTCGGCTCGAGCTTAATAGATACGATGCAACCGGCACAGCTTGCCAGCAATGTTGTTCCTCGTGGTAAAGCATACAATATAGCGGGCATTGTAAGTGGTCGTTTCAAATCTGCGTTTCCTGATGGAATTGTGCTAGCTCCTGAACCCCCTGCAGATGAGGAAAATAAAGAAACACCTGTTCCTATAAAAATACCCGCAGGTCTAACCGCTTCCAAAGATACCAGCAAGCTCATCCTCATCACAGATGCAGACTTCATGTCAGATGCTCTGAGTGTTCAAAAATTTCAAATACTGGGAACGACAGCAGTTCAACCCATGAATGATAATTTAAGCCTGGCCACAAACGTGGTTGATTACGTTGCGGGCAGTGAAGATCTTATCAGTATACGTGGCAAAGGAACGAGTGCTCGCACTTTCACCCTTGTCAGAGATATACAACTCAAGGCTGAGAAAGAATATCGGGAAGAAGAACAAGTGATTGAACGACAACTTGGTAAAGTCCGTCAGGAGCTTGCAGACTTGCAAAAGCAAACCAAAGACAAGGGACGCTTAGTAGCCTCTGCCTCATTCAGGGAATCCATTAAGAAACTACAGGAACAAGAAGCCACTGTTCTTGTCAAACGTCGAGAAATTCGCAAAAAGCTTCGTGAAGACATTGAAGGCTTAAATAGAATACTCGCAGGATTTAACCTCATTATCATGCCCTTGTGTATCACCGCATTCGGTCTCATTTACTTCAGTTCACGAAATAAAAAGCACACCGCATAAAACTTTAAGAAGACATAAACAAAGCTATGAAATTAAAGAACCTACTTATAACTGTCTGCGTTCTAGGTATCATTGCACTTGGTATCTGGGGCCTTAACGAAGCAACGGCGCCCAAACGCGTTGAAAACGCAAAAGAAAAACTATTGGATCCATCCATTGTTGAAAAAGTAACGCGCATTTCTATTACAGCTGACACAACAGGACAACCTATTGTCATTGAACTAAAAAACGATGTCTGGCAACTGCCTCATTATTATAATCTTCCGATTCAGTTCGACAGCTTACAACATATCATCGACTCCATGCTTGATTCCTATGTGGGAAAAACAGTGTCGACAGATGAGAAAAGCTTTGCACGTTACGAGCTGAACAAGACTATTATCGAATTTTTTGATAATGAGGGGACCATAGTCTATCAGCTAAAAATCGGAAAAAGTGGAGAAAAGCAAGGTGCGTTTATTCAGATAAATGATGAAGAAAAAGTATCATTGTCTAATATTAATCTTTACGCATCTCAGGATCATAAGGGGTGGGCAGATAAAAATCTATTCAGCTTTAGCCCAGACGAAATACTGAAGGTATCTCTAAAAAATGATTCTTGGGAAAATCCATTTGTGGCCTCTCGTCAAACGGGTGACTCACCTTTTACAACTCAGGAAGAACTGCTCAAGGATCATCAACTTAACCACAATATCTTCCAGGATT
>JBCCWR010000026.1:0-22312 GCA_039193385.1 Verrucomicrobiota bacterium | reverse complement strand
TTACTGCTCATGGGCTATTATTTCTTTGTCGCCAGTCCGGCGAGTGAAGAAATAGAAAAAATAAGCAGACTGGTTCGGGTAGCTAAAACTCGAGTACCTTCACCACAGATCATCAGCCAAACAGCCCAGGATTTACGAAAAGCAATCGCAGAGGTTAATGCTAAGAGAGAGCAAGTCAAAAAAAGAGAGAATCGCAGTAAAGAACAACTGGCCAACTGGGATAACCTCGAAGCTAAAGCACGCAGTGGGGAAAAAATCGGAGAGCTTCTGGCCCAGAACCAGGTTATTTTACTGGAAGAGAGCATGGCTGAAGATGCGGACCGAGAGCGCTTTAGCTCGCTGCTGGAATCTATGCCCTCAGCCGAACTCTGGAAACTAAGATTGGCCGGCAGCTTTGATTCGATCCGAAGAACCATTATCACATTAGGCCAAACAGATCTCCCGGTCGTACCTGCGGCCATCGAGATGGAACCTCTTGTTCAAGGAAATAAAAGCATTCACCTCTGGAATTTGTGGATTTGTCGATGAATCACGATCTCTCACATCATAACTCCCTTAATGGGCAACCCAGATCATTACTCGACCTTCTCCTGCAGGCCCTGATTGATTATGAGGCTTCGGATTTGCATCTGGCTGCGCATCACTGTCCGCTCTTTCGTCTGCATGGAAAGCTCCAGCCTCTGGAAGCTTTTCCCAACCTTCTCAGCGAACTAGATCTGGAGGAGATAGCCACACAACTGGCAGGGGGAGACCTTAAATCTCATATGCCGGATTCAGGATCACTGGATGGAGCCTTAACCGGGGGAATCAACTCCCAAGGAAGATTCCGTTATAACATCTACCGCCGTTTGCCCGGCTATGCCATCGCCCTACGTCGTCTGGAGAATGAGTTTCGCAGTCTGACGCAACTGGGCTTGACGGAGTCCCTTCTCGATTGGTGTAAGTTACCGGATGGTCTTATTCTCGTGGCAGGTCCCACAGGTTCTGGTAAAAGCACCACGCTGGCCACACTCATCGATCATATTAATAAAACGCGTCCCGTGCATGTGATCACTATCGAAGACCCGGTGGAATATCTTCATGTTTCGGATCAATCTCTAGTGGATCAGCGGCAGATAGGAACCCATGCACCCGATTTTAACAGTGCACTGGTAGCCTCACTGCGTCAGGATCCGGATGTCATTCTGGTCGGTGAGATCCGCGAGCGGGTTACTATTAAAACTGCTATTACAGCAGCGGAGACAGGACATCTCGTCTTTGCCACGGTTCACGCCCCCGACTGCGCCGGTGCTATCCAAAGAATTGTCTCGGTCTTTCCCTCCGATGAGCAAGTCGGCGTGCTGCGTCAGCTCAGTATGAACTTGCGTGGGGTTTTAGCTCAACATCTTGTCTCAGCAGATGGACCTGCAGCAAGTGATAATCATGACTTTAATGAAGGTAAGCGAACCAGAATATTACTCAGTGAAATCCTTCAAATGACTCCAGCGACTTCGAACCTGATAGCCAAAGCTCAATTCAGCCATCTGGCTTCGACCATGGAAACAGGAGCTCGGCATGGCATGCAGACTCTGGAGCAAAACCTGCTGGGCTGGATTCAATCAGGGCATCTGCTTAAAGAAACCGCTCTTTCTCATACCCGTAATCCTAAAGTGCTGGAGCAACGTCTAGCGCGTGAGGAAGCGGAACTTAATTTAAATCCTTTAACTCCGACCTATCGCGCATAATCATACTTATGATTTCAACAAGACCATGAACACTCCCCTTTCCCCAACACCAGTTCAAGCATCAGGCACCAAAGTAGCCAAAACACTTTCGACACCTGAGATGGAAGCCTTGGATCTGGAGACGATCAAGTTTGATCCACGCTGGGCATTGAGAGTCCCACCCAGTCTTATGATTCGTCGACGCTTCTTACCTCTTTTAAACTTAGATGATGTGCTTTATGTGGCGGTGGAAAAATCTCTGGATGATAACTCACGCCGTTTGCTGGAAAGAATGGCTCAATGCAAGGCTTATCCTTTTCCAGCAACTGGGAATTCCATTCGTTCTTTACAGTCCAAGCTCTTCGGTGACATCAGAGAAGCGGCCTCCATGGAGCGCCCGGTCATTGAATCCCCCACATCTCAAGGAGAAAAGACTGAGGCTTCTCCGGAAGATGCAGTAGAAATATGCGACCAACTTCTTAAAAGTGGCATTCTCAGACAAGCTTCCGATATCCATTTTAACGTACTACAAGCAGGTGATGTACAGGTACGTCTGCGTATCGATGGGGGTCTCATAGATGACATGTTACTTCCATCCTCACTACGTCTCTCCATCTGTAACCGCATCAAAGTCATGGGGGGATTGGATATCTCAGAGAAGCGTGCTTCACAAGATGGATCCTTTCATTTTGATCCAGGCCAAGGTCTACCCTCTATCGAAGTGCGTGTGGCGACCATACCTACTCGACATGGAGAACGCATCACGCTCCGTCTACTGACCCGAGATGCTGGCATGCTGACTTTGAGTAAACTAGGGTTTAATAGCTATCATCAGGACCTTTATGAAAAAGCCATTACCTTAGCCCATGGGATGATTCTGATAACCGGGCCGACAGGTAGTGGTAAGAGCACTTCTCTCTACGCCGGTTTGAAATACCTGCTATCCAAAAGTGAAGTGAATGCAATGACGGTGGAGGATCCCATTGAATTTGAGATCGAAGGAGTTACCCAGACAGAAGTAGATGCCAAGCGGGAGAAAGTTTCCTTTGCCAGTTCCCTGCGCAGTATTCTCCGTCATGATCCCGATGTGGTCATGCTGGGAGAGATTCGTGACCGAGAAACGGCTGAATTGGCAGTGCGTGCTGCACTTACCGGACACCTTGTTCTGAGCACGCTGCATACGAACACCGCCGTGGGGGCGGTGACACGTCTGATCGACCTGGAAGTGGATCACTTTCTCATCGCTTCGGTACTGCGCCTTGTTGCTGCTCAGCGATTAGTTCGCCGCCTTTGCCCTCATTGTTGCCAACCAGACCGCATTTCCCCAGAAGAAGCCCAAGCTTTGCGAAATCCGGAATTGGAGGGCCAACAGTGCATGCGTCCCTCTCGCTGCCTGATGTGTGCCGGGCGAGGTTACATGGGGCGAACCGGACTCTTTGAACTTCTCCCCATTGGTCGAGATGAAGCAGATATTATTGGTAGTAAATCAAACTCAGAGTCCCTGGAGGTGCGCCTTCTCCGTAGTGCTGATGAACAAAGACACGCTTCCCTACTTGAAAATGGCATTGAAAAGATCCTTAGCGGAGAGACCACCACGGATGAAGTTTTAAAGGCAACCTTAGAATTTGCCTGATTGATAAAATATTTTGGGAACTATAGACAATGATGACATACCAATACACCGCCGTTGACACAAGTGGCCAAACCGTTGAAGGACGTATTGAAGCTGCTTCTGTTGAGGAACTGCGTTGGAACCTCATGGAAAGAGGTTTGCAGCCCAGCCGCATGGGAATAGCGCCTCCCTCCGAAAAATCTATACTCCTATCTCCCGGTGAATGGCTCAGTGCGCGCTCCGTTCATATTGAACTGACTTTGCGCCAGATAGCAGTCATGTTGCGTAGCGGGTTAACCCTGTTAGCCGCTGTGGAGACAATCATCGATCAACCTCCCTCTCGAGCTGTTAAGCGAGTCTATGAAAAAATACGTACTCAACTGGAAAACGGCGATGCCTTTGCCGAGGCTGTTGCTGAGCATAAGTGCTTTCCACCAAGTGTTGTTTCCATGATTGCCATGGGAGAAGAAAGTGGAAATCTGGATACGATCATCGAACGTGGCGCACGCATGATGGAATCACGCCGTCGCAGCACCATGGCGACCATCACCGCTCTTTTTTATCCAGGTTTTACTTTTCTATTCGCCCTGGGCATTTGTATCTATATGGCCGTCGCCGTCATTCCTCCTATGAAAAAAGCTTTTAATGCCCTGGGACGCCCTCTTCATCCATTAACGCAGTCACTTATCGATATCACAGATTTCTTTTTCAAATGGGGTGTAACCATAGGCGCCATTATTCTTTTTTTAGGCATTATACTTTTTCTCATATCGAGCTGGCCCCCGGGGCGGCTGGTCATTGACCGCATTTTGTTACGCATACCGCTCTTGGGAAGCATTTTTCGCACCAGTGCGACTTCTCTCTTCGCTCGCTCTATGGGCACTCTGCTGGGCAGTGGCATTGCCCTGGTAGAGGGCTTACGAATCGTCGGAACCATTCACAATAACCGCTTCATCGCCGCTGTGGTCGAATCAGCGCGTCTGCGTATTCTTGAGGGAGGAACCTTAGCAGGAGGTTTAAATGTACCTCATGCCTACACCCCCATGATGTTGAAAATGGTCAGTGTGGGTGAGGCATCAGGAAATCTCGATGAAACCTTGGAACATGTAGCAGACTTTCATGAACAACAACTGCAAGCTCTGATTAAACAACTGGGAGCTTTGCTGGAACCGGCCATCACTATTGTCGTAGGGGCTCTGGTAGGTTACGTCTATGCCTGCTTCTTCCTCAGCCTATACTAACTCTACTAACTATATAGTAAGATTTAAATTTAAAGATATGACTATGAAAAACCCATCCATCAACCACAAGATTTCTAAATACCTTCTCTTACTGTGCAGTGTATTGCTTTTGATGGCACCACACTACCTTGAAGCTCAAAATGGAACTGGTGGTGATCCAACTCAGCCTTCTACTGAGATGGAGGAAGTCCTGCGTGCCTTGCGTGCCAATGAAAATAATGATGATGACGATAATAATGATGAAGATGAAGATGAGTTTGCCTCCATTGTAGGCCTAGTGGTGGGATCAAATCAGATAGTAGCACACTTCATACGCATTGAAGATAACTACTATGGTGTTCAGGAAGGCATGAGCGTTTCTCATAAAGGAAGAGAGTTTTTAGTTAAAGAAATCACTATCTCTGAAATAGTGCTCGAAGAAATCCGTAGCGGTGCGAAGCTCAGTCTTTTCTCAACTCTGTGGTCTGCACCCAACAACAGATCTTTAAATGTTCCTTCGGATCAAAACAAAGGGATCGCTTTAATTGAAATGAGAGGAGTTCCGCTTTTTGGCGTTGCGCAAGCAATCAGCCATGTGACTGGCGTTAAAATAGCTGTCTCAGCAGATGCTCGAGCTACTCCTATAGGTATTCACTTGGAAAACGTCAATCATAACGAAATCCTCGATACCCTTACCCTGACGCATGGTTTATATAAGTCCGAAGTCCCTAATACAAATATTATCAGGCTTCATACGAGCAGCGAGTATGCTCGTGACGCCAATACTTTCTTCGAGGAACGCACACAGATCTTCACTCTCAAATATCCCAATGCGCGTGACGTAGCTCTTTCTATCAACGATTTATTTGGTGATCGCGTGCAACTTACCACCCGAATAGATGATGATGAAGATTCTGGTGATTATCTTAGCGATGATCTTCAGCAGCGCCTTGAACGCTTTGATACTATTGATGGGCGTAGCCGAGGCTTAGGTTCAATTAGTCAAGGAGCCACCCGATCCTCTACAAGTAGTTCAACTTCTTCACTCAGTTCACGAAATAACAATAATGATAGCGATAGTCGAAATTCCAGATCCAATCAGCGGTCCGATGAGGCAGATAGAGTTGACAGGATTGAACTTGGGGATGATCTAACAGAGCAGGATATCGCAGCTCTGGAAGCTGCAGATCCTGAGGCTATGGCTGAATTTATTCAGGCACGCGCTGACATCTATGTCACGGTGATCGACCGACTCAACAAGCTTATGGTGCGCACACGCGATGAAAAAACCATGAAAGAAATTGAAGCTCTTGTCCAGGATCTGGATGTTCCCACACCTCTTGTTTTACTTGAAGTGCGCATTTTTTCCGTGCAACTGGAGAACGATCTAGACACTGCTTTTGAATGGACGTGGAGTGAAGCAGGCTCAACGACTTCTGTCAATTTTGCACCCGGAGGTTCTGTAACAAATCCCACACTTGCTTTCACTGCTCTGGATGAGCGGTTTACCGCAGCCATGAGTCTACTGCAACAAAAAAATCGACTGACTGCTCTGGGCCAGCCGACACTGCTTACGGTCAACAATGAAGTGAGTCGTATTTTCATTGGTGAAGAAGTCCCTATTATTACTGGATTTACTCCTGCAGACACCATCGTCGTCAATGGGAGTGCCGTTGTACAAAATCCTACACCGGAATATGATACGCGCGCCGTGGGCTCTACTTTGCTGATCACCCCGAACATCAATGATGACCGCACTGTTACCCTGCGTATGTTGCAGGAAGAATCCACTGTGCAAACAGGAGGAGCCACTATACTGGTGCCGGATGGAGCGGGATTTGTCAATCGAGATATCGACACGGTCACAGAGCAATCAGCCTCTGGAACTTTTGCAGCCAAAGACGGGCAAACCATCGCTGTGGGGGGCCTTATCCGCGATCAAATAAGAGATAATCGATCCCAAATTCCTTTGCTAGGCGATATACCCCTATTAGGCTTAGCTTTTAGGTCTTCTGAAAAAGGCCGTGGGCGTGAAGAGATTGTCATTCTCATGACACCACATATTATATCCACACCTGGAGAGGGGGAAGCCATTAGCCGTCGAGTCATCGAGAATCAAAATGCCTTACATCCACTCCTTCCGGAGGGCAAGGGCAGCCTGGAACTCTTTAATAGAAAAAGCGTTATTCAACCCTCAACGGATGAACTGGACTGGGATGCTTACTGGAAACCCAAATTCGGTTTTCCCGATAATGAAAAGAACTCTCAATATAAAGCCCCTAAAGAGCAGAACAAGCAAACGAATAATACGAACAATCAGATTGAGTTACAGAATTCCGAACTTACTGTAACACCACGTCAGCCCCAGGCGGTAGGTTTACGCGACTCCCAGCGGCAGACGTTATTAGAACAAGAAGCTGAAATATTGGCAGAGTAATTTTGCGTTACGAAAAACAACATTAGTTCATGAGCCTCAAGTCTTTTTTACTTATCCTAGTGAGCGCAGCGACTGCTACGACTTCAATGGCCCTTTTCAAAAAAGTGCTTCAAGGCAGCTACGGATGGAAAGGGAGTTTCTGGCAATTTCTTCAGGACACACTGGCGCTCTTGGGAAAGCCCCTTTTTTTGCTGGCTTGTTTTTTATTTGTCACCAGTAATCTGGTTTGGCTGATAGTGCTTGCGACACAAAAGCTTTCCATGGCTTACCCCATCCAAATTGGCCTCGTCTTCATAATGACTGGCCTGGTATCTGCCATAGTATTTTCAGAGTCGATTTCTTTGCGCAGCTATGTCGGCTACCTGCTGCTTATTGTCGGCGTGTCTCTGGTGAGCCTGGGCCGTTAAAATGGCATTTTGCATACTGAAAAAGAGCTTTGATGACGGACTTTAAGACAATGACAAATGGATTGAGCCAGTCTCCTGAGGGCATTTGGCATAAACAAGGACGAGAGAGGGGCAATGTCTCTTATCCTACGGATGGCAATGAAAATGTCTTTCAAGTTGAAGACCATTCATTCTGGTTTCGGCACCGCAATCAAGTGATTGAAAACTTAGTCAATGAGTATTCCCCGGGTGAGCTCATTTTTGATATAGGAGGGGGAAATGGTTGCGTTACGAAATGGCTTCAAGACAAAGGCATTGAGGCTGTGTTACTGGAACCCGGCTCAGACGGAGTACGCAATGCCGCTAATCGCGGAGTTGAGCAGATTATCCATTCGACCTTTGAAGAAAGTGATTTCGATGATGGGGCTATTCCAGCAGCAGGGATGTTTGATGTCCTCGAACATATCGAAAAAGATAAAGAGGCACTTTCTATGCTCTATCAGAAAATACAACCTGGTGGTAGACTTTTCCTGACTGTTCCTGCTTTTGGCGCTCTCTGGTCGGTTGAGGATGATCATGCTGGGCATTTTCGGCGTTATTCCCTTGGCCAACTGAGAGAGATCCTTGAGCAGTCTGGTTTCGAGGTAGAATATGCTTCCTACCTCTTTTCTTTTCTCATAATTCCCATTTGGATCTTTCGCAGTCTTCCCAGCCATCTCGGTTTTCGTAGAAATGTGAAATTGGAAACAGCACGCAAAGAGCACAGTTCTGGCCGAGGATTTATCAACAAGCTGGTGAACCGTTTGCTGAAATGGGAATTAAAAAAGATTAGGCGAAAAGAAACAATCTTGCTGGGCAGCAGTTGTCTTGTGGTGGCAAAAAAAGTTTGCTCTATAGAATCCAAATTCAAATCAGACTCGGACATAAACTAAGACTAAGCAAGTGAATCTCAAGGAAAGCATCCCGTTTAATCAACAGATTGATCTTCAGGAAAGCCGTGACCTGGTTGCAGAAGTCCTTCAAAGCGGCCATACAGGAGGAGACGGACCCTACAGCAAAGAGTGTGAACAATTGCTGAAAACTGAGCTCAATGTGCACCGAGTCCTCATGACGACATCCTGCACACACGCCTTGGAGATGGCGGCACTTCTCTACGAGATCGGAGAAGGTGACGAGGTGATCATCCCCTCTTTCACCTTTGTCTCCACGGCAAATGCCTTCGCTTTGCATGGTGCCAAGGTACGGTTTTGCGATATTCTTCCGGATACGTTAAATCTTGATGTAGAAAAATTGCAGGACCTGATCACCGAGCGAACCAAAGCGGTTGTTGTGGTTCACTATGGTGGAGTCGCCTGTGATATGGATAAAATTTTGAAGGTTATTGAGCCTCTTGGAATCAAGCTCATTGAAGACAATGCCCATGGACTTTTTGGGAAATATAGGAGGAGATGGCTGGGCAGCTTTGGAGGCCTCTCCACGCTAAGTTTTCACGAGACTAAAAACTTTTCCTCGGGTGAGGGAGGCGCTTTAGTCATCAACGATCCGAGTTTAATCGAACGCGCCGAGATAATTCGGGAGAAAGGCACCAATCGTAGCAATTTCTTTCGAGGTCTGGTCGACAAGTATTCATGGGTGGACCTTGGATCCAGTTACGTGATGTCAGATTTATTAGCTGCTTTCCTATTAGGTCAACTGCGGCAATGGCCCAAAGTTCAAGAGAAACGAAAGAAAATCTGGTCTTGGTATGAAGAAAGCCTCGATCAATGGGCTATTCGTCATCATGTCAAACTACCTCACATCCCAACAAATTGTGAGCAAGCCTACCATCTGTTTTATCTCCTGCTTCCGACGACCGAAGCCAGAGATGCCTTAATCAAGCATTTAGAGGCGATGAAGATCACTGCCGTATTTCATTACCTGCCCCTCCATTGTTCGCCATATGCAAACAAAATTGGAGGTGTACACGAAGAGTGTCCGGTGAGTGAAGACGTCAGTCAACGTCTGGTTCGGCTTCCCCTGTTTTTCGATCTGGAAGATAATCAGGCCCATAGGGTTATCGAAGCTGTTGAAAACTTTCAACCCTGATCTGACTGGATACGAGGCTCAATCAACTGGTTCATCCGCGGAACATCTGTAGTTCGCTGTGCTACGCTTGCATGCTCAACAAAGACAATACCAAACTTTTGTGTGGATGGATCGTCAACCTTATCACCAGGTTTTGCCCAAACAAGCTGCTCGACAATGCGATTCTCAAGTTCAGGCGAAATCTCAAGACCCTCATAGATTCCCTTTTGTGATCCCATAATACAATGACGAGTGATGCTACGATTTGAGGGACTGTGAGAAACTAAATCCAGGTTAAGACCCGTCGATGCTCGAACGATCCATTCTGCGTAGGGCACGCCTGCAGAAAGTCGAACCAAGTCCACATAAAGGTCACCTGGAGCTCGTCGACAAATTTCGATGATGCAAGGTTTTCCACCTCTTTCAATATATTGAACGTGAAAGATACCATCCGTAAGGTTGAGCATAGAGATGATTTGTTCTGAGATACGGATGAGATCTGCCGTTGCTTCGGGTGAACTAGAACTGGGGGAAGTTGCCCCTGAAACCAGATATTGATTAAGGTAGTAGTGCTCATCATCTGAAAAATGAAAAACGACCTTTTTTTCGCGAATGATACTGGTAAAACCATGGCGTGTCCCCTCGACAAACTCTTCCACAACAATGTGCCCTACTTTGGAAGCTTGTAGAGCTTTCTGGATTGCTGGAAGAGCTTCCTCACGCATATGTGCTTTGCTGATTCCCTTACCACCGGTCAGGTCAACGGGCTTGATCATCCATGGCGAAGCAATCGTTTCGAGCGCTGCTATTGCTTCACGGACACTGCTGCAACCCATGGCTGTGGGCGTTGGGATACCATTCTCTGCAGCAAATCTTCGCCACAAGTGCTTATGATGGATTATCTTCGTGGTTTTGAGAGCGTCGTGCCCAGGCAGTCCGAGTTGTTCTGCAGTGTAAGAACATGCGATTGCGGAGAAGTCGTTGCAGCAGGCGCATATGGCATCTACTTCGAGTTCAACGGCAAGCTGACAAATAGCAACGGGATCTGAGTAGTCGGCAGGGTAATAAGCATCCGCGTATGAATGCCCAAAATCCTCCGGTCGATTCCCACTGGTGATCACAAAAAAACCCAGAGCTTTCCCTGCTTGGATCAAAGGTATGTCGGAGTGAGAACCTCCAGCGACAAGCAATCTTGGATTCTTACTCATTTTGCCTGTATAGAAGAAACCCTAATGGAAAATCCTTTAAAATTATGAAATACCAGGCTTCGTATTTTTAAAGAAACTAGTAAATCGATTTCAAATTCGTTATTTAAAACCTGCATTTGAAAATCAGAACACCGATTCATTTTAGTTTTCAAGAGATTTAATAGATTCCCAGGATTTCGTAGAAACTGACTCGGTCATAGCTTGAAACAAAGCCAAACCTTCACAAGCAACGTTCGCATCAGCTACGTAAGAATTATTCCATTTCTGTTCTGCGTTGTGCTCGGCTAACGCTTGAGATATATCAACGTACAGATTTGCAAAAGCTTCTATGAATCCTGCCGGATGCCCAGCTTTGAATCGTTCATAGCGTTTTTGATTAGATATCTTTACAGATGCACTTGCCCGTGTAACTGTGCAGGTAACTCCCTTATTGTCCGATATAAAGAGTTGTTCAGGATTTCCTTGAAACCATTCTGCAGATGATTTAGTGCCATAAACCCGGAATCGCAGACCGTTGCTGTGTCCAAGTGAGGTCTTACCATACCATAGCTGAGCTTCCAAACCAGAGCCGTATCGAATCATAGCATGAATATTATCAATAATACCAGAATGATGTCCCTGCTGCTGATAACTTGCGATAACTTCACTCGGAACAGCTCCGCTAAGAAACTGGATTAGATGATGAGCGTGGACTCCCAGATCGAGAGATATTGTGGGGATTTCACCATCTGACAGTCGCCACTGTTGAGGTTTTGGAGCATTTCCATTTGAATCAACACGTAGATAACCCTCTTGGGGCATCTCCACTTGAAAATGAATTAAGGTGCCCAGCTCTCCCGACTGAATCATTTCTTTTAGTTCACGAACCATGGGATAGCCGCTATAATTATAGGTGACTGTAAGAAACCCACTGTGATTTTTGACGGTACCCCGAATTGAAAGAGCTTCACTCAACGAAGAAGCTAATGCTTTTTCTGAAATCACAGCATGCCCTAGTTCAAGAGCTCGGGTTGCCATTTTAGAGTGCAAAGGAGTTGGGGTAAGGAGTAATACAGCATCCAGTTTTCCTGCTTCAGCAATTAAGAGTGATTCCCAGTCTGCATAGAGACGTTCCTCATCAGGGCCTTGCTTAACAGCTGTAGAAACGTTGATTTCATTATCATTACTGTAGCATGCGGCAGTAATTTCCCAGCGGTTATCAAGGCGTGAGGCAAGATAGTGTGTTTGGCCTATGGCAGAATCAAGAGCCCCTCCAATCACACCTAGAGATAAAGGTCTTTGTCTTCGAACAGAGGTCATGGGTAGCTACTCATTTTCAATTTTTTGTACGACATATAAAGGGCGCTGCTTTACCTCATCAAAAACCTTGCCGAGATAAAGCCCTAAAATTCCCAGGTTGGCAAATCCTAGGCCACCCAGAAAAGTGGTTAACAAAACCAAGGTCGTCCAACCCTCAAGAATGGCAGAATTAATAAAATAGTCACAAAAAACGTAGATGCCATAAATAATGGACACAAGTGACAGAAGAAACCCAAATCGAATAGAAAGTCGTAAGGGTTTATTTGAAATTGCCACGATACATTGAATTGAGAAATCGAAGAGCTTAAAAAAGTTATAAGCACTTTTCCCTGCATGTCTGGGAGCATGTTCGACATCAATGACCCCTTTTTTGAAGCCAACCTCATTCAATATGAGAGGGTAGCTCCTATTTTGTTCCCGATAACGACAAACAGATTTAATAACTGTTCGTGAAGCAATTGAAAAGTTCGCTGTGTCTTTATCAACACTAACATCTCCAAGGTAATTATAAAGTAGTATAAAAAATCTGGATGAAATTTTTCTGTAGAGCGACCCACTTCTTTGAACCCTTCGAGCTAGAACTACATCATATCCTTCATCTGCTTTGGCTAGGAGTTCTGGTATAGCTTCCGGACGATCTTGAAGATCACAATCCATGACCACAGTCCACTCTCCTTGTGAATGGTCAAGCCCTGCACTGATAGCTTGGTGCTGCCCAAAATTCCGGCTTAGTTTGATCCCACGGACACGCTCGTCTGACTGGCAAATCTGGGAAATGATTTCCCAATCATTATCTGGACTACAATCATCGACAAAGATGATTTCAAAGTTTAACTCAAGTGGTTGAAGAATCTTTACGATTCTTCGGTAGAGTTCTTCAATGCATGCCGCACATTTGTAGGCTGGCGTAACAACTGAGAGTTGAATGGAAGATTCAGACATGTTTATAAGATATTTGGATAAGAGCTGAATTTTTTTGTTAACTAATAGGGGCTTTAAAACGTTTATTATTTCTTTCCCCTCGGAACAAAAAACATAACTGTTTCTGTAAAGCCTTCAGTGTAATGCCTGAGGTAGATTTCATAGTCATCTCGAATACCTAAAACAATTTCAGGAATCACACGATAGTGATCTCCACGATGATAGACACATACTGCTAAAGTTGGATGCTGAGTTAGAATGGTATTTGAGGCCCCAAGCAAAGCTTCGCGCTCAGCTCCTTCAATATCCATTTTAATAAAAGTCACTTGTTGTTCGATTAAGTCATCTAGTCTATCTACTTGGATTTCGTAATCACCATCATCTGCGATAGTAGAAGATGATCCTTGGGAGCGGAGTTTAAGCACACATTTTTCATTCCATAGCCCTGCTGCTATAAAGCGAATGGGTGAGAGATGATCTAGTGCACCTTGTGCCTTCTTACGATTATCTAGATCCGGTTCAAGAACGATGATGCCATGATGATTAGGACATCTTTTAACAAACTCAAGGCTTGATTCCCCATCGAAACCTCCCGCATCAACAAATATTTCCCCTTCTTGACGAAGTCTTAGAAAATCCTCAAAATATTGATCCTCAGCTCTTCGTGTGAATCCATTCATGAAGTCTAGATTATATGTTAAACGAAAATTAACCAGCTTATCAAAGGTCTCTAATGATTCACTATCAGCAAATTTTTTTCTCAAATTCTGGTAATCAGCATAGTAGTCCTGATAGTCCTTTTCAAAACCTTTCCAATAGGATATTTCTAGAAGATCCAGATTAGAGAATCGAGAAAATGCATAGTAGTCAAGGTTGCGAAACCCGTCGTCAGTTAGAAGTTTTCTTGCTGTCAATGGACGTCCTACTATTGAACACCCTACAACCAAGCAGTCTTTATCCAGCTGCTGCCTCGTTACAACAGGACGACCTAGACATTCTCCAGGTGCTGAAAAGTCATCTACAAAAGCGTATACCTCGAGCTGTTCTGCTACACTGTGTGCATATTCGTTGGTTCCTAATAGTGCTCTTTTACTAGAATGAACTTCTAAATAGTCGTCGCAAAAACGCTTTGCCTTTTCTATAAAGTTCGTCTGATCGTTAGTAGTCAATGTCTATTCTTGCAGTTAATTATAATAATTAAAGCCAGCTTTAATTTTTCTTTGATCAAAAAATGAGTTTTTCCAAGAATTTTTCAAGATTGCCTGACCTATACAAACAGTTATATTTAAATGAGAATCAGTGTCAATAAAATCGTAGATTTATAAAGAAGACATTAAGCTAAAGTTATGAATTCTATTTAATTTTACACGAAAACAGCTGAACTGTTATAACTGCTCGAGTAAACCCTTAAAATAGTCAATCTTTTCCGGATCTGGTTTGCGGGGTTCGATCAGCTGAGGTTTTTCTTTAATCCCAGCACCGAGCACGTCATGGGCAAGAGTCAAGGTTTGACTAGGAAGGTTGTTGACCTTGTCAAAATGGTCGACGTAAATCTGCAGCGACTTGCGCCAGTTAGGAAGGCCCTTGACTGTCTTCAAGGAATCACCATCGGCTTCGAGGAAGGCAGCCATGACACCATAGTTGTAATGTGCCATAAGATTTTTCGAAGCCACCAAGACAGTTGCCTGCGCATAGGTGAATGCCGTATCCAGTTCGTTTTTGTTCCAATGATCTGCGGTCGTATGGAGATAAGAGTTAGAGAGAATGCCGTCATCCTTGAAACTGCTCCCCCCTTCCAGAGGAGTGAACCGTTCTGCAGCCAAAGCAAAATTGTGAGCTCGGTAAAACAAAGAACCTTCGAGAAAGCGCCTCGCATCTGTGGCAGCCTTACTGCCAGAGAAATTGCCAGAAAAGCCATGATAAATCCGTAATGCTCCTTCCCAGTCCTCTATATTGGCGGCAAAGGTGAGAAGACTGCCAGCCCAACTAAGAGCTGGAATGTTCTCAATCGTTTTTCCACCTAGCGGAGAAGCTGGTTCAAGGTCTAGATCATGCCTTGCAAAAATAACAGCAGATTGTCCATAAAAAAGAAGTTCCCATTCCGGAGAGTCTCTAAACCAATCGATGGCTTTATTACTTATATAACCAATGCACCAAATGTCACAGTCCATTTTATCGATAAATTTCTTGGTACCAATTCCATTCATGGCATTGAAGTATTCTGCATACCAAGCTTTGAAAGGAAAGTAGCGTTGATCGATCATGTGCTTTTGGTCGGGATAAAGTGTCCACATGAGGTAAGCTCCGGAATCGTAGTCATTACCCAGTTTAAAGGTCGAAAGATGCTCTCGGATGTATTCTGCCTCGTCCTGAGGATTACGAATCGACATACCATAACCAAACCAATGATTTCCTCCTGGTTGGTAGGTTTTTTTGTAAAGAAGTACCAGAGAGAATATCAAAGTGAAACCTACGGGAGCGGCTATCTGACCAATACGAATCCACTTGGCCCGTGGCATGGGTAAGGAAGAAGTGTATTTGAGAAGGTACAGGCTCATGAAAGAGAAGACTACCCCCCAGAAATAGGCCGTTCGTACCATGTAGCAGAAGAGAAACGTAAAGAAGAGGTTAGTCAGAATGACAGCCCAGTTAATGCGCTTGTCACGAATCGGATCCCGCAATGCCAAGGCGAGTAAGGCCAAAGCAATGACTAGGAAGCTAGGAAGATTCATCCAATGCCCCTCAATCGAAAAAGCAGTTCTGTAGTCACTAACAGTCCTGAGCTCCTCGACGCTGGAACCCTGCAAGCCCTGTGCGATGTTAATGAGATATTCAGCGCCATGAGGATTCACAAAAAGGGCTCCTGCCGATAACACGCATGCAATGAAGAGATGTTTGCGCGTTCCACGAGGCAGCGCTTCTTGAGGAGAGAAAAAGATGTTGATCTGCTCACCAAGCCACATTAGAAAAAGGAAGGTAGCGCCAAAGATAAAGCCACCGTGGCTATTCACCCAGATCGCCATAATAACAGGATAAAAATAGGGTAAGCGGCTACTTTGATTGGATGACAACCTGATTCTGGCCCAAAGATAGCAGAAGAGCATGATTCCTATAAAAGAAAACGCTTCCGGTTTGATAACCACTCCAGAGTGGTTTGACATACTGAAGCCAACAATACCGATGGCCCACATAATAGGATTCTTGAGTGAGCCTGTGAGTTTGGCCAGATGGAGCAAAAGACCAAAAAAGATCAGGGCAACAACATATTTGAAGGCAAAAAGAGCAAAGAAACCACCTGCAGAATAGAGCAGATAAAAGAAGACCTGCGAAAACCAGTTACAATAGAGATTATCATTTGATGCAGGAGTCCAGGTGTATCTCGAGTGATCCGCAATCAAGGTTTTTTCTTCAAGGGCTGTTTGCCCGTAAACCATATGAAAGAAAATATCACCGTCTTTGATCGGAGCCGTGCAAAGCACAATGATCTGAAAGAGAACGAGACTGGCGAGTAGCCACGAGAGCCATTTCGGCCATGTATTAGCTGATGTCATGTTTGATCAGACTCTGTTTTCTGCAAAAGAAAAGTCAAGCTTCGGTGCAAAGGAAGGCATATTAAGAGCTTAGATAGCCCGAGAGCCAAAGTTTCGAGACAGATATATAGGATACAAAATAAAGGATAGATTAATAAAAAAATAAAGTGATCCTTAGAAGAGAGCAACCCACAGCACTGCTTTACAAATGAAGAAAAGACTACTGAATAGGTAAGGCTTTTCTGATTGGAATATCATCTTGAGGCAGTGGTTCTGTTGCTTGAGCCACCGGGCGAGTCAAAGCTGGCGTTTGAGATACATTCTCTTGAATGGAGGTCTTTTCTCGCTCAATTCTTGTTTTTTCCAGAAGATCTGAATCTTCATCCAAAACCGTCGGCTGAATCATTATGATAGTCTCTTCTTTGGACTTTTCTATATCTGTGCTTTTGAAGAGATACCCAAGAAGCGGGATGTCACTTAACAAGGGGACGCCTGTTAGATTATCATTACGACTTTCCCGAATAAGCCCTCCAAGAATAACCGTCGAACCATTGGGGACCGTAATGGTTGTCTCCAGCTCTTGTTGGTCAAAGACTGGAATATCATCCACGCCACCTACCGATACACGTTCCGCTACCTGCTCATTGGTTTGCAAAATTCGCAAGGTCACTTCTCCATCCGCATTAATAATAGGATGAATATCTAATTTCAGGACAGCATCCTCAAACTCAAAGTTTGTTTGAAAGCTATCTGTGTTTGTTGTGTTCGTTAACGTGGAAGTAGGAACAGGCTCACGCCTTCCCGATGATATACTGGCAATTTTATTATTCGCCGTTAAGATAGCCGGGCGAGCGGCTATCTCAAACCGTCCTGTTCCTTTGAAAGCTCGAACATACACACTGAGGTCACCTGCGACAGAACCAAATACCGTGAGCCCACCGGCAGATCCTAGGGCAGCTGAAATGGTTTCCGGGGAAATGAGAGAAAGCGGATCTGTTCCGCCAATACCCGTATTCTGCGAAGCTGCTGCTGCACCTGTATCCCCTCCCAGAAAATTTTGAAAAATATCAATACCAAATTCCGAGTTGTTCGTAACGTTCAAAGTTCCCAGTACGGTATTTAAGAAAACCTGGCGTGGACGTCGATCCAGCTTGTCCAGAATCTTGGAGGCACGCTGCACACTTTCAGGCGGCCCCATCACCATAATGGAATTTGCCCGATTATCGGCGATTAATTTGATCTTGCCGACAATGATAGCCTCAGGCGCATCAGGCACTGTTTCTGCCTGCAGGCTTCTTGTTCCACTACCTGTAGACGATGATAAGCCGCTACTTGGACTAGAGCTAGTTTGATTGGTTGTTCGGGTTGTTGTGTTACTTGTCGTAGTACCGGAACCGGAAGATTCCGGCTCTGCCAGAATATCTGCCAGAATACCCACTACATCCGTGGCCAAAACATAGTTCAGAGAACGTTCATAGGGAGTTATATCATCACTAGGCGAATCCAATTCTTCTATAAGGCCTTTAATGTATTCAAAATTCACCGGACGCGTGATGACTAAAATACGATTGGTCCTTCCGTCGGGAATCAACTTCGTCTCATCGCCAATCTGGGTGGGTGATGCGGTGACACTTTGCACAGTAGAGACAGGGTTCGTTCGACTACTGCTCGTACGTGAAGTCGTTCTTGGGGTAGGAGTGGGACGCCTTGTTGTGGTGGTGGTGCGTGTCTCTTCAAAAATCTTCAATAAAATCTCTGTTACATTTTCTGCGTCTGCCCGTTCCAGTTTGACAAACTCTGTTTTCATTTTTGCCGGTGGAACGTCTATCAACTCTTTTATCTCGATGAGCTTTTTGATAATGCCCGACTTTCCACTAAAAATCATGGCCTGGGAATCGGGTATAGCTGTCATGCGTGTGAAGTTTGTATTAAAGTCTGTGGTGTTTTGTAAAATGCTTTGCGCCCCTTCTACACTAATATATGAAAAACTCATAAAGTAATTGATCACTTTATCACCTAGAGGAATGGCCTTGGGCTCTGTGTAAAGGGGGATCCCTTCTCCGAGAGGGCTTTTATCCTTGAGAGCCTTCATCACTTTATCATCCATGGCGATAATCGATATACCATTGAGCAGCAGCGTAGCTTCAATCAATTCGATAGCTTCTTTTTTCGTCAATTTACTAACAGGATTTGAAATAACCGTCACCTTGACCCCGGCAAGCCCTGCGTCTCGGATAACGTGCTTCCCTGTATATTGTTCATATGTAAGAAGAATGGTTTCAATATCAGCATTGGGGAAATCCAGATCAACGAGTTGCTGATCATTTACTCCAGGCTGCGCCTGAACTGTAGACACAACCAATAATGAAAAAATGCATAATAAAAAAATTTTCATAAAAGTTACTATTTCCTGATAATTCTAGGCCTGACAACAGGTCTTGGTTGGTTCTGATTTTCACTCTGCTCAGCATTGGTCGGCCGAGTGGGTGTTTTAGGAATCGTCGGCCGATTAACAATTGGTTTTCTTGCGACAGGACTTGGTCTACTTGATGTTCTTGATGAGGCAATATTTTTAACCGGAAGTTTAGGTCCCGATTGCAGGTATTTCTGATCATAACTGACGGTATAGGCACTACCGTTGATCATAACACGTGCGGTTACTTTGGTGCGTTCGGTATTAGCGTTATAGGCTAAAAGTTTATTTTTATCATCATCTGAAGTATTGGAAATAAGATGACGTTTCTGATCTTTTTTATTAAGCACGATGACATGACGCTCTTTATCATTACCGGCAGAACCTACTAAGATATAATCCGTTTGTACACCAGCCTGCGTTTCCGGAAGGGCTAGACGCTCAAAGGGTGAGTTTTTCCACAGTAGTTCATAGGAGGCAATGTTTCCTTTAGCGGGCAATTCTGTATCCGCATAAAGAGAAATCCATGGTGTTCCTACCAACAAAAGAACTTTTGCCGTAAGTAAACCAATAGATTTGTTATGTAAAACGCTTTTCATGGATTTCTATTAATTCTCGGATACCGCAATGACATCTTTAACGTCGCACCATTGTGCAATGATAGCAGATACTTCAAGTTTATTGGGTTCTTTGGTCTGTTTCAGGGTTAATTCCTTAAAAACATAAAAAGACGCCGGGTCACTGACATCGTTGGCCCATTTGCAGATGGCCTCCATAGAGCCGGTCGCTTTCAGATCTACGGAGATTTCATGATACGCTGTCTGCTGCTCACTTTTTCGCAGCGTCTTGGACATGATCATTAATTGATTATCATTGGCTCTGTTTTCTACAAACTGCCAGAGCCTACTCGTGGCATCCATAGAAGATTCAAACTCGGGCTTGTGCTCTGAAATCCATGCACGGCGCGTCAACCAGTAGTCCTTCTGTTTCATCCAAAGATCGGCTTTTTTCAACTTGAGCTCATAGCTAGACTTACGCTGTTCCAATTTATTATTGTAAGCAAACATCGATTCTATAACCGATATATTAACTAATACGACAATTAGTCCTATGAATACGATCAGTAGTCGTTTTTCACTCTTCTTCAGTTGGGGCATAGGGATGTTTCGCTGTTATATTAAAACGCCATGTTCTATTGGGTAGTTCCGAGGGAGGTTTATCACTCCACTCATAGCCTGAAAAAGAATCAGCCTTTTTAAGCTGAGTTACATAAGCGGTGGCTGTAGGCGCATTACGAGCCTCTCCTTGAATAATCAATGTAAAATCTTTTTGCTGAAAAAAGGTCATGCGAACGCCTTCCTTGGGCATAACTTGTGTGGCGGATAATAAAGCATACAAGGGGTTCAGGTCCGGCTCCAACGCAAGTGCCATATAGCTCCACTGCATTGAGGCATCCTCAATACTATCGACAATAGGCATGGTCTGATCCACTTGTGTCTTCATCTTATTAATCTCCGTATTCTTCATAAAAAGATACCCTCCCAGCAGGGCTAAAGCCATCGCATACATGGCCACCAGCCCTATACCCATATTCCGTATTTGCTGTCTTCGTTTGCCGACAGCTTTTTGTATAGAAACATTAGACGGCGTCAGCTTGAAAAAGTCTTTACTAAAATGAGGTTGAGGACGTTCCGCATGAATGATGGTTGTTTTTAATGCCTCTTCGATGAATTGCTTTTCATCGGGAGTCAGATCTGTCCAGAAAGTAATGGGAGGATTTTGCAAGCTGACTCCTTCAGAAAAAAGCTGTAGATTGATGCACCTTAGCTCAGAAATAAAATTCTCGTCGATCTCCTGTATGGATAGTGCCTGAAAGAAGACAATAGAGCCACCCACATTAAGCACGGCCACATACTTGCCCCATTCTTTCCAGATAGTCCATTGATCCTCCGGGAACCTGTAATGAGAAACACTTACATCATAACGATTGATGGATGTAGCCTCCCACTCTGCAGGAAAACTATCATCCAAAGAAACTCCCATCACAAGCGTCTTCGTATCCGTTTGTCGGATCACTTTATAATCATAGACTGGGGCTTTATCTCTGAAGGAGAGAATACCGCGATTCTCCATCTGCAGGTCCACCATATCTGGCATCAGCTTCTCATCTTTGGTTAAAATCCACAGAGGAAGACAATTGACATACTGAAGAGGAATACAAAAAACAGGTTTGGTATTTGCTTTGAACTTAGACGGATCTTCAACCGTAGAAATATACTCCGCTTTTGAACCGCCCTCACGGTCATCACGAAGACGCCACAGTTCCCAGCTGTTATTAAACGGCAGTACCAGATCTGTTACAGTTGCTGTATCTACTCGACTCGCCATGATAAAAATTCAAACCGATTTGCAGAACGATTATTATTACCCGACTCAGGCTGAATTACGACAACAAGTTTTCGCTCAAAATCTCCCACTTTGCCCACACTTGTGATGCGTTTTATATTACCACTGATTGTTACTATTTCAGAAGCAAGCGTTCTGTCATCCCCCGACAAACCTAACGCATCTAGTACATACTCCAGATTATCCTGAAAATCAAAATCATCTTCGGTATCTTTCTCTTCATCAGGACCATCACGCATTAAAATAAAAGACTCAGCCTGACTTTCTGGCAGACCCAACGTCGACTGAATCAAGAGCGAGGAAGCTTCCAGGAGATCCAGCTTGCCATCACCATAGACCGTAAAATGATCCATCCAGTTTGGATTCAACTCCATCACACGTTCCCAACCCATAACATAACTCATTTCCTCGACAGTTTGAAAAAAGGCATTGCGCGGTAGTTTACGTCGACCCGCCTCTTCATAATCTTCGGCCTCTGCGCCGTTCAATCGAGCAAGATCATTCCCATCGACCCAATCGAGTAAGGCATCAATGACGGCGTCGGATTCACTTTTATTTAGCTCTAGAATAACAAAAAAATTGACCAAGGGGGTCGTGTCCCCGCTTTTAAGGATCTCGTTGATATTCAAACGCCCATTTTCACTACCTCGCGTCACTTTAAAGGACTCCAGTTCATTCATTTGCTGATCGAGGATAGGGTCATTATCTTCGATATTGGAATGCAAGCCATAGGCCAGACCGCTTTCCGCTAATTGCAAAGCGCGAAAATTCTTTTCCTGAGCCACAGCAATATCAAGATCCACATTCACCTGACGAATCACCTCTATAATAAGAAAACTTAAAAAGGCCACAGCCCAAAGCACTAAAATGAGCATCGACCCTTTGCTAGAATTTTCTCTTCGAACCCATTTCATACTTATTAATTTTGCGGCGTATTCTCAGGATTAACATTAGCACCTGTATCTTCAGGAACGCTTACATCATCTACAGGTTCCTCCTGTTCTTCTGCAACCAGGCTATTCTGCTCTGCTGTGCGAGACGCAGGAATCCAAAAAACAGTGGACAAAGAATTCTCAGACTCCATCGGCGTAAAAATCAGCTCGATCAAACTGG
>JBCCWR010000025.1:0-23084 GCA_039193385.1 Verrucomicrobiota bacterium | reverse complement strand
GTACGCGCTATTGAGCCATTGCATGGACAAGAACAAATGCTTAAACGGCGAAAGATGAAAAGAATGGAAAATCGGCTAACCGCAGGTCCGGGCACACTGAGTCAAGCATTAGGCATCACCAAAGATCTAGACCGAACCAACTTAACGGGTAATAAAATATGGATCGAGGATCATAATATTACATTTTCAACCAACCAGATTCGCCAAGGAACACGTGTGGGAGTCCATTATGCAGGAAAACATTCCAAGTACCTTTGGCGTTTTTCTGTCAAAAATAATCCATGGGTTTCCCCTGCAAAATAGAAAATGCTCCATAATCAACAGAATGAATTTGATGTGCTTATACTTGGCGCTGGAGGTGCCGGCCTCATGTGTGCTATTGCAGCAGCAGAGCGTGGACGCAAGGTTGCTGTGCTGGAACATAATAGTCGTATAGGAAATAAAATTCTCATTTCCGGAGGAGGACGCTGCAACTTTACGAATATCCATACTACAGCGGATAATTATATCTCAAACAATCCGAGCTTTTGTAAATCAGCTCTAGCTCGTTATTCTCCCTGGGATTTTATCGAACTGGTAGAAGAGCATCAGATCGCCTATCACGAAAAAAAACTTGGACAACAGTTTTGCAAAGAAAGCTCACGTCAAATTGTTCATATGCTGCAAAGCGAGTGTGCGGGTAGAAAAGTAAGCATTATCCTTAACACTAAGGTTTTAGAAGTAAGAAAACCTGAAAAATTTGAGGTCATAACGGATAAAGCAACCTACCTGGCCAAATCGGTTGTTGTCGCTACAGGTGGATTGTCTTTCCCGAAATTAGGGGCATCGGCCATTGGCTATGAGATTGCAAAATCATTTGGACTAAAAATGGTCAAACCAGAACCCGCACTTGTGCCACTTACTTTAGATGACAAATATATGCAACACCTAGAAGAATTGAGTGGGGTCGCATTTGAGGCCAACGTGGGCTGTGGCAAAAGGACTTTTCGCGAGAATGTTTTAGTCACACACCGCGGATTAAGTGGGCCCGCCATCTTGCAAATTTCATCGTATTGGAAGCAGGATGAAAAAATCCGTATGAATCTCTTTCCGGATAATGATGCGAATGCTTTTTTAGATAAAAATTCTGCTAGTTCCATAGATCTTGTAAATCTTCTTAGCATGAAATTTCCCAAGCGCCTTTCACGAACCTGGTGTCAAATGAATCAAGTGAATGGCAAACTCATCAACATATCAAAAAATCGCTTGGCTCATATAACACAACAGTTAGAAAATTGGGAAATATCTCCTAGCGGAACCGAAGGTTATATCAAGGCTGAGGTAACACGAGGAGGTATTGATACCAGTGAACTTTCTTCAAAAACGATGGAGTCTAAGAATGTTCCAGGCCTCTTTTTTATTGGCGAAGTCGTCGATGTAACCGGTTGGCTTGGAGGTTATAATTTTCAGTGGGCCTGGGCTAGCGGTCACGCAGCAGGCGAAGTTGCCTGAAGGTTAATGTCTCTATTTTCTAGCCCTTCAAATTTTTTCATAAATCCGTATTATCATTCTTAGTGGCCAAGACAAAAATAGATCCAGAACTTGAAGTGGACCCAAGGTATAGTCTCAGTTCGGCTGACATTTTACAAATGTACAACTGGCAGGAAATTTTCCAAAACAACTACCCTATTGAAATCGAACTAGGTGCTGGAGATGGGGGCTTTATTCTAGAGCGTGCTAGAGCAAATCCTCATGTCAATTTTATCGCCATTGAAAGACTACGTGGACGCATCAGGAAAATTATCAAAGGTGCATCTCGTCACCAGTTGGCTAATTTACGCGCCATTCAGTTAGAATCAACTTATGTCATTGAACGACTTTGTCCATACCAGTCACTTAAAACTATTCATATTATGTTCCCTGATCCGTGGCCCAAAAAGAAACATCACAAGCGAAGACTTATGCAGACAGAATTTCTCTTAAAAGCTCTTCAAACCTTAGCATTTCATGGGGAACTACGTTTTACAACCGATCACCAAGAGTATTTTCAATGGACTGAAGAAATTTTTCAAATTTTAGAATCTTCTACCGCATGGAGACGTATCGAGCTTTGGGATTGGCAGAGAGACCCACTCACAGACTTCCAAAAGGCGTTCATCTCCGAAGGTCGTTCCTTCTATCGTGCTCGCTGGATCAAGGCCTGATATTTTCCATTTTACATTTTTCAAGCCTTCTTGCAGTTTTCTCGCCTATGAGTAATCGACCACTTGAAGGAAAAACTGGTGTTGTATTTGGAGTTGCCAACCGTCGCAGTATTGCGTGGGGCATCGCCCAAGCTTGGGCAGAAGCTGGTGCAAAATTAATCTTTAACTATCAGGGAGAACGTTTGAAAGATAACGTCGAGGACCTGGCTTCCACTTTTGGAGATGATACCGCCCTCGCTCCTTGTGATGTTACAAAGGATGAAGAGATCTCATCGTTTTTTGATTTTGTTAAAACAAAAACAGATAAGATAGAGCTTATGCTGCACTCTGTAGCCTTTGCGCCTAAGGAAGCATTAGAGGGAGAATTTATTAACACCTCACGCGAAGCCTTCGCCACCGCACATGACATCAGTGCATACTCACTTGTGGGTTTGTCTCGTGAAGCGGCACCTCTGATGACAGACGGAGGCAGCATCGTTTGTATGACTTATTACGGAGCTGAAAAAGTAGTTCCGCACTACAACGTCATGGGTGTTGCTAAAGCATCACTTGAAGCATCCACACGCTACCTCGCTGATAATCTTGGTTCAAAAAATATCAACGTAAACGCCATTAGTGCCGGACCTGTCAACACGTTAGCAGCGCGCGGCATCTCTGGTTTTACCAGTATGCTCAAACACTATGAAGCACATGCGCCTCTAAAGCGTAATGTTGAGCTCAAAGAACTTGGTGCAACAGGTGTTTTTCTAGCCAGCGAATACGGTCGAGCGATTACAGGCCAAACTATTTATGTTGACTGTGGTTATTCCATTATGGGGATGTAATCATCAAATTGGTATAGACGTTATTTTAAGAAGCGGCACTAAAATGCCGCTTTTTTATTGTGAGCAAATTTGATCTAACAGAGCAGATGCATCTTGTTCTACTTTCATCAAATCTAGATGCTCTTGCGTTATGAAGCGACACCCAACCATCTTATCGAGAAATTTTAATAAATAATCAAAATAGCCATCCACATTGAGCAACCCAATCGGCTTGTCATGAAAGGAAAGTTGGGCCCAAGTTAAAATCTCAAACAACTCTTCCAATGTTCCGATGCCACCTGGCATAGCAATAAAACTATCCGCAAACGAAGCCATCATTTGTTTTCTCTCATGCATAGAATTAACAACATGTAACTCGGTAATATCTCGATGTCCTAATTCACGGCTCATGAGTGATTCTGGAATGACACCAATGACATGCCCTCCCTGCTTGATCGCAGCCTCTGCAACTACCCCCATCAACCCAATGTTCCCTCCGCCATAAATCAAACGCATCTGCCTTTGCGCAAGCTCTACGCCCAAAGCACGCGCAGCTTCTTTAAAAACATGATCCACATGATCACTCGACCCACAATAAACGCATACACTTTTCATTTCATTATCATTCACCGCTACATCTTTTAACAGCCACCAAGCTTTAGCGTCTTTTTAACCAGAGACTGAGCACATCAAGACCTGGAAATAACATACGCTTTGAAATGTTGATTGGGTCCAACTTATCTTGGATCTCACATAGAAGCTCATTCTTATCTCATTCCTGCTCATTTTGGCCTGTCAGCTCATTTAAAGGTCTGGCTATAAAACCTGTAAGCGGACGTTGCGCTTCAAAAAAACCGGCATCGTTTGTCATCCCTCTGGCATAACTACCGCGTAATATTTCAATTTTCGCATCAATGTTATCAATGTAATGCAGCAACCAAGCCTCGGGCATTTTAGGTATAACAGGGGAACCAAAAGCCATCTCTCCATGATGACTCGCTATCAAGTGCAGAAGATAGTCACGCAAGACAAGTGATGAAGGCTGAGCTTCTTTAAAAAGTTCAGGTTCACTCTGTTCAGCTTCATGCCAAAGCTTATTAACCATTTCGATACCGATTGATATATGACCTATGAGCTCTCCGGTGCGTGTCTGTTGAATAGCGAACCCTTCTGCGCCAAGATCATTTTCAACTAATTTGCCGATATCATGAAATAATACGCCTGCACAAAGCAGATCTTCATGAACTTCTTGGTAAAGCGGAGCTAAAGCTTTAGCACATCGCATCATCTGCGACGTATGTTCGATAAGGCCACCACGTCTGGCATGGTGATAACTGCGCGCTGCAGCAGCTCTTTTCCATTTCTTTTCAAATTGCTGTAATGCCAGCGAGGTCACCAGACGAAGCCTGGAATCCTCCATCTGTTCAACCACTCCCGTCACATAAGCCCAGTCTATCTCTATACGTTGCTGTTGTTCAGCAGTCCCTGAAAAAAAAGCGTCTTTCTCTTCATCTGACAGGCGACGCAAACGCGGCTCCAGCACATTGAGACCAAAGTCATTAACAAAAAAGCGTCCTTCTAGCTCACAAGACTCTGCAACCTGACAGGACTTGCAGAATTCGAAAGCGGCTGTGTCTGACCAAATCTTAATTTTAGATTTCGCAGTGGCATCGACTAACGTTAACTCAAAATAAGGCTTATTACTTTTTGTAACATCCGAACGGACTGTTTCTAACTGAACATAAACGTGTTGAAATTCCAGTGAGTCTTTGCTGCCACTTGCGGCATCCTGCATCAAAAGTTCCGTTAAGGTAACCACACCTGATCACTAGCTCGAATCAGCCATACTTCAACACGCAAAATCAATCTTGTTCCAACATCTCCATAAGCACTTCACTCTCTCGTTCCCAAGCTGTGTTCGCCATATAGAGTCTTTCCTGAACATCTTTGAGTTCAACATTTATCTCCTTCATACGCTCAGAATCTTTATGAGTCTCAGGTTGCTGCATTTCTTTGAGCAAAGTGCGTTGACTAATCTCCAGCTGCACGACTTTCTTTTCCAATTCTTCAACTTTTTGCTCTAGCTGTTTCTTTTGTTTGCTACGCACCTGCCGTTGCTCTGCCTCCTGCCGTTTTTGTTCCTTAGACTTTCGTTTGGTGTTGGCATTGTCTGCTAACACCTCCACTTCTGCCTCATCACTCTCTTTACTACCACTCTGCACAATGGCATGACGTGCATCGACTGCATTTGTTTTTTCTAAAAAGTAATCATAATTTCCTGCATAAGACGTAACGCTTCCGTGATGAACATGCCAAACAGTTTCTGCTACACTTCGTATAAAATGAACATCATGACTAATAAAAACAACGGTGCCCTCATATTGATTCAATGCACTAATAAGCGAATCTACACTATCTAAATCCAGATGAGTTGTGGGCTCATCAAGCAACATAAAATTCGGTGGATCGAGAAGAAGTTTAGCTAAAGCAAGTCGGCTTTTTTCACCACCACTGAGTACACCCACCGTCTTAAAAGCATCGTCACCTGAAAAGAGCATAGCTCCTAATATTGTTCGAGCCGTTTCCTCAGATACAATTCCGGATAGATCCATAGCTTCCTCAAGAACGGTACGACTACTACTAAACATTTCTGCTCTTTGCTGTGCAAAGTAACCTTCATGAACATGGTGACCTATCCGCCGCTGACCAGCTTGTGGCTCCAGCATTTTGCCCATCAACTTAAGCAGTGTGGATTTACCAGCACCATTGGGCCCTACCAAAACTGTCTTCTGTCCTTTTTGAATTTCAATATTTAGCCCCTGATAAACTTGATGGCTACCATAGGCAAAATCAACATTCTCAAGTGTGCAAACAACTTGTCCACTAGACTCAGGTTGTGGGAAGGAAAATGAACGCATCACACGATCTCCCTTCAATGGAGCATCTAACTTTTCCATACGATCTAGAGCTTTTAACTTTGACTGTGCTTGCGAAGCCCGGCGTGCTTTGGCTCGAAATTTTTCCGCAGATTGACGGATACGCTGCATCTCTTTTTGTTGATTTTTATAAGCCGCCTCATGCTGTGCGTCTTCTGCTTCACGCTGATCCAAGTAATCATCATAATTTCCCTTGTAACGCTTGACCTGCTTATGACGAATCGCCACGACATGACTTATCATATCATTAAGAAATTCCCTATCGTGAGAAATAAGCAATAAAGCTCCGGCATAATTTTTGAGATAACTTTGAAACCAGCCTACTGTTTCAAGATCGAGATGATTGGTTGGCTCATCAAGCATCAATAGATCTGGCTCCATGACTAAAAGACGCGCCAGATGTGCCCGCATAACCCAACCTCCACTCAACTCGCGTGCAGGACGAACAAAAGCATCCTCTTTAAAAGCCAATCCATTAAGTATTTTCTTGGCCTTCGCTTCGAGTCGATAGCCATCACACTCCAAAAAAATCTCTTGTGCGTTATGGTATGGCTCAGATTCCTCTTCCCCTCTGCGCTCACATTGACACATCGTTTGATAAGCTGCCCCCAACCCACCTTCCTCAAGCTTAAGCGCAAGTTCTAAAACTGTTTCATCATCAATAGGTGCTGTCTCTTGAGGAAGATAACCAATGTCTATACCCCGCTCGATGCTAATGGTTCCTGTGTCCGCAGACTCATGCCCCAACATAATATTAAACAATGTCGATTTACCTGCCCCATTCGGCCCTACCAGACCAATACATTCTCCACGGTTTACCTGTAGGCTAGCCTCTCTATATAATTCGCGGCCTCCAAAAGCCTTACTCAAATTTGAAATCGTCAGCATGAGACAAATATTCTATACCTAACTAATAATCACGATAGTCCTTTTTTATGAGTTCGAAAGAAAGTCATCCCGATCATAAACCAACCAAAGCCGATCTTCCTTTTGCCACAGTAGATCTCGACCGAGCTAGACGATGTGGACGTCCTGAAGTCATTTTCGGACAAGGTAAAACTGCAGAACAAATTAATAGCATTTCAAATGCTCTACTTGAAGCAGGGCAAGCTGTTCTGATCACTCGGACTTCTCAAGACGTATATGATTTCATCAAACAAAAGCACCCGTATGCCAAATACCACGGCGATGCCCTATGTATCACCATGAGCCTTGACGACACGGAAAGCAACATACCTTCTAACCCAAGAACCATTTGCATTTGTGTCGCTGGAACCTCAGACCTGCCGGTTGCAGAAGAGGCTGCTGTAACGGCTGAGTTTTATGGCAATAAAGTCGAACGTGTCTATGACGTCGGCGTTGCCGGGATCCATCGATTACTTGCTAAACAAGATATCTTGGATAAAGCAGATGTCATAATCGCTGTTGCGGGTATGGAAGGTGCATTGCCCAGTGTGATTGCTGGCCTTGTAGCTGTGCCTGTCATTGCAGTTCCAACCAGCATTGGCTACGGCGCGAATTTCCAAGGTCTGGCCGCACTGCTTGGTATGCTTAATGCCTGTGGCTCCGGCATAACTGTGGTTAACATTGACAATGGTTTCGGTGCCGGATATGCGGCCTCACAAATTACGCAGCTCTTAATCAAGAACACATCCCAAGATTAATCTACTTGTACTTACATCGTAAGACTGGCATTTTGATAGAGCCATGCCCAATGACACTAATCTCTTTGTATTCATCATGGCGGGAGGTTCGGGGGAACGCTTCTGGCCTTTGAGCCGCAAAAAAACGCCTAAACATTTACTCAAACTTTTTTCTGACAAGAGTCTTCTTCAGCAAACGGTTCTTCGCTTGCAAGGCCTTGCTCCTATTGAACAAACTTTTATACTCATTAATGAAGCACAACGAGAGAATACCGTAAAAGATCTCGAAGGAATGCTTCCTGCAAAGCAAATCATTTGTGAACCAGCGAAGCGCGATACCGCACCTGCGGCATCCCTGGCTACAGCTATTGCGCGCGCTCAAAATCCAGATGCTACGGTTGTGTTATTACCCGCTGACCAACTCATAAAAGATATCGACACTTTCCAAAACAATTTACGAGATGGAGCAACTGTAGCCAGAGAATGCTCTGCTTTGGTTACACTAGGTATTCAGCCAACTTTTGCCTCTACTGGTTTTGGTTATCTCAAGGCTGGAGATACGCTCAATAGCGGAGCTTCTGGCACACAATTCTATAAAGTTTCTAATTTTGTTGAAAAACCAGATGCTCCTACTGCACAAGGCTATCTCGACTCAGGTAACTATAAGTGGAATGCCGGTATGTTCATTTGGCAAGCAACTTCATATCTCAAGGTCGCCCGGAATCATCAACCAGAACTCGCTGCATTCATTGAAGGTTTTCCGGCGAGCGATTTCACACCCTATATGCAGAAACACTTTGAAAAACTACCCAAAATTTCTGTTGATTACGCTATCATGGAAAAGGCACCTGAAGTCATTATGGCTTTAGCTGGCTTTGATTGGGATGATGTTGGATCCTGGAGTGCAGTTCCCAATCATTTGGCGAAGGATTCCCAAGATAATACGATTCACGGAATGACCGTCGTTCGGGAGTCGAGTGGTAACATTCTTTACTCCACTGACAGAATCATCGCAGTTTGCGGTGTCGAGAATTTAGTGGTAGTAGAAACAGACGACGCTGTTTTAGTTTGTGATAGAGCGCGCGTTCAGGAAATTAAGAAATTACTTCCCGAGTTGCCAGTCGACGTTCTTTGATTTTAAAATTGAAAACCCTAGAACTTAAGCCCGTGATATTAAAAATGATATAGCTTTTTGAAATCAGGAGACTCCATGGCTCTGCCCCTATTCATCGCAACAGAAAATAATGAGTTTACGAATCGTATTCGTAAGATCATAGAAGCTGCACAATTTAGTGCACAGATTACACATATAAATACCCTTGATGAAGTCGCCACTACTGCTGATAGCGTAGATTCTGGAGTTATTCTAACAGATGTCATTTGGAATCAGGCCAATATCTCCGACTACATTTATGGTTTAATGATTTCACACCCAAATCTGGGTTGGGGGATCGTCACCCAATATGATCCGTCGCAAATCATCATACCTTTCTTTCCAGCCCCTGTTTATAAAGATGGGACCGATCAAGCTTTATTGATTGAGATGGTTAGCTCTCTTGCCGAGGATCTTCGTGGATCTAACTTTGGCGTCTTCCAATTAAAAGATTTCGCAACACAACATCATCTGGGAAGAACTTTCAAAGCATTTCAACCCGGTATCAATAGAAACGTCTGGCTCACCATCTCTCCTCAAACAGCTTCTGATAATGACCGTGAAGTGTTTCGCGCTACATCCACAGCCATGGCTCAAAATATTCATCCCGCCGTATATACTGTATATGAAAGTGGAGATGTCGTAGGCCGTCCCTTTCTGGCAGCAGAACCGGTCAATGATCCTACTCTTGCTGCCCTAACTGCAAAAGGTGTTCATCTGGATGACCGGTACATCGCGCGCATTATTAAAGTTATTACACAGGTGCTCCTTCACTTTGAAACAAACAACATAGGAAGTCAGTTGTTCAATACTAATCTTATCACCATGTCCCAGCAGGGGGTCATCAAAATCTGTAATACAGCTGTCGCTCAAAAAACAGGAAGCGCCGCTGACTCTTATCAACAGCTCCAGCAAATAGCTCAGATCATCTACCCCCTGTTCAAAGATAATATTCAGCATCACCCAGGAATATTGGATATTTATAATAAACTTCAATCCGAGAATTACACTGTCGCAAGAGCAACACAAGATGCTCAGGAACTCGATGTTGCATTAGCTCCTGTCAAAGAAATGCCCAAGCGTAAGGAAAAACAGGTCGCCGAAGTCGCTGTACAGAAAGCCAGAAAAAAATCTTTAATTATATTTGGAGCATCGGCACTTGCTGCCACCATCTTTGGCTTCATTTTCATTATCTATTTAATTAACAGTAGCGTTTCTTTGCCTGGAACAATCACGGAAAAGAATATGGAGTTAATATTCATCCCCGCAGGCAAAGTGCAAATCGATGGAACTAACAAAAGCATAAATGTAAATTCTTTCACCATATACCAATATGAAGTCACTATAGGGATGTATGAAAAATTCCTGAACGATGAGAAAATTAAAAACACATCACCCACCGCCTATTTTCGAAAAAATTTTAAGAATCAAGCTCTGGCACCACAAGTTTCTACTAAGTTTAACTTTTTTCCCAAGGACTGGAAAGACATCATGAAATCTATAAAGAATCCAAAATTACCCTTCAGAGGTCAGACTATCAATAGAGATACGCCTATTTTTAATGTGGACTACTTTGATGCACTCGCCTACTCGCATTGGGCAGGAAGGCGCCTACCCACTGAGTCTCAATGGCAACTCGCCGCGAGTGGTTCTGAAGAACGTAAATTACCTTGGGGTAATCCTGAAAAGGGAGATAAGACTATTATTGAAAAAGCCAACACCGGTTTTGATATGAACCCCATCCCAGGTAAAGTGGAAGCTGGAGAAAAAGATGGCTACCGAGGACCGGGTCCAGTTAATGCCTTTCCGGAGGATAAAACACCTGAGGGCGTTTTATGTATGGGAGGCAACGTCAGTGAGTGGTGCACTGTTTATAAGAGATATACTATTAAAGAATATGATGGTGAGCAGATTTACAAAGGAAGCCACTTCGAATATCCAAGACTGATCCCAATGGCCAGCCGCAAAGCTATTTCACCTTACACGAGAGAACCCTGGCTAGGATTCCGTTGCATTGACGTTGAAGAATAATTTACTTAGAGCATCTATCTGTATCAGCCTTCGATCTTCGCAACTACTTTTACAAGTTCTTCATAAAAAGCTTGTGTGGCTGGACGCAGCTTGCCGCGCCAGAATGCACCCACGGGCAACTTGGGAAACCCTTGTAGCGGTAAAGTTTTTATTTGAGGTGAAACAATGTTACTGGGAATGTCAGCCGAAATACCGACACCCATCCCTTGCGCCACATAAGCGGCCACTAAATCTAAGCTGTTTACCTCTATATCCACAAGCCACTGCTTTAACTTTAGTTTCTTCAAATGGCCTTGAAACAAACGCGTTAATAATTCTCTATCTCTTAAGGCGATCAATGAAGGTAATGCCTCATCTGAACCTTTCATTAATTCCCTTACGCTTTTGATGCCTTTATAATTTTCTCTAGGAAGTAACAAGATCAATGGAAGCTCAATTAATTTTTTATGTTTTACTCCAGGGGGTAATGTAGTTTCGAGAACAGTTACAGCTAAATCCGCTTCACCGCTGAGGATCAGTTGCTCAGCTTGAGACTGACTGGCAGCTGTTAATTTCAGTTTCATTCCAGGAAATTTTTTTCTGAGTTTACGTATAATGTTCGGAGCATAATCACGCAAAAGCTCACTCGAACCGGCGAGTCGAATCTCCTGAGACATGGAACCTTTAATCTCGGCTTCTACATCTGCGAGCCCGTTAAAAAACGGTGCAACAAATCCATACAAATACTCTCCCGGAGTCGTTAATGAAAAGGGTTTGCGCTCAAACAACCGTAATCCTAATTCTTCCTCTAATTGGATTAGCTGTGAACTCACTGCCGGTTGCTGAACACCATAAGGAATTTCACGGCAAGCTTTTACGATGCCTTCATACTTCGCCACAAAATAAAAAAGTTCCAAATGATGCAGATTCATAATTTTATTAACATGCATATTACATTGATAAAATCAATTTTTAATTAATTTTTATCTATTTTAACAATATTATATTCTGAGCCATATTCATAACTATGAAAGAAACCAAACCCCTGATTCACAATAAATTTTTCAACCAAAGCATACGCACTTTAGTAAGCATCTTTATAAAAACTTTCTATCGACTAGAAGTTCATCATAGAGAGCGTATTCCCTTACAGGGTGGCATCTTGCTTGTAGCAAACCATGTGAGCTATGTTGATGCCCTTATTATTCAACACATCTTTCCACGTCCCATACGGTTCATGTCATTTAGCGGATTCTTCCAAACTCCCATTCTGGGCTCTATTCTCAAAAGCTTTCATTGTATTCCTGTTTCTCCAAGTGGCGCTAAAGAAGCCATGCGTGAGGTAGTCAAAAGCGTCGCTAACGGAGAAGTTGTTTGTATTTTTCCTGAAGGTGAACTAACCACCTCGGGTGAACTCCACGATTTTAAAAAAGGAATCGAGATTATGATCCGTAAAATAGAGGGACGTGCTAAAGTTCTTCCCCTCTATCTAGATGATTTGTGGGGTTCTATTTTTTCCTATTACGGCGGCTACGCATTTTGGAAATTGCCCCAGTCACTACCTCGTCGAATTAGTGTTATATTTGGTTTGGCAAACTCCAGAGCAACCCTAACCGCCCAAGATCTTAAGCAAGAGATTATTCAACTACGAAAGGAAACTAAAACGTATCGTCAAAGAAACAAGAGTCCTCAAATGATCTCAATTTCAACTTCTTCGACAACCTCAGCCATACGATCTGATACCTCAATCATCTGATGAACTTCTCGAAGTACGCGGTCTGCTTCTACGTCTAACCTTAATTCTGAAATTGAGCTTGGTAATCGCTCTGACCAATTGCTTTCAGAGGCCGGACCGGGAACATTAAAGCGAAGGTCCCAGTTAAATAAATCTGTAATCATCAGCACAACCATCCAAGACTGAGATTCCATAAGTCTACGAATCACATTGAGATGGACTGATGGCATAAAATCACGCATTAATTCGCGATCATCCATTTTTGCAAAGCGCAAGGTTCGATAAAGCTCCCAGCTTGCGTAAATCCCATTTTGTTTTTCATCATCTGTCACAGAGTCCTCAGCCTGACTACGATCAAATAAACGCCACCATTCCTTCCACATCTGGCCCATAGTTTGATGATCGTGGGTAGATAATGTTGAGAGACTTAATAAAGGGTACTTTTCGGGATGAATATACTCCTTGTCCCATTCCTGACGCGTAAACACCGGAATCTTAAAAACACTAATACCTAAGCTCTGTAATGAAGGTCTAACATAGTCTGGGACCATACCCAAATCTTCAGCAATGATCGCCGCACTTCCTGCGGCGTCTATAACCATACGCAGCAATTGCTCACCTTGCTTCTGGTTCATTTTCATTCCCTCTTCTGTATCATCTGATGCAGGAATAAAATGCGGTAAATTACCCAACTGCTCTTTAACCTGCTCAGGTTCCATGTCGACATACTTCCAGTTTTCATGGGGTTGCCAGGGGAAAGCAAATATGCGGTAAAATCCCAAGACATGGTCTAGCCGAAAGACATGAAAGAAACGTGTTACAGCATGGATACGCCGCCGCCACCAGACGTAGTTATCTTTTTTATGTTCGTCCCAGTTATACACAGGCACTCCCCAATTCTGTCCCCATTTTACAGTAAAAGCGTCCGAAGCGAATAAAGGCTCAGGAGGAGCTCCTCCGCCCCAAGCGAGATTAAATAAATCTGGCTCCGCCCATACATCAGCACTACTGCGACTGACTCCAAAGGGAATATCTCCCATGAGCGCAACACCTATTTCATCTGCTAACACGCGCACACTTTCCCACTGACGAAAAAGCAACCATTGGACAAAAGCATAAAACTCACATTCTTTTTCAAAAGCCATAGCATCGGCTTCATTTGCAGACTGCAACCAATTCTTTATAGCCTCAGGACTCTGATGCTCTTGAGCCCACTGCTCCCATACAGGTGTTCCATCATACCGCGCCATCAATGCACGAAAAACGACATAGGGTGCCAGCCATTCTGATTCCTCTTCCTGAAAAACTTGAAATGCATATTGCGCATCAGATTGCTCCCAGTCTGGGTTTTTCAAATTACGTTCAAAAGCAAGTCGACATATTTCTAATTTAAGTTGTTTCACTTTACGGTATTGAACAGGTCCAACATTGAGTGACTTCAACTCTTCGTAAGAAACCAGCTTCTCCAAATCATGTTCTTCATAACCAGGAATATCATTCTCCCGAAAGGACAATGTCGTAATATCAATGGACTGTGAACTTATAGCATTATAGGGGCTATTATCGTCGCTCGTTTCATTAATAGGTAAAATCTGCAGAACTTGAAATTGATTTGCTGCAGACCATTTTAACATCTGCTTCAGTCCCGTTACATCTCCCACTCCTAAATCTGAACCTGTTCGGATGGCAAAAACAGGCACAAACAACCCTGCATAGCGTTTGTTCGTATCGAGCTTCATTAACTAAGTATTTCAGGCAGACCAAAGCCTTACGTCAACTGCAGAACTTTACTTTTACACCTTGAATTCCCATTGTTACTTTCGTCCCTCTATATAGAGTGACTTTATGAAGCAATTGCTATCGGAAAACGATATTGAAATTTTACAGACAGAAAAACCCGCAGGCTACGGTTGGATAGAAGTTAAGACTCCTCTAGCTACAGCGAAAGTTGCTCTACTTGGCGCGACACTCACTGAATGGACACCGGCAGGCCACTCGCCTGTCATTTTTACCAGTGAGTCCGCTATCTTCAAAGAAGGAAAAGGAATAAGAGGAGGCGTGCCTTTATGTTGGCCGTGGTTTGCCGTTCATCCAGATCCTGATAAAGCCGATTGGCCCAATCATGGCTTTGTTCGGCAGCAATACTGGGAACTGGAATCATTTCATGTCATTGACAAAGACCGCGTTGAACTCATTTTCAAAGCACCCATCCATAAACATAAACTCTTTCCGCATGCGTTTGAATTACGCTGCCGCTACGTCATTGGCTCTGAGCTTGATATTTCACTGATCACCGAAAATATTGGACATGAACCATTCACTTTTGGTGGTGCCTTGCATACTTATTTTACGGTTGCAGACATTGATAAAACCTTCATTGATGGGCTCGATGGTGTTGATTACCTCGATAAAGTGACTGGATACGAACGCAAATCACAGCAAGGTCCCATTACTATCTCTTCCGAAGTGGATCGCATTTATCTCGACACGCAAGCTACCTGCACCATTCATGATACCATTGGACAGCGTAGCATTCTTATTTCTAAGAAAGGTTCCAATACAACTGTGGTTTGGAACCCTTGGATTGATAAATCTGCTGCTATGAGTGATCTCGGAGATAAGGAATATCAAAACTTTGTATGCGTTGAAACAGTGAATGCTTTCGAAGATTCTATAACCTTGGCATCAGGAACATCTCATACTCTCAGTCAAATATTACAGATTAAATCTAATAAATAGCTTTTAAACAAAAGCAATGTGTTTAGGTTGCTACGCAATACCAAGCTTATCTTCTAATGCAGACTTAGAAGTCATACCGACGACTTTATCCTTAAGCTCGCCATTTTCAAAAATAAGCATGGTAGGAATGGCTCGAACATCATACTTCGTAGCCAGTTCATTCTGTTGGTCTACATTGACCTTAGCTATTTTTACTTTGCCCACATTAGCATCTGCAATCTCATCCAGAAGAGGTGCTATCATTTTACAAGGTCCACACCATTCAGCCCAGAAGTCGACCAGAACTTTGCCGTCTCCTTTGAGAACGTTTTCATTAAAACCATCATTATCTAATTCAAGAACATTATCACTTGCCATAAGCCAATAAGGTGAATCAGGTTTTAAAAAAATCAACCTCCAAATAAGAAGTTAGTTCATTTGACAAAAAAAGGGATGACATTTTGCGTCATCCCTTGAAGAAAAATAGAATGATCAAATCATCCCAGATTTTGCCATATATAGAACTGCCGCAGAAATAATGGCAGCCACCATTGCTACAGCATTCAGAAGAACTGATGCACCACCGCCGCCACTTGCTGGGACTGGTGCGGTAGGCATAGGTGTCGGCATAGGCTTGGACGATGCAGGCATACCAGCTGGAGCTGGACTTGGTTTTGGCGCATTGCCAGGAGCAACAGCAGTACCGGGAGCACTGGCAGCCATAGGCATTTGACCCGTAGGTGGAGCCGGTTTAGGTGCTTTACCAATAGCGGAAGGAACTTTGATTGCCGCGGTTTGTTGGTGAACTGGCTGCTTCCCAGCTGCTGGCACAGGAGGCTTCTTTGCTGCAGGGGGGGGTGGAACTGCCGGAGCAGGGGCAGGAGAGCCTAACGGAGGCTTGGCACCAGGCATACCAGGAACTGAAGCCGGCGCAGCTGCAGGAGGAGGCGTGACAGGTGGTTTGGGAGCCTGCTGAGAAAGCACAGGGGCTGGTGGAAGTTTTGATCCAGCTGGCGGTGGAGGTGGCGGAGCAGCAGCTCCTGCTTGAGGTGGTGCCGCTGGTACCGGAGGAGCTCCTGACGGCATAGGCGCGGGAGTAGGTGCAGGAACATTTCCTGGTTGGGGTGACTTACCTGTCGCTCCAAGAGGAATTCTTGTCGTAGAATCATCTGGCTCAGTCGGTGCAGCAGATGCTGATGGCTGCGGAGGAAGAGGCGGCGTGCCTGGTTTAGGTATGGCCTTTGTTTTGGGCGCAGCAGGTGCCATTGGTTTATTGGCGGGTGCAGGTGCTGGTGGAGGCGAAGAAGCTTGCCCTGGACGTGAAACCACAATTGTTTTCTTTGCTGAGTCTGCTATAGAAGAAGGAGCCATGGGGGGTGCGCTTGGTGGTGGCGGTACCGCTCCAGGCGCTGCACCTGGATTTTTAGACTGCTGCACAGGTAAAGCAGCCGTAATTTCTTCTGAGGGAGGCGCAGGGATAGAAGCTGATGACATCGGACGCGTGACATTTAAGCCAGTAGGAGGACCACTCAACTTGGGTGCGCCGCCTAGCTTCGGTCCACCGCCTGCCGTATTTGTTCGTGGAGGCAAGCTAATGCGCATCGTTTCCTTTTTAATATTTTTTGCATCTCCATCTGGAACTGTTATCGTTTTCTTGGCAATTGCAGGAAAAGGCACCTTAGGCTTTTGTGGTGCCCCAGCCGAAGGCGGTTCAACAGGCGTTTTGCCCAACGGTGTAGTAGGTCTATTTCTCGCTTCAGGTAAAGATGGATCTGCCATGCTAAATTATCTGTCCAAACGCAACCAAAAGTCAACGACTTTCTAAAGTTTTTCCAATAAAAACACGTCTATTACAGACCTTGGCATATGATCAAAAATAGGTTTAACCCCTTCACTACTATGTAATTATGACAATTGATGCTTCAAACCATCTTGCCAGAAGCGTTTGAATGCCCCATCCCAATTACGCTCATTTTGCATAGTGCTAGCCATTTGATCGAGGGTATCTCGACTAACTGGATGATCAAGGTAATCAAGCACTGCATTTTTCCACGGTTCTATTTGATTTGCCGCTAAAATTTTGCAGCAATCATGGCCACCCACAAGCTCCTTGGGCCCTCCAATATCAGAAACATACGTTGGCAAGCCAGCAGCCATAGCTTCTATGACAACATTTCCAAATGTATCCGTAGTGCTGGGAAAAAGGAATAAATCCGCCGAAGCATAAGCAACGCCCAATTCTTGCCCAGTCACAATTCCGCTAAAAATTTCATCCGGCAAAAGCTCCATCATTTCATCACGGTAGGGGCCATCACCTATAACCGCCAAAGTGATATCTTGCCTCTGCTTTTTCACCTCTCGGAAAAAATCCACCATAAAGCCCAGATCTTTTTCTTTAGAAACGCGACCAACATAAAGAGCGACTTTTCCTTTAGCTCCTTTTTGCTTCCAATACTTATTATCACGATGCTTTGGATTAAAGAGTTCTGTATCCAGGCCGCGCGGTAGAATCTTAATCTTCTGTTCTGGAATACCGCGCTCCACCCAACATTGACGATAAAATTCTGAGTTCACGTAGATCAAATCCAGTTGAGCATAGAACCAATGCATAAACTCCCAGGCGAGCGTTTCCATCATGTTGTCCTCCGTCAGTATGCGCACATACTGAGGAAAATCTGTATGATAAATTCCAGATGTGCGCAAACCGAGCAGCTTGGCGGCTCCAAGCGCGGTTAATCCGACAGGGCCTGGCGTGCTTATGATGCACTCCGTAAACTTCTCTTTTTCGATATAATCAATCATATCCAGAATGGGGGGGAAACTGAGCTTCTGCAGTTTGTATTCCGGCAATTCAAACTCACCTACCGGTGGAAAATTCATAATAGGAATATCTTTGATACTCAGACTGGAACGTGATGTCACCACCGTCACATCAGCCCCTTGCTTACGCGCACTTAAAGTCATCGTGCGGATGGTACGCGCAACACCATTCACATCCTCCAACGTATCTGTGAACCAGCCTCGCTTGTTATTTCTCAACCTCTGTGGAATTTCCGGCAGTAATTCCTTAGCCGTATTTTCCAGCATGGTACGATTCCCATGCAAACTATAGAAGGAGTAAATATAGGGCATCACCCCAATCGAAATGGGAATAAAGCCTGTTAAAGGCTGCAAACTTTCTACCAACTCACCTTTGTTGAGGCGGCTCAGAAATGAATTAAACAAGCGAAAGAAAAGATCATTCGCAATCTTTGAAGCCATCCTGAAGGTTCGGCGCGAAGGTGTTGGTTCCGTGGCAATAATATGATCCAGATCCCCACTTACTTTCGGATCCATAAAATAGTCGATAATTTTTCGGTTAAGTGAGGTATCCTCTTCGGCTGGCTTTAAAAAATCAAATGCCTTACCCGTCTTAATAATTTCTGCCACATGGCCCATGCGTTCCGACAAAGAAAGTTTTGTAGGGTTTTCTCCATCAATGAACCGCTGCATAACTTTGCCCAGAAGCTCCATGCTTGTAGGGGCCGTCTTCTTGAGGCGATCCGATGCATAGGAATAAACAACATTATAAATACTATTTGAAAAGCGCAAAGCATCACCCAACTCACCATGAGGACGGCAGTTGCTTAACTGCACTTGCTCGAGAAAGTCATTTATGGAGGCAGCTTGATTCACCTCGGTCCAGGCAATACCAGCATACAATCCACCATGATCATCCGAACCACCTGTCAAACTCTTCACCCAAGGAGTATCATGTGTCGGTTGAAGCTTATGTTTATGGGCAAGTTGTTCAATTTTCTCAGCAGTCAAGGCTTTCAAACAAAGTTCCGCCACCTCCTGCCCCAAGGGCTCCCTAGTCCCATTCAGTCCTTCGAAAACTTTAAAAAGAAGAATCATCTTCTCAAAATGCTCTACCTTCAGTCTGTTATTAATACTGAAAAGCGGATGCGCCACGCCGTGCACAATATTCTTTGCACGTAAATATTCAGCCAACTCATAGACATTCGAACGGCATTCCGTCATATCTTCGTGTTGTGCTTCAGTGATGTTCCATACGAGCAAATGAATTTTACACCCATCTTCCGGGAAGTAAGTCGTCACTTCCTCACTAATAAAAACATCATCATACTGAGCTATATCTAAGCAGCCTTGTATCGTGTTATGATCTGTTATAGTGACATAATCACAACCCTTGGATTTGAGCTTTTTATATAGATCTTCAGGACTGGTATAACTTTCAGGCATACCCAGCTGCCTTAGCACCCACTCGGAAGGCTTATCAGAATAACTTGAGTGAACTTGCAGATCACACCTTGGCATATGACGCATAGGTTAAGGGTTCATACCCATTCGCCAAGATCAATTCTACCATCTGAATAATTTGTGCCCGATTCATGCGCCAGTTCAAATCATTAGGATGCAGACTCAAACGAATAACCTTCGCATTCTGCTTCAAAAGTTTATGCAGAAGATAAGGATTCCAACGACGGGATAGCATACGTCTCCACATGGAACGTGTGCTGTAGCACAAAGATTGTGTCATTATTTTTCTTTTTATATTGAGCAGATAAATACCATCCAAACGTGTCGTGTAGCAAAAGCCTAAATTTGCTAAATCATGATCCCTCTTATGCGGCATAAGCCAAGCTGGTGCTATAAAACCGTCAAGCGCCCAATTTCTTTTTTCCCACAAAGCACGCCCCTCATCAACACGCTTCAAAAAAACATCATCCTCTAAATTTAAAAACTCTGCCTCATTGGCAGTGTAAAGAGACTTAAAGAAAATATCTTTGAAATTATCTTGCTCCGCGTGCTCGCCCTGATGATAAAAACCATGCAAGACAAGGTCATCACCGAGACCATAACGATGATCCAGAAAAGCCAGAGACGCTTTATCATCACAGAGAGAGGATTCATGATGAAAATTAGGTACGGCCAAGATAGAAGTATTTTTCACTCCCAGGCATTCTAAAACTTCGATCTGCTCTCGAATTAAATCAAGCGATGCTGGATGAAAATCATGCAATGATACGATGAGATATTTTTTTTGCTCGTCACTCATGCTCAACTTTTAGTCTCAAGCTCACCCGCACGCCAAAGATCGTTACCATAGAGCGCAACATTCTCTTTAAGATTTTTTATAATGGTGAAAAGAAAAACGGGATGGTCCACATAGTTACTAAACTTAGTCACTTCGACCTTGTCTCTGACGGAAAAGCCATAGCGGGCAAACATGCGCGGCCCTCGACGATCTTCAAATCCCACAACCTGACCAAAGACAGCGTCTTCTCCATAATCTGCAAGCTTTCGCAGAAACATATCAAACATCTTACGCGTCTGAGCAACATTGCGGTATTCAGGCAAAAAATTAAAATGCACATGTGCCATGCCTTTTGGTGTATAAGGCGTTTCTTTTCTGCCTTTAAGAAGAAGCCAGTTGATATAACGACGCGTCGCAGAACCGTAGACAAAAAAGTAATTCCATACAATTCGCGCAGCTAACAAAGGAAACATGCGCATCTCGAAGACCTTCTGACGCTCAGGGAAGCGGCTTCCCATAATATAGCCTTGAACTTGACCGTCCTGGAGAACAACTACAGTCAATTCTGGCTCACAGTCGGTATAGTAGGCTGTAAGGAAGTCAGCAAAAATATCCCTATCCTCAAAAACACTATCAATCGGCTTCCCCAAAAAACCTGTCCCACAGCAAACATGTCGAACCCCTTCCCGGTCTTTCGGTTCATAAAATCTGATCTCTGTCTTCACCTCTTTTTTAGCCGCCATGTCTTAAATTCTCCTTTTTCTCCGCAATAGCACTACGATAAATGTTCCAAACCCGATCAAACACATCATTCCAACTAAAACGCATGCGTACCGCATCACTGGCTACCCGCCCCATTTTCTTAAGATCGAGCAAAGCATAAGCTGCTATAGCTTCTGCCAGCGATTGAGGCGTATTCTCACCAGCCCAATGCTCCAGCCCTGCAAAAATATTCGCATCCATGTAGCTCCCGCGAATACCTATGACGGGACACCCACAAGCCTGGCTTTCTAAAGCAACCAAACCAAAAGTTTCACACACTCCGGGATGCACGAAGATATCCGCAGCTCGATAAAAATCTGCTAACTTTTGTTTATCTTCACAAAAACGCATCCAACTCACCTGCCCAGTCTCTTCCTGTACTTGCTCGATGATATTTTTTTGTACCCCGTCGCCAATGACCATCAAATGAAAATGACCTGGTTGATTTTTATGTAATAAACGAAATGCAGCAGCTAGCGTTTTCACATTCTTCTCCCCAGCTAAACGTCCCACATAAAGAAGTAGTTTACAATCCTCATCCAATCCTGCAGGTCGAAGTGTAGGCTTACGTCTTGCGCGTTTAAATACATCCGTATCGACACCAAGATGAACATAACATGTATTCATCACACCATAGCCCGCCAGCGTATCGGCAAGAAAATGCGAAGGGATCAAAGTGCGATCAAAACGATTATAGAGATGCTCAATATAATCTTCGGCGTAGGCCAAAGCCACATCTCGAAACCACTTGCCGCAGTATTTCAAAACCGTTCTCATGTAGGCCTCGGGAAAATGGGAATGATAAAATCCCACCAGTGGAATCTCCAATCGATCCGCCACATCGAGCAGCTTCCAACCCAAATGATAAGGATCCCCTGACTCAATGATATCGGGCTTCTGGCTCAGAATCATCTCGTGCGCTTTGTGCAAAGAAAGTAATACACGGTAACGAGAATGCTCATCTCCAATACGTGGCGACTTGATAGTGCAAGTCGTCAGTCGGCCTTCCGAAATAATTTTTGTCTCTTCGCCCGGCACCACAAGAATGTGCTCATCTTCCGTCCGTTCCAGCACATACTTCCGCTTTTCGGAAACATATCGTTTAACCCCTCCGCCGATTGCAGAGTAAAATTGTGTCGCATCACAAACCTTCATTCAGCCCGTCTTTGAGTCCTACTAAAAACAAGCTGCCGATATTGCCACAGGACCCAACCCTTGCAAGACCAAGAAGCAACTTCATCCGACTTCTCTTCTATTTGGAAGAATTAGATTCTCCGGCAATATGTAACCCCACCAGCCGCGCTACCAAAACAGTCAGATAAATTTGCCCCACAAGCGCTTCCATAGCCGCCAGCGACCTGGCCGGAGCGGATAAAGGCGTAATGTCGCCATAACCTAACGTCGTAAGCGTCACGATACTAAAATACAACAAACTGCTTGTATCTATGTCTGCACTTGCACTCCCCGCCATACTGTAGGAGTTCGGTTCATATAGATTTACTAACCCGAATAACATCGCCCACACAACCCCGATACATAAGTAAATGCTTATGGCAGCTAACAATTGATTGGTGTCCACACGCTTATGGATAAAAATATCATACAAAAGGATGATGATAACGAAGCCGAAAAACACCGTGGATAAGCTATAGTGTAAACTTAAGAGAAATTTATGGCCCAGATTTATTGCAACAATACTGACCGCAAAAGAAGGAACTCCGAGTGCCATGCCCAGTAGCAGCCTTTTTCTTGTTTTTGCAATAGCACCAACGGCAAATACAAGAGAAGAGAGAATGAAAATATTTAAAGTGCGAACACTTTCATGCAAAAAAGGCGTAAAGGTAAAGGCAAGGAGCAAGCTAATCAAAAGACCCCAAAAGATATACCTTTCCCTAAATTGTAAGTAAGTCATGTTTTCTAAGACTATCCCTTAACATAAAAAAAGAGACATCGCCAACTTACAAAATAATAACCATTCTGAGGTTCCCCCCTGTAACTGGCGATGTCTCTTTTTTTATGTTAAGGGATAGTCTTAGAAAACATGACTTACTTACAATTTAGGGAAAGGTATATCTTTTGGGGTCTTTTGATTAGCTTGCT
>JBCCWR010000024.1:0-23232 GCA_039193385.1 Verrucomicrobiota bacterium | reverse complement strand
GTCAGAAGTTGTGCTCGATCGATTAACATCTCTTCAGCGGATACGGTAAAATGCGTTTGGGCATAGTTGCGGAATCCATCGGTTTGTGGCTCCATAGGCTCAAAGGCTTCGACATCGGTTTGGTCTGCACCGGCATCCACACGGCCTGGAGTAAAGGGAACGACGATGTCATGTCCGGCATTTTTAGCTGCTTTTTCGATCGCTGCGCAACCACCGAGCACGATGAGATCTGCCAGGGAGACGTTGCCTTCGAAATCTTTTTGCACAGTTTCTAGCACCGTCAAAACTTCTGCAAGACTTTCAGGCTGGTTGACCTTCCAGGATTTTTGAGGTTCCAGGCGAATGCGTGCGCCGTTGGCACCTCCGCGAAAATCTGATCCACGATAGGTGGAGGCTGATGCCCAAGCGACTGAGACCAGTTGGGAAACACTGAGGCCGGTTGCCAGAATCTTTACTTTCAGCGCTTTGATTTCATCATTGCTGAGGGTTTCTGTCGGTGCCTGTGGTAGTGGATCTTGCCAGATGAGGGTTTCTTCGGGAACGTCCGCACCGAGGTAACGGGAAATCGGCCCCATGTCACGATGGGTCAGTTTATACCAGGCACGTGCAAACGCATCGGCAAACTCTTCGGGGTTTTCATAGAAGCGGCGTGAGATTTTAGCGTAGGCTGGATCTTCCTTGAGTGACAAGTCAGTGGTGAACATGATGGGGGCATGTCGCTTGGATTTATCATGAGCGTCTACCACATTCATGACATCTTCAGCATTTTGGGGAGTCCATTGTTGGGCTCCAGCAGGGCTTTTGGTCAGCACCCATTCATTTTCAAATAGATTCTTAAAGTAGTTGTTGCTCCAGCGGGTCGGGGTTTGAGTCCAGGCTCCTTCCAGTCCACTGGTGATGGTGTGCTCGGAGTGACCTTTTCCGTGCGAATTAGCCCAACCTTGGCCTTGTTCGACAATGCCCGCCCCTTCGGGTTCCGGTCCGACATGATCATCCGGGTTGGCAGCTCCGTGAGCTTTACCGAAGGTGTGTCCGCCTGCGATCAGTGCAACGGTTTCTTCATCGTTCATGGCCATGCGGCCGAAGGTTTCGCGAATGTCGTGTGCAGCAGCAAGTGGATCTGGATTTCCATTAGGTCCTTCAGGATTAACATAGATGAGACCCATCTGCACCGCTGCTAGAGGCTGCTCGAGTTGTCGATCACCACTGTAGCGTTTGTCGCTTAGCCATTCTCCTTCCTGACCCCAGTAGATATCCTGTTCCGGTTCCCAGATATCTTCGCGGCCTCCGCCGAAACCAAAGGTTTTGAATTGCATGGATTCCAGTGCACAGTTTCCGGCTAAGATCATAAGATCCGCCCAGGAGAGCTTCTGGCCGTATTTTTGTTTGATCGGCCAGAGTAGCAGACGAGCCTTGTCCAGGTTTGCATTATCCGGCCAGCTATTGAGTGGGGCGAAACGTTGCGCACCGGTGCCTCCTCCTCCGCGACCGTCGGCAGTACGGTAGGTTCCGGCGCTGTGCCAGGCCATACGCACCATAAGTGGACCGTAGTGACCGTAGTCGGCGGGCCACCAGGATTGCGAGTCGGTCATGAGTTCTACGAGATCTTTTTTGACTGCTTCGAGGTCAAGACTCTTGAACTCTTCACGATAATCGAAGTCAGATGCCATGGGGTTGGATAGGGTGCTGTGCTGTCGTAATATGCCGAGGTTGAGGGCATTGGGCCACCAGTCACGGTTGTTGGTGCCACGACCTGCGGTTGGACTCAGTGCTCCTTTGGCACGTCCGTTTAGGAAGGGGCATTCGCTGGTGCTGGCTGATTTAGGGCTGCTTGATTCTTCCTTCGTTTCCGAATTGTCGAACTGGTGGGTTGCATCGGTGGATTTAACACTGAAAAAAGACTGAAATTTTTTCAGCCATGACATAGCTGCTGTGTAGGGGCATTTGGATATAGTTTCTGACATAGTTTGTAGATGTTTGAGTTGAGTTATGTGTAAAAAGTTTTCGCTGTTGGTTTAAAAATACATAGATTCAGCTATAGGTATAATACTTTGATATAATACGTCATATAGGTATAAACTATAGGTATGGAGTTTCACCGTATCCGTTATTTTCTGGAACTGGCACGTAGCGGCAATTTTTCTAAAGCGGCCGATCGCTCAAATGTATCGCAGCCTTCGCTGAGTCAACAGATCAGCAAACTGGAGGATGAAGTTGGAGGCAGTCTGTTTCTGCGGGGACGCGATGGCGTTACTTTGTCCGAGCTGGGTAAGGAATTTCTTCCCTATGCCAAAGCCATTATGGCTGAGATCGAATCGACCCGTGATTTCATTGATCGTAGTGGAAAAGGGATTCAGGGGCCCATACGAATTGGAGCCATTCCGACCATCGCTCCTTATCTTCTGCCCGATATACTTAAGCGGATCACCAAGCGTTATCCAGAAGCTCATTACGAACTGGTGGAGGACACCACAAAATCTCTGATCGAGCGCTTGCGCAACGGGGGTATCGATTTTGCCCTGATGAGCCCTCCCACCAAAATCGATGGAGATGCGGATCATCATTTGTTGATGCGGGATGAACTACTCTTAACCCTACCACAGCGACACTCACTCTGCAGACTGAAACAGATCGAACTGAAGCAATTGAAAAGCGAACGACTTGTGTTACTGCAGGATGCGCATTGCCTGTCACGTCAGAGTGAAAGCTACTGCAAGGCGTCTGGTATCAAGGCAGATGTGACTATTCAGAGTTCACAGATTGATACGTTATTGGGAATGGTCGAGCTCGGTTTGGGGTTTACCTTTATTCCGCAGATGGCTGTTGATTTTCATGAGCATCGTAAAGTCGTTTATCGTTCACTGGCCAAAAAGCCTTATTTTCGAGAGATTCACCTTTACTGGATGCGCCGACGAGTGCTTTCAGCGTCCCAGCAGGAAATTATCAAATGTTTCTCGAAATAATTGTGTGATACACGATTTTGCATTGAGACATATTTCGGTAGGTCTCAGTCATTAAGGATGAGCGAAGCCTTATTCATAGTCTTTTGGTGATACTTAGAGGGCTGTGCAAGGTGCTTACAAATATTATTATCTTTTATAATATGATGAGTATTGATAAGTATATACGCTCTTGGGGTAAATTATGGATATACTACTTTTAGCTATTTTGTTGATGGGGTTTCTGCTTATAGGGGTCGTCGTGGCAGGTATATTGATTGTTGGCATTTACAATAAGCTGGTGGCTCTAAGAAATCGTTATAAAAATGCTTTTGCTCAGATTGATGTTCAACTCAAACGGCGCTACGACTTAATTCCAAATCTCGTGGAAACGGCAAAGGGCTACATGAATCATGAACGAGAGACTTTGCAAGCCGTCATATCAGCGCGCAATGCTGCAGCAAATGCCAACCAAAAGGCGGCAGCGGACCCAGGAGATTCTCAAGCGATTGCTAATTTAGCAGGGGCTGAGGGGGCTCTTACTGGAGCGCTAGGAAGACTTTTTGCTGTGATGGAGGCTTATCCAGATCTTAAGGCTAACCAAAATATGATGCAGCTTTCTGAGGAAATGACATCCACGGAAAATAAAGTTTCTTTTGCGCGTCAAGCTTTCAATGATGCTGTGATGTTGTTTAACACTCAAATAGAAGTTTTTCCTAATAATGTGTTTGCAGGCATGTTTAACTTCACAGCGGCTAAGCCATTTGAAATTACGGATGATCGGGAGCGAGAAGCTCCTAAAGTTTCCTTCGACTAGAGTCTATGGAATAATTGGCAAGGCATCTTGATTTAGGTATTCATTGAGCTTAATGGCTCTAAGGTAATCGACACTCACCATGGATTTCTTTTCCAGGCAAGACCAGGCGATCAAAAACAGCAAAACCCTGGTCATTTATTTTATTTTAGCAATCGTAACGACCGTCATAGCTTTTTATTTTGCGATTGTTTTTCTGATCATTGCCGTAAGCGAGTTTTTCACCAATGTGCCTTTTATTGCTACTGAAAAATCAGAACCTAGTGAGGCATTGTTTGGAACAAGTGTATCCTATTATGATGACTTGGTATGGGGGGGAAGCTATTGGTTATTTGATCCAGAGTTATTCTTAATCACATCTTTAATAACAGGTATCATTATTTGCATGGGAACTTGTTTTAAGATGCATCAAGTATCTAAGGGGGGTGGCTATGTGGCTACCCTTTTAGGCGGAAGGCTGGTAAATCCCGGCACAGATGTTTTTGAAGAGAAAAAGCTAATTAATGTTGTCGAAGAAATGGCTATTGCATCTGGAATGGCTGTGCCCGAGGTCTATGTTCTGGATGAAGAAATGGGGATCAATGCCTTTGCGGCTGGTTTTGAGGCCAACGACTCAGTCATTGGAGTCACTCAGGGATGTATAAAAGGGCTTAATCGAGATGAGCTGCAAGGAGTGATTGCTCATGAATTTAGCCATATTCTCAATGGAGATATGGCCATGAATATGCGCTTGGTTTCCATGACCTATGGCATTTCATGTTTATCCACGATAGGTAGAGTTATCCTGGAGCTTTTTCCTTCCGGAGGTCGACGCCATAGATATGGCTACGGCGATGTCAGCTCTAATAAGAGAGGTAACGCAGGTGGCTTCATTATTTTTATTCTTGGGATTGGTTTTTCATTATATGTCATAGGGGGGATTGGACATTTTTTTGCCCGACTTATTCAAAGTGCTGTTTCTAGACAAAGAGAATTTTTGGCGGATGCTTCAGCCGTACAATTCACGCGTAATAAGGAGGGAATTGTAGGTGCTTTTCTTAAAATACTTGGTTACAGCAAAGGATCAAAAATGAGTAATGCTTTTGCGGGCGAAGTAAGCCACTTTTTCTTTGGCAATGGCATTTCCTCTTCATTGAATGAATGGTTTTCGACCCACCCTCCTTTGATGCGAAGAATAAAAGAGATTGACCCCAACTTTGAAGGCGTCATTGCAGAATTTAAATTAGAACCCGCTGACAAAGAGCCTGCTGTAGATGAGAAATCTAAGATCAAAGAAGGTATGAAATTCTTAAGTGATTCTAGTGTCGCAGGGCTTGTGGATACAGTGGACTCTAACAAGTCTAAAGACTCATGGCAAAAGAGCGCAGAACAAGAGGCTCAAAATATCTACTACGCACAAGCAATCCGCAAAGAAATACCCAAAGCCATTTATGATGCAGCCCATGAACCCTTTGGCGCTCGAGCCTTGGTGTATGGTTTGTTGTTAGATCCTGAAGATGACATTAGAGCGCACCAGGTTAAGGTCTTAGAACAGCATGCTGACAAAGCAGTGATGCGTGAATTAAATCGTTTATGGGAAGCTTTATGCGAGTTGCCAGCAAGTAACAAAATACCAGTTTTAGATATTTCCATAAGTGCTTTGCGATTCCTGAGTCCTGATCAATATAAGACTTTTAAAGACAATGTAAGGGCACTCATTGAGTCGGATGGGCAGATATCTTTATTTGAATATATGTTGGAAAAAATGCTCATCCGCCACTTAGATAAATTTTTTAGTAAAAAGAAAAAGCCCAATATCAAATACCAGAATTTTTTATCAGTCATGGATCCTATTCTCATCGTGCTGTCTTCATTTGCTTATTTAGGACAAGACGATCCTGATAAGATAAAACAAGCGTTTCATAAAGGCTGCCAGCAACTGAATATAACGAATTATTCTTTCAAACTTATCGGCCAGGAAAAATGCGGACTACAAGAAGTGGATCACGCCTTGAATGAACTGGCTCAAGCAAAAGTATTTATTAAGAGGAATGTTATCTATGCCAGTAGTAAAATTTTAGTGGTAGATCAAGAGGTGAATGCCAGGGAAGCTGAGCTGATTCGGGCTACAGCAGATGTTTTGAATTGTCCCATACCTCCTTTTATTGAAAAAAGTAAAAACAGCTTTTCATAATAAGGGAAATTGCATCAGGTAGATAAAGAGGGGTAAGACTAAAAACAAGTTCAAGAAATTACAAATGAAGTAATGACTCGTTTTTCGGCTCTTTTCTTTTCCGCAATCTGACTTTTTAGTTTTTTAGATTTCAGGAGGTATTCTTGATCCATGTTAGAATGAGCGTATTTGAATTTAAAGTTGTTCGTTTAATATTGCGTCGGCTTCTGATAGAGCTGCTCTGATCCTTTGAAAAAAGAATAGTATATTAGCCATGCAGAGGAGGTTATGGGGCCTTATCAAAAGCAAAGAATCACATTCTACTTAGATAAGGGAACACTTACGCATGATGATTCTATTTTTCTAGATGATGAAAATAGATGGATTACTTTGCGTGAATATTATGCTCAAGCATTTTCTTAGAGATATAATATTGCTCTAAGTGGCTATTAGAGGGTGTTTAGATAGAAGTTGGAAGAATTTTAATGAGATATATCAAGAAAACGCTGGTTTGCGGCCTGTCTTTGAAACAGGTGAAGAAAAGTAAGCTTCCTTAGCAACTTTCAGAGTTTTCTAGCGCTTTTAGCCGCCTTGCCGCAACCGATGACATCCTTCGGAGTGAGATCGCTGTTTCCTATGCATGGCTCAAAAGACTTAGCCAAAGGTCATAGAGGACTGTGCTCATGGACTCAATGACCTGAGTGGTTACTCGAAAGGTAGTTTTTACTTAAAAAGTCTTCTTAAAAAAGAAAGTCAGGCCCTCGGAAAGGGGCAGATGGTACAAAATTCCGCTGCTCTAAGGTAGATATTTTTATAGCTACAGGTTTCAGGCTGTTCTCCGAAAAATTACTCAACAGACAAAATAGAATTTTAACATAAGGAACACACAATGACTCGACGCAGAAAAAACTTAATCCAGGAATACCTGGCGGTTACTATGGCTATTGCAGAACTGAAGCAACTGGCGGTGCAGACAGGCACTCCGGTTAAAAAAATCAGCAAAAAATAATAGTGCTGGTGGCACATTTAAGACAGCCTCTGTCATTCCAGTGGGCAGAGGTTAAGTTATATCATTATTTTCTTTGAGATAAGATTTCACGTGAGGAATTTTATGAATTGCCTGCGAGTAGAGGTAGACTCATATTAATTCTTAACACGACTTCAATCTATCTTCTTTATTTTTAAAAATCTGCAAAAACTTTTCTCTAACGGCAGACGAAATGGCCTTTTTATCTTATTTGTCATTGAGTGTGAAGGTATGAATAAGACTTATGATAGCCTTAGGAATTGTCTTGCCATTATTTAGCAAAAAATAGAATAAGGGTTGGGGTTTTTTAATTTTTTCTTTTTTTGTTTTTTTCTTAAGCTTTTGGAGATGTGACCGAAAGCTAATGTATTGCTGGCAAGGAAGTCGGTGATAGGTTGACCGGTTACCTCAATAAAAAACGGTAAAGCTGAAAGATTCAGCGGAGTTGCATGATGCAACTTTAAGTTATCATAGGAGGATAACAATGGCTACAATTGGTACTAATGTCGGGGCGCTTAATGCGTCATTCTATCTTACCCTCAATAACGAGGGGCTTAACTCATCCATTAAGAAACTTTCGGCAGGATCTCGCTTGGCGAACCCTGTGGAAGATGCTGCAGGTGTAGCGGTTAGTGGTAAGCTTGATGCTACCGTTAAACGTCTGGGTGCGGCTGCAGAAGGTGCTCAGAACGTTATTTCGTTTGCGCAGACTGCGGATGGTTTCTTAAAGACGGTGCAGGAGCAGTTAGTTCGTATGTCAGAACTGGCTCAACGTGCTACCAACGCTGCCTTCGGTTCATCAGACCGCGCTAACTACAACCAGGAGTTCACCACACTGAGAGATCAGATCACGAACGTTCTGGGTAATGCAAGGTTCAATGGAGAAGGTCTCTTCGGTGCGGCAACCGTTTCTGTCGGCATTAATGCGGATGGAAATACGGATACATTCAGCAAGGTGAATCTGACCAACATCACTAACCTTGGTTTGAATGGTTCGAGCATCGGAACGACAACTCTGGCTGCATCCGCCATTACGGCCGTAAGTACTGCTTTGTCCAGTATTACGACGGAACGGGCGAATGTGAACTCAGCCATCTCCAAATTCCAGTTCCACATTAACAACATCCGTACGGAAAGAATCAATGTAGAAGCTGCGAATGGACGTATCAAAGATCTAGATGTCGCTGCGGAGACCGCCATGCTCTCCAAGCAAAACATCTTGCTCCAGGCTAGTACTTCTATGCTGGCGCAGGCTAATGCTTCACAGCAGTCGGTATTACAGCTGCTCGGATAAGTTTAAAGTTTCGGGCTGATTTCAGCCCTCTGTAATCAAAGCCCACTGATTTCGGGCACAAACCAGGCCCCGCCGAAAGGCGGGGTTTTTGTTTTTTGTAAAGTGTTAATTATGAGGTATTTATGAAAATAATTTATTAAGCATTTTATATTTTTAACCGATAAACGATGTAAGCGTAAAAAGGTTTTACGCTTAGGAGACCGGCTCCTTTAAGGAAATAACCGGAATGCTGAAGGATTCAGCCGGTTACATGATGTAACTGAAAGTTATTAGGAGGATAACACAATGGCTACCATTGGTACCAATGTAGGGGCACTCAATGCCTCGTTCTATCTGACGCTCAATAATGAGGGTCTTAACTCATCTATTAAGAAACTATCTGCAGGATCTCGCTTGGCGAATCCCGTGGAAGACGCTGCTGGTGTAGCGGTTAGCGGTAAGCTTGATGCTACCGTTAAACGTTTGCAGGCTGCATCTGAAGGATCACAGAATGTGATTTCATTTGCACAGACAGCGGACGGTTTCTTAAAGACGGTACAAGAGCAGTTAGTTCGTATGTCAGAGCTGGCTCAGCGTGCAACAAACGCTGCGTTCGGTTCATCGGACCGCGCTAACTACAATCAGGAGTTCACGACGCTGAGAGATCAGATCACGAACGTTCTGACTAATGCAAGGTTCAACGGAGAGTCTCTCTTCGGTGCAGCGACCGTTTCTGTCGGCATTAATGCGGATGGAAATACGGATACATTCAGCAAGGTGAATCTGACCAACATCACTAACCTTGGTTTGAATGGTTCAAGCATCGGAACGACAACTCTGGCTGCATCCGCCATTACGGCCGTAAGCACTGCTTTGTCCAGTATTACGACGGAACGGGCGAATGTGAACTCAGCCATCTCCAAATTCCAATTCCACATCAACAATATCCGTACGGAGAAAATCAATGTGGAAGCTGCGAATGGACGTATTAAAGACCTAGATGTCGCTGCGGAGACCGCCATGCTCTCCAAGCAGAACATCTTGCTTCAGGCCAGCACCTCTATGTTAGCTCAGGCGAATGCCGCGCAACAGAGTGTGCTCTCACTATTGAGATAAGGTCGGCCCGAACTAAAGGCCTGAAAGCGTAAACGATTTCGGGCACCAAACTAAAAAAAACTGGCGGTTCTGTCGTAAGACAGAGCCGCTTTTTTTTGTCTGTATGCGTGCAGAATGTCCTGGCTGGCATGCGCTTTAGCAAAGTTGGCATGGGATGTGCCATTAATATTATGGATACAATCATGAAGTTAGCAGTGGAAAGAGGAATAAAAGGCTTTATAAGCCTGAAAACTAGTCCTAATGGGCCTTTGAGTGCCTTATTGGACCTTGTTTTCAACCTGTCTATAGAGGAAGAAAATTCCTCAATACGAAAAAAAATTCCCTGTTATACGAAGAAATCAGTTGCAGGAAGCAGCTTCAACCCCGCTGGAACATCCAGCTTGTTGCATGATGCAATTCTTATCAATAAAGGAGTATTATGGCGACAATAGGTACAAACGTAAGTGCATTAAATGCATCGTTCTACTTAACCAGAAATAACGAGTCTCTGGAACGTTCGCTGCGGAGGTTGGCATCAGGTAGTCGATTAGCTGTTCCATCTGACGACGCAGCAGGTGTGGCAGTGAGTGGTAAGCTTGATGCGAATGTTAAGCGACTGATTGCAGCAACAGAGGGCGCACAGAATGTCATTTCTTATGCGCAGACAACGGATGGCTTCCTTAAGACCATTCAGCAGCAGTTAACCCGTATGTCGGAGCTGGCGCAGCGAGCGACCAATGGAGCGTTTGGTTCTGCTGACCGTGCCAACTATAACACGGAGTTTACCACCATTCGTGACCAGATCACTCAACTGCTCACGACGGCTAAATTCAATGGAGAGACGCTTTTTGAGACTAACAGTATTACTGTTGCGATCAATGCGCAGGGGGATACGGATTATTTCTCAAAAATCAATCTTACAAATATTACATCTCTGGGTTTGGACGCATCTACCATTGGTACAACTACGGCTGCCGGGTCTGCGATTACAGCGGTTACGGAAGCGTTGTCGAGCATTACGACGCAACGTGCGTTAGTCAATGCGGCTATCTCCCGCTTTAACTTCCACATTACTAATATTCGAACCGAGCGTATTAATGTGGAAGCAGCCAACAGTCGTATTAAAGATCTGGACGTTGCTCAAGAGTCGACTCGTTTGTCTAAGAATAACATTCTACTGCAGACAGCGACTGCTATGCTGGCTCAGGCGAATCAGTCTCAACAGTCTGTTTTGCAGTTACTGCAGTAAAACTTCAGACGTAGGACGGCGTTATCGAATTTCTAAAAACTCACTGGCTTGAAGTAGCCGGTGAGTTCGGCATAGCCATAGCCACTGACAGGTTGGCCGCGATAGGTGCCTTCAATTTTGCAGGTGCCTTCCCAATAGCTTGATTCTGTTGGAATATGAACAGTTAGTTCCTGGTGTTCCACTTGAGGCGTTACGGTCAGTTCATAGTCACCGAAAGTGATACGCCATTTTGCAGGATAGTTGGTGCCATTGTCCGGGCTCTTCCAACTGTCTAAGATTTCTATTTGATAGTCATCCAAATTCAAATGGGTTTTATGGCCATCTTTATCAATATGCGAGCCTTTGGATAAGGGGTCGATGCCGCTCTTTCTCCGTAAGTGATAAAGCATGAGTTCTTCTCCATTGTTGAGTTGAAGTGAAAACCAGTCCCAGCCCAGCAGATCTTCATCAAGCCAGTTGGACATGAACTCATGGTCGAACCAACTGGAACCTGTCACTACGATTTCATCTTCACCAATCTTTAAGAGGCCGCGAGTCGCAAGACGTGGAAATGAGTAATAGTATGAGGCATTGCCTACGCCTGAAGTTTTCTGACTTAAACCATTACGGCCATGAAAAACTTTAGGCTTAACGGCGGTTAAAGTGAGGCGCAGAGAGATGCCTGCCTTTCCATCGCTAGCCTGTAGAGTAAATGTTTCAGGCTCATCAGCATTTTGTGTGATGGACCAGTCTTTGAGGTTGATGTTCATGCGATCCTCAGCGTAATGCGTGTGATCAAGGGTGCCGCGCGTTTGTCTTTCGGCGGTATGGAAAGTTTGGTTAGCGACGTCTGTGATGGTGAAGTGAGAGAAGTAATAATCACGGAGAGTCCAGCGGGTATTTGCTTGGGAAGGATTTTTTTGGATGCCTTGGCGAAAAAAAGTGAGTTGATACCCATAGTGTTTGTTATCCTCGCTCTTGAGGTTACCTGTGAAATACCACCACTCCGTTTGGAAATCGGGGTGAGAGCCATGATCGCGAGGAAACTCCCATAGGCGAGGTGAAGTCGGACGTTGCCAATTGTCTTGAGCACCAACTGCTAATGTTAGTAATAAGAAGAAAATAAGGGATGTAAACGTAGGATGCATGTTGCTTATTCCAATCGAACCGCTTCTGCGATGTTTAGTCTAGATGTTTTCCATGCTGGATAAAGTGAGGAAAGGATGGCACACCCCAACACCCAAAGGGGCGTCTGCAGAATGACGTACCACGGTGTGGACCAGGTGATACTCCAACCGAAAAAGGATTGGTTGACAACGTGGTCTAAAATATAGGCTAGGGTGAAGCCGCCTGCGATACCTAGCAGCGTGCCCACAAGACCAACCCATGTGGCCTCTGCGAGCATAATAGAAAGCATCTGCAATCTTGATGCGCCGCATGAGCGGATGATGCCGAGCTCTCTGCGACGCTCATGCACCAAGATGGTCATAGTTAAAAAAATTCCCACACCGGCTATAATAAGTGCCAGCAGGCGTAAGACGTAAGTGACATGAAAGGTTTCGTCAAAAACAGCCATGGCCTTGCTGCGTAGCTCGGCGTTGGAATAAATAATAAAGGCTCCCTGATGCTGCAATAATTTCTTAAGTTCATCCAGGGTTGCGGACAGATTGCTCTCAGCTTCCAGATAGAGTGCCAGGCTGTTGATGCCATCATCTTGCCAAAGTTTTTTAAACAGAGATATGTCCATAGTGATAACGCCGAATTCGGATTGATAGTCTTGATAGACTGCCTGAATGAGTAACTCGTGTGTACCCGATGGCGTTCTAAGTTGTAATGAATCGCCCGCGGTCAACTGAGTGCGTTTGGACAAAGTATCAGATATTAAAAGGGTGCCTTGCTTCTGTGCTTGCAGAGCTGGATTGCCAGGTAGTTGTTCAAAGTAGGTGTAAGGATGGTGCTGGTCGACTACAGCTAGCTGAGTTGCACTGATATCAATGGGTAAGTTAGGTAAGGCATCTATATAGACAATAGCACTGCGGTGTACGTTACTTTCTGCTATGCCTTCAATAGAAAGGACGGTCTCCTGAGTTTTCTGAGCCATAAGCTCATCGCCCTTCATAGTGACATTTGAAATAGGTGATATGTAGATATCTGCTCGAATGGTTTTGCCAATCCAATCAGTTACCGTGGTGCGAAAGCTGTGGATCATGATGGAAAGGCCGATCATCATTGAAAGTGCTGCTACCAGAGCTGCGATGCTGATGCTATGACGGTGCAATGCTTGGGTGAATAATTTCAACGAAATTTGTATCAGTCGGTAGTTATGGGTGAAGGATTGTACGTGGTGGGCGATGAAGACGGATGTTGCCGGAACGAGAAAGGCATATACCAGTAAGGCCAGAAGTGCACAGGGGAAGGATAGCCAGGGCCAATCTGTGGTAATACTGAAATAGCCCAGTAGAATAGAACCCATGCAGCAAAAAATACTAACGCCTAGATAACGCCAAATGTGCAGAGAAGATTTTTGTGAGAGATGGCCGGGGCTGAGGGCTAACACCGGATCAACTCGTGCTGCTTCTCTTGCGGGAAGCCAGGCTGCGGCAAGGACGGTAAGAAAGCCTGAGAGACTGGCGATGAAAAAAGTCTGTGGGGACGTATTCAGCGAACTGATATTGACCAAGGTGTAGAGAGATGAAATGGTGCTGGAAACGGAGCTGATCAGTTGTGTGGAAAGGGATAGACCTGCAAGAAGTCCCAAAGCTATTCCTGGTAAACTGAGGAATAAGGCTTCTCCTATAAATAGGAGCTGCACTTGCCAACGTTGCATGCCAAGAGAGCGGAGTAAGCCTATTTCATGACGACGCCCAGTGACAGAAGTTGCCACGGTATTGTAAATGAGAAAACTGCCCACGAGTAAAGCAATGAGAGAAAGTGCGGTTAGATTCAGTTGAAAGGCACCTATCATTTTTTCTGTCTGTTCATTGCGGTCTTGTGGTGACCCGATATGAACATGTGCCGGGGTGACGGAGCGTAATTCAGACTCCAACTGCTTGGCAATGCTTATTAATTCAGTGCCAGTAGCCGGTATGAGGCCATCTATGCGACTGAGCTTTCCTCCTCGATTGAGGATGTGCTGGGCATTAGCAATATCCATCACGGAGAGGTTAGGGTTTGCTGAAGCCATGCCTTCTTCAAACTCTAATAAAGCATGAATGGTCAGAGTTCGGCTTTCTCCGGCGAATTTGATTAGAAGCGAATCACCGATATTTTTGTCAATTTGCTGGGCTAGTGTTTTGGTGATGGCAATGGCTGATGGGTCTGAAAAAAAGTTGAAAAAGTCTCCAGGCTCATCGGAGTTTTCTATTTTTAATGAATAAACTGAGAGGTCAGTATTGGAAAAGGGGTCGATTCCAAGGATGTTCAAATAAGCTCCGGGATGTTCCGGTAAAAGTACAAGTTCTTCAAGGACCGGTGTGGCGGCGGAAATTTCAGGTCTTAGCACAACATGTTGATACACCTCTTCGTTAAAGAGTTCACCGCGTCCATCCAGAGTGAAATTAGCCTTGCCGGCTACTAGATCGACAGATGAGCGGAAGGATGTCAGTGCGCTTTGGTTGACAATTTGGATGCTGACGAACACCGCTACACCCAAAGCTACACCGCATATGTGTAAAAGAGTCAGCAGCTTGTGCCGCATGAGATAGCGGAGGGAATGGCGAATAAAAAGCAGCATGAGTCTTACCGATTTTCTATGCGCCCATCTTTCATGTAAATGATACGGTCTGCCGTAGCAGCTATTTCCCGGCTATGTGTCACCATGATAATGGTTGTTTTCGTCTCATGACCTAATTCTTTAAATAGCTTGATGACGTCTTCGCTGGCATGAGAATCAAGATTTCCAGTAGGTTCATCTGCGAGGAGTAATGTGGGTTGATGAACAAGCGCGCGGGCTAAGGCGGCGCGTTGCATTTGTCCGCCCGAGAGTTGATGCATCATATGATCCAAACGGTTAGAAAGACCGACACGCTCTATAATACTTAGCGCATGGTTTTTGTTTTGGCTGGTGTAAGAACCATTGAGCTCTAGAGGAAGTGTGACATTTTCTTCTACGGTGAGCGTTGGCAGGAGATTAAAAAATTGAAAAACAAAGCCGATCTTTTCACGTCGTAAACGTGTGAGTTTGGTATCTGAGAGGTGGGTGATGTTTTCCTGGTTGAGAAAAATCTGACCACTATCCAATTGATCCAGCCCTCCAATACAGTGCATGAGCGTGCTCTTGCCGCAGCCGCTTGGTCCCATAATGGTAACAAACTCGCCTTGATGGATGGTTAGAGAAACCTTGTCCAGAGCGGTGATTTTCTCTGAAGTATCTTGGTATGTTTTGGTGGCGGTTTCGACCTGCAGCATCCCGCTAGCATGGCATGCTTTTATCATGCTGCAAACAGCGAGTTATTTAGAAGTAGGTTTTAAGACCTAAGGTCATGTAATGGTTCATAAAGCTTCCTATTTCAATATCTGCTTCAACATCAAATTCTGGGCCTGATGTCGCTTCTGTTCTAACACCATCATAAATATTGATGCTAGATATACCTATGACTTTATATTCCGCAAAAAGGCTTATGTTCTTACTAATAAAATAATCTAGTCCCAAAAAAGCTTGGGCTGAAAATTCGAATGTTTCATCATCAGGTGCAGTGAATGATCCTCCACTATATACATATTCATATTCACTAGCCATCATGTAAACAAAGCCAACACCAACTCCAAGATAAGGCCTCCATAAATCTTTTTGAAAAACCGTGATCAGATTAAACATTGTATGCAAATTATCAAATTCAACACGCATTCTTTCATCTGCAGTTAGTAGATTAAAACCATCTAGTATTTGGTGATTATAAATGAATTCAATTTCTGCACCCATTCCTACTATCCAATCATTTCGATCTATAAAATCTATTCCTACCTCATCAAAATTCCATGTATAGCCAAATTTAATGGCTGCGAGGGGGTCGCCTATTTGTTGATCGTCTAGTTGATTGGTGGTCTTGTTACCCGATGTTATGTTTGATGCTTGACGATAAGGCGTGGATGAATCTTGTAAAAAATTGGCCCCCCCAAGCAGTGCTACATATGGTCCGGTTTTGGGTTCGTTGCGTAACGGCACAGAAGAGAAGGCAAAAGGCTTTTGTTGTTCTTGTGATGTCTTTGGAGATGGCTTTATACGTCCAGTAGTTTTTTCGGCAACGGTTGCTTGAGTAGCATTGTTTGTTTGAGGATTGACAATGGGTTTTAAAGGACGAGGTGGCGGGGGAGTAGGTATTTTATTAGATTCTGCCCATGACATGGGTTGCGATGCCATAGCTCCAGAAATAAATAGTAAAGTAATGAAGCTTTTCATTGTTACGCAATAATAAGTAAAAACGGATTTTTATGTCAACTCTTTATTGAGGCTAAATGGTAGTAGAGTGAGAGCAAAGGCTGGGTTGGATTTAAGTTAAAAAGAGTAAAATTAAACTGAGAGAAAAAAACTTCAGAAAAGTTGTTGCAAGAAATTTAAATTTGTATAGAACTTTACTCCCTTTCCGCAAGAAAAGGACACAGCACAAAGAGTGTTGGCGTGTGAAGGCATTGCTTAGACGTTGTCTTCCTCCATGCCGGAGCAAAGGAAAAGTTTCCTGGCACGCCACAATCGTCATTGGGCGTGCTTTTTTTGTGGAAAATAAAAACAGGAAACTTAAAGAGGATTTACGAATGCCTACAACAAACCAGTTAGTGCGTAAAGGTCGCAAGAGAGTGATTAAAAAGACGAAGGCGCCTGCGTTGCAAAATTGTCCTGCACGCCGTGGCGTGTGTGTTCAAGTGATGACCAGAACACCTAAAAAGCCAAACTCTGCTTTGCGTAAGGTAGCAAAGGTTCGTTTGACCAATGGATATGAGGTCATTGCTTACATAGGCGGTGAGGGTCATAATCTTCAAGAGCACTCCATTGTGCTTGTTCGTGGGGGTAGGGTTAAGGATTTGCCCGGGGTGCGTTATCACATCGTGCGTGGTGCGTTGGATTCATTAGGTGCTGTAGGCCCATCTAATACAAATAAAGCAAATCGTAATATTTCCAGAAGTAAATATGGCGTTAAGAAGGCTAAGGGCGACGCTAAGAAGTAAAAATTTCAGAAATTAATAAGTTAATAAGTAAAGGTTTATTATATGGCACGTAGACATAGAGCAGGAAGACGAGAGGTTAAGCCGGATGCCGTTTATGAAAGTCCAGTAGTTGCCAGCATGGTGAATGCCATCATGGTTGATGGTAAGAAGTCTATTGCCGAAGGTATTGTTTATAAAGTGATCGACAATATCAATGAGGGTAAGACGCTCACAGATCCTCTGGAAATGTTGAATAAAGCGCTGGACAACGTTAAACCTCGTCTCGAGGTAAAAAGCCGCCGCGTCGGCGGTGCCACTTATCAAGTCCCCGTCGAAGTTCCTTCCGATAGACAATTAGCTTTAGCACTGCGTTGGATAATTGGTAATGCCAGAAGACGCAAAGGTATTCCTATGGTGAAGGCTTTGACTAATGAGTTGCGTGATGCTGCTACCGGTCAGGGTTCTGCAATCAAAAAACGTGATGATGTTCACCGCATGGCTCAGGCAAACCGGGCCTTTGCTCACCTGAGATGGTAGTGGTTTAAATTTTTAGATAATAAAATGTCAAGACAGTATACATTAGATAGAACACGTAATATCGGCATCTGTGCTCACATTGATGCAGGTAAGACTACGCTTACAGAGCGTATTTTGTTCTATACAGGTGAAATTCACCGTCTTGGCGAGGTTCATGAAGGTGATACCGTTACTGACCACATGGAGCAGGAACGCGAACGAGGTATCACGATCACATCTGCCGCTATCACCTGTTTCTGGGCTTGTAAGGCAGAGCCTGAAATAGAAAAAGTTTTTCCTGATACAGAAAACCGCATCAATATCATCGATACTCCCGGGCACGTAGATTTCACTGCTGAAGTGGAGCGTTCATTACGGGTTTTGGATGGAGCAATCGCTGTTTTTTGCGGTGTAGCTGGTGTGCAGCCTCAATCTGAAACGGTCTGGCGTCAGGCCACCAAGTACAATGTCCCCCGGATTGCTTTTGTTAACAAAATGGACCGCGTGGGTGCCGATTTTGAAGCAGCCGTTAACAGCATGCGGGAAAAACTGGGCGCTAACGTTTGGCCCATACTTATTCCTTTGGGATCTGAAGATGAACTTATTGGCCAGATTGATGTCGTGAACCAGAAGGCCATCATTTATAACGATAATGATAAACTTGGTTCTACGTATCGCATCGAAGAGCTTTCTGATGATATTCAAGGCGTGGCTGAGCAAGGGCTGCGTGATCTTGTTGAAGCTGTTGCTGAAGTAGATGATGAAGTTGCAGAGGTGTTTCTGGAAGAAAAAATGCCAGAACCCACTTTGCTAAAAAAAGCAATCCGCAAGGCGACTATTTCTAATGACCTTGTTCCAGTTGCTGGTGGTTCAGCTTTCAAAAACAAAGGCGTTCAATTTTTGATTGATGCCATTATTGATTACCTTCCCAGCCCCATTGAGGTAGAAGAGCAAATGGGTGTGGACCCCAAAGATGCTGAAAAAGAAGTCAAAGTTTCTATTGGAGATGATGAAAAATTCTGTTCTCTAGCCTTTAAACTTTGGTCAGATAAATACGTAGGCAAGTTGATCTTCTTCCGAGTTTATTCAGGTAAGCTTAAGAAAGGGGAACAAATTTTTAATCCACGCACGGGTAAAAAAGAACGTGTGAGCCGCATTCTTCAAATGCAGGCGGATAAGCAGATTGATCTGGATGAAGTTTACACAGGCGACATAGCTGCTTTAGTTGGTATTAAAGACGTTCGCACAGGCGATACCTTCGCTGATCCTGGTTTTCAAGTTTCTCTTGAGCCGCCTTCTTTTCCTGAGCCCGTTATTTCTATGGCCATTGAGCCTAAAACAACAGCAGATCGCGAAAAACTGGCCAATGGCCTGCAAAGACTTTCCGAAGAAGATCCTACTTTTCAAGTTCAAACAGATGAAGAAACAGCTCAAACCCTTATCAAAGGAATGGGTGAACTCCATCTGGAAATTATTCGTGATCGCCTTACCCGAGAATTTAAAGTTCAGACAAATGCGGGTGCACCTCAGATCGCTTACCGTGAAACCATCACCCGTGAAACCGGTGGCGAAGGCAAGCTGGTCAAGCAGTCAGGTGGCAGAGGGCAATATGGTCATGTTGTATTGGAGATTCAGCCCCGTGAGCGGGGTAAGGGAATCAATATAGAAAACAAAATTGTCGGGGGTAATATTCCCAAAGAATATATTGGAGCTGTTCGTAAGGGACTTGAGGAAGCTTTAATGAATGGGGTTTTGGCAGGAAGCGAAGTCATTGATGTGAACATTGACATCGTTGATGGATCTTACCATGAAGTGGATTCCAGCGAATTAGCCTTTAAGCTTGCCGCGATGATGGCTCTTAGGGATGCCTTAGATAAAGGCAGCTCGATACTTCTTGAGCCGATTATGCAAGTCGAAGTAATCACACCAGAAGAATTTCAGGGAGACATCATGGGTGATGTGAACCGCCGTCGTGGACAAATCGGTGGTATGGAAAGCAAAAGCGGTGCTTGTGTCTTAAATGCTCAAGTTCCTTTGGCTGAAATGTTTGGATACGTTAATACCTTACGCTCACTTTCAAGGGGACGTGCAGCGTATTCTATGGAGCCGTCTCACTTCCAAGAAGTGCCGGCAAATATTGTTCAATTACTTGTTGAACAGAGGAGTTAAAACTTATGGCAACAGCAGCAGCGACACGAATTAGAATTAGACTTAAAGGTTTTGACTATCGCCTTATTGACAAGGCGGCAGCAGAGATTTCGGAAACCGCTGTCCGCACAGGTTCGCGGATAGCAGGTCCAATACCTTTGCCGACGAAGATTGAGCGTTACACAGTGAATCGCTCACCCCACGTGGATAAGAAGAGCATGGAGCAGTTTGAAATTAGAACGCACAAGAGGCTCATCGATATTGTGGACCCTTCGGCAAAAACGGTTGATGAGCTCAAGAAGCTCAATCTTCCTGCAGGTGTGGATATTACGATTAAAATTTAGTTTTTGAGGAATAAATAAGGGAGACGGTAGTTTGTCTTCTAAATGATAACGGAGCTATTAAGATGAGCATCGGAATTTTAGGAAAAAAAGTCGGAATGACTCGCGTATATGATGATAAAGGCGTAGCTACGCCGGTGACTGTCATTGAAGCGAATCCTAGCATTGTATGTCAGGTAAAAACTGTTGAGAAGGATGGTTATGCGTCTTATCAGCTTGGCTATGATGATGTGATCGAGAAAAGGACGACTAAGCCACGTCTAGGTCATTTCAAGAAAAACGGCATCACCCCCAAACGTATTTTGCGTGAGTTTGATTATGAGGGTGAGGAATTAAAGGTAGGCGACGAGGTAGGCGTTAAGCGATTCTCCGCTGGACAGCTCATCGACATCATAGGTGTTGGTAAAGGCCGAGGCTTTCAAGGCGTGGTCAAGCGTCACAACTTTTCAGGTCAGCATGAGTCACATGGTTCGATGATGCATAGGCGTCCTGGTGCCATTGGTGCTGGATCTACTCCAGGACGTATTTTTAAAAACCAACCCATGCCGGGTCATCACGGAGCGCGTGAAGTAACCGTTCAGAACCTACGTGTTGTTCAAGTTAGAGAAGACGATCATGTGCTATTGGTTAAAGGTGCAGTGCCAGGACCTAATGGTGGTTATGTGGTAGTACGTTCAGCGATTAAAGGGCAGAAAAAGGTCGCAACTAACGGAGATAATAAATAACTAGGAACTAATGATGAGTGTAAAGCAATTAGATTTAAGTTCTGCTGAGAAAGTTTTTGGCGTCAAGCTGATTGAGGATGATAAAGGTTCTCAAGCTCTTCATGAGACGATCGTTGCCTATCAGGCAAACCGTCGTGCGGGAACACACGCTACGAAAACGAAGGCAATGGTTGCAGGTTCGGGTAAAAAACCTTACCGTCAGAAAGGTACGGGTAATGCTCGTGCAGGTTATAAGTCATCTGTTGTCTGGCGCGGTGGCGGTGTTGTTTTCGGCCCCCAGCCTAGAGATTATTCCAAAACGACTTTGAAAAAAGTGAAACGCCTCGCTCTTAAGAAAGCTATTAGCGAGGCTGCAAAAAGCAGTCGGCTTCAATCAACAGGAGAATTGAAAGTTCAGGATGGTAAGACAAAAGAACTCGTTTCCTGGATACGCACTGAGAAGTTGCCTCAGCATCTTCTTATCATAGCAGATCAGGTAGACAAGAAACTGATTCTTGCATCTCGAAATATTCCCAAAGTGGAAATTGTGCATGCTCAGGAGGTCAATGCTGAGCAGGTATGCCGTTACAAACAGGTCGTTGTCTTGGAAAAAGCAGCACCGCTACTGGGTGAGAGGATTAAGTAACACGATGAGAAATCCATACGACATTATAAAAACAGCTCGCATAACGGAAAAGGCGACAGCGTTGACAGAGCGTCATAATCAATATGTGCTTGTTGTTGATCGTAAAGCAACCAAACAGGAAATTTCATTTGCGGTTGAGAAAATTTTTAAGAAGAACGTAGAGCGAGTCAACACGATGCAGGTTAGGGGGAAAAAGAAAAGAGAACGCACTGCAAATTTTGGCCGCACCAATCATTGGAAAAAGGCCATCATCACCCTTAAAGAAGGAGAGAGTCTCGATCTTGTTTAAGAGATAGACGGAAAGGTAAAACATTATGCCAGTTAAAACTTTCAGACCTACGACACCATCACTTCGTTATACGCAAACTTCGGATTTTTCTGAAATAACGAAATCCAGTCCAGAAAAGTCACTCACAGAACCGAAGAAGAGGACTGGTGGACGTAATTCATATGGACGCATGACGGCACGTCATCGTGGTGGAGGTCATAAACAAAGATATCGTAGAATTGACTGGCAGCGTAAGCGTCATGGTGACGTTGCTGAGGTCATTGGGATCGAATATGACCCCAACCGCACAGCAAATATCGCACTAATCGAATATGCTGATAAACAACGGGCTTACATCATAGCTCCGGTCGGTCTCAAACCAGGGGCCAAAGTCGTTTCTGGAGCAGATGCTGCTCCTGAAGTTGGTAATGCACTGCCACTTTCTCAATTACAGGTTGGTCAGGCAATCCATAATATTGAATTAACACCTGGCCGTGGCGCACAGATAGTACGTTCTGCAGGTAGTTGGGCAACATTGATGGGTTATACCGGAGACTATGCACAGATAAAACTTCCCTCAGGTGAAATTCGCCGTGTACACAAGACTTGTTATTGCACCATTGGCCAAGTAGGTAACACCCAACATGAAAAAATTAAATTGGGTAAAGCAGGACGTGCTCGTTGGAAAGGCAAGCGCCCACATGTTCGTGGTATGGTGATGAATCCGGTAGATCACCCTATGGGCGGTGGCCAAGGTAAGAGTAAAGGTGGTGGTGGTCGCCAACATCCTATGACTCCATGGGGCAAAGTAGCTCACGGTCTTAAAACCCGACAGAAGCATAAACCTACTGATAAATTTATTGTTGAACGCAGGAAGAAGAAATAGTTATGGCGAGAAGTCTTAAAAAAGGTCCATTCGTTGACGAGCACCTTCTGGATAAGGTGGAGAAAGCAATCGAAACGAATAACAAGAAGCCCATTAAAACATGGTCCAGACGTTCCATGATTATCCCGGATTTTGTTGGCATGACATTCATGGTGCATAACGGCAAGACTTTTAATTCTGTGTTCGTGACGGAAAACATGGTGGGTCACAAGTTGGGTGAATTTTCTCCAACACGTATTTTTAAGAGACATGGTGGACACACTGAAAAGGTAACCAAATAAACGTATGTCTCTTAAAACACCTGCTTTGCTTTTGAGTTTAGTAGGTATGAGCCTGGCTGTGGGCTGTTTAAATATGACAGCACTGGCGCAAAAAGTGCCGGTTAGTTCTTTAACAGATAGTGATGAGGTTAAAGAAGCTCAGAGAGAAGGTTCTGCGATTGCAAGAAAATCTCTTAATGGCTAAGGCCGATGCGGATCTCTTTCGAGAGAAACTCGTCGAGTTAAAGCTAAAAAATAAAGCACTCGGTCTTGAAGCTCTGACTGGAGATGAAAAAGCGATTCATGAAAAGCTTATTAGACTTGTGGGTCAGCTCCATGAAAGTGAAAAACGTCGCTTGCAGATGGAACAATTGATTGTTGATCTTCTGGAAGCTGCGTCAGCTTTTCAAAAAGCAAATGCTTTGGATAGAGCGCAGAAAAGAGCTGAATACGAAGTTGTTGTTCGTAATGCCAGAGAGTTTCTGGCAGGAAATCCCCTCGGGGCAATTCGACCAGCAGAAACTTTAGATCAAGGAAGGGTGCTTCACTTGGAGCCTGAACTTGACAGCATTGTCATTAACCTCGGAAAAAAATTGGGTGCCCGTATAGGGATGCCATTTAAAATTTTACAGGGTGATCAGGTGATCGCCAAGTGCCGGATAGTAGAGGCGCGAGATTATTTAAGCGCTGCTCTGGTGGAAGGAGTAGTGAAAAACAAAAAAGTGCAGGTGGGAGACCGTCTGCTTGTGGATGCGATAAAATAGTTATGGAAGTTAAAGCGATTACAAAATATG
>JBCCWR010000023.1:0-23494 GCA_039193385.1 Verrucomicrobiota bacterium | reverse complement strand
TCAAACTATTAGACATACATAGTATTTACAGTCTTCTCAAAATATTAAGTAAAAATAGAACCAAAAAGTTAAATAGAATAAACATATGAAATACAAAAGTTATTTATTGGTCTTTTCATTATTTTTGCTCAGTGCAGCAACACTTGTGGTGCAGAATGCGGATGTACAAGACGATAGCAGCAGCAGCAGATTGAACAATTCATCCCATAATCTTCTACCTACCACAAGCTACCTCATCACGCCCCCACGAGCGGTCAGAAATACCATCCATAGCGTCGCCCAAGAGTATGTCTCCCGAATACGTAATATGCTATGGATACAGGCTGTCATTGGCGATCACGACAGGCAGGCAGCCGAAAATCTTGCTAACAAGTGGGAGCAGGGCAGATTCAATGCCAACACCCTGCCTACCATTTATCTTTTGGACCCAGCCGTTGTGTTTCTCGAAGAGGATGGACAGCGAGTCAAGGACAGCGATGGTTACTCCTACAACGCTTTCGATGAGTTATACTATGACATAGATGGTAATGCTGTAACCCATGCTAATCTGCCCGATGTGCAATTTCAGGGAGCTTACCAATACGGAGCCAACATTATTTACCTCTCTGAGGATCTCTTTGCCAGTGGGAGTGATCCTCTGGCTGCCCGCGATGTCATCATCCAGGAGTTAGCCCACTATCTGGATTTCATGTTGGGCATAAACTCGACTTGGGAGGAATACAATGGTTCGGAGGGTATCCTCGCTTCGATGTGTTTTGATGATACCTACCGCTTTTTCTATGATGACACCATTGATGCTTCACGCAACTACACCGACCATGCGACGTTGTTCTGGCCATTGAATGGAGGCGTGCAAGTGGAGTTGGGCTTTAAGAAAAAGCTCAAACGACTCAAGCACAAGCTTAGACAGGAAGCACGGGATGCGGCCCAGGAGATCAACCATGCCGGCAATGCCCTGGTGCGCTTGGGGTCTGAAGTGCTGGATGTCTATGAGGACGCTATTCTGGAGGAGTATGGAGAAGCGGCTCATCTCTTTGATGAAGCCAAGGATTTTTATGAAGCCCATTCTCAGGCCATTCAGATGGCCGGTATGATAGCGATGCTCATACTCTCCGGTCCTGAGCTGGTGGCAAGCTTTGGGGTGGGCACACCGGCAGTTTTAGCTGAGGATGCCATGTTATTGGGCGCCATGGAAGCGCTCACCGAAGCGCCTGAAGGGGTGGAGTTGGCCGTGATGGCCGCCGATGCCGTGGAAGATGCCTATGCTATTGGAGATGCCGCAGAGATGGCGGCAAGCTCTGTAGAAGCGGCGCAAGCAGCGGCTGAAGCCAATGCCGCCTATGCCGAAGGAGCCTCTGGTATAGCCGAACTCTCCGGAGAGAATATAGATTTCTTTTTGGATACAATTGAGGAGTTTGGCGACGGTGACCCGGAATTTATTAGCGATCACATCAGCATGATATCCGAGGAGTCTGATGAGATTGAAGAGGCCTCTCATTCAGCACAGTCCTCCTATCTGGCAGCGGAACAGAATTTAGATGCGGCCGAAGCGGCCGAAGAAGCCGGAACGATGACCGCCGAGGAGCTGGAGGTTGTGGAAGATGCGGTGCAGGAAGCCGCCGATGAGGCCGCCGAAACTACCTCGGAAGCCGCCGATGCCAATGCCGCAGAAGCCAAAGCGAACAACAACTTGGCCAACGAAATCAAAGATGAGTTTGATGAATGCGGCTGTGGCGGCGGTGCAGCTTTTTACTTACAACCTGATTCTCCCACTTCATCCGAACAACTCCTGGCTTGGGTGAGTACGCTGAGAAAAATCAGAGAAGCCGCCGTCATGGGTGTGTCCAGAATATTGGGAATCACGGCTGTCGTTTCTACTTACGGAACATGTGAAGGCTATCTGGCCGATGCGGAAGATGCTATGAGTGAATCTAGTGATGCTGTGATAGAGATGGAAGATAATGTCGAGGAATTAGAACAAATTGCGTCAGGCAATCCTAGTTTAACTACTCAAAGAGAACTACAGGAAGCAGAGTCACAAGCAGCTCGAACATTGGTGGACCAAGGAGACGCCACCGCACGATGGCCTGATTATGCAGATTGGGGTTTAGATAGTCCTAAAAATTACTACACTAGAGCTATATCCTACGTAACTGATTCCACTCAAAGTGGACTCAATACTGTGGTGGAATCACAAACTGCAATTTTCGACATAGCAAATGAAAATCTAGTGGGTATCGAGAATTATGAAAGAATGATGTCTATAACGGATTATTATAGCCAAATGTGGGACGCCTATAATGATGCTGAGGATTTGATTGCCATGGCCGATCAATTTATTAGTAATTTTACAGAAACCGCCACTACACCTGAGGACTTTGATTTCCTTACCAATATTAGCAATCTTATGGACCAGGCGAGTGCAAATTTAAATGCTATGACACCATTTTTAGTTGATGATGGTGCCACCTTGACTAGCGTTTCTAATGTTTTGGAATCTGCCATGGATGCTGCTGATGTAGCAGAAGATATGGATGGATTTTTAAACGCCGCAAGCTACAACATAGTTGTAACTGATATGATAAATGCAAGTGATGTGGGAACAACAACCATAGATTCACTTGCCGCGGACCTTACTACGGCACTACAGGGGTCGGCAAATTTAGATGTAACCATGCTGGAAAATGGGGAAGTTGGTGCTGACTTGGCTGAAGCTTTGTTTGATTCGGCGAATGAAGGGTTGAATACGGATGTCATTGGTAGCTCAACTCCTCCTACCCAAGAGGCTCCGGGTATTCTCTAATAAAGCTGCGTTATGAGAAAGCCAGGAAGTGGCTAAAAGGTTGTTTTTAATCCGTATGATGCCATAGCAACACGACCATCTGTGCAAGATCTGCCTCGCCCTCTATGACATTATGCGGGTTTAACTTTTCTGATATAGAGCTTTGACAAAAGCTTGAAAAACTTCCTGGTCCTCCAAGAGGATAAGAGCGTGAGCGAGCTTTTCACTACCTCCCTCATCAAGTATGGATGTGACCAGCCCACGAATTTTATTGCGTCGCTCATACGCATCCATCTTCCTCACCATTTGAAACCAGGCGATAAAATGATTCTGCTCAAGAACCACCTGCAATAGAATAATGAGCGCATCGGGAATATCAGCCTGGGAAGCATCCTCTTGGAAAAGAGGCATCGACTTGAGATTATGGTATCCCTGACTAAGCTTTTTTATAGAAATGGAAACAGTATCTTTTGTTACTGAGAGGATCTTCCCGGTTATTTTATTGAGAGACTCGCTAACAGAGAATTCCTTACTTTGCTTTTCATCCACAGGGATGGCTTTGCGAGGCTTTTCCGTAGCACTGCTGATCTCATCTGCGCTATGGGTAAGCCCATCGCTTTCAGCTTGAGATTTATTTCTAGAAGATGTGTCTTCCATATTGATAACAAAATAGAACATAAGGCAAGAAACCTCAAAGATACTGAAAAATACCAGCTAAACCTGTCACGTAAACGTAACTTGCTCAACACTTTCAGTTCCTCTTGTATCAAAGCTTTTGTTTCTGAAAATGTAATACGATGATTTTACTCATGACCACAGTCCTGGCTTTTTGCAGCATTGTCTATGAGTTACTGCTCGGGCAGATGCTCTCCGCTTATCTGGGAAACACCATTCTCCGCTACGCCATTACCATAGGTCTCTATCTGTTTTCGATGGGACTCGGAGCTTTCTTATTTGAAAAAGTCCCGCACCACCGTCCTGTTTTAATGCTTATGGCGGTGGAGCTTTGTTTGACCTGCATCGGAGCGACCAGCATCGCCTGGGTGCAGCTTACCGACACAGTGACCTTTTCCTCCACTGCAGTGAGCTTCATCTCACACACCTTGATCTTACTCATCGGCCTTCTCACGGGACTGGAACTTCCCCTGCTTTTTAAAATTGCTGAAAGAAAAAGAAGACTCAATGAAAACCTACTTCTAGGAGTCAATTATCTGGGTGCTTTCACGGGCACTTTGCTTTTTGCTTTTGTCTTCTACCCCCAATTAGGTCTCTTAGCCACTGCCCTGTGTGTGGCTCTGCTCAATGGACTGTGCGGCATCAGTTTGTATTTTCTAAAATCCCTCGACCCATTGAATGAAAGCTCCCCTACCAACCTTCCAGGCTACCTAGTAGCAGCTCAATCAGGTTGTGTCCTACTTATCGTGCTAGGACTAGTTAATCAGCAACCGCTCAATGAATGGCTCGTGCAACTTTATTACCGATCATGATGAAAAACACTCCAAACTCTCCAACCAATGAACCGGCGGCAGCCGAGAAAACAGTCTTTGGTCTCCACTACATTATGGAACTGGGCGACTGCGACGCTGAGATTCTTAAATACGTTCCGGCCATCAAAGAAATTTTGCAAGACGCCGCCCAAAGATCCAAAGCGACCGTCTTGCACGAACACTATCATCAGTTTGAGCCCTTTGGTGTCAGTGGTTTCGTCCTCATTGCAGAATCTCATTTCTCCATCCACACCTGGCCGGAGAACGGCTATGCCAGCGTGGATATTCAAACTTGTGGAGATACTATGGATGCTCAAATGGCCGTGCGGATCATTCGTGATGGTTTGTGTGCCGGCAAGGTGCATTGCCGCACTGTTGAACGCGGTCTTTAAGTTTGAAAGAAGAATCGAGAACCCTCCCGAGTCATCATGTCCAAGTCCAAACCGGAGCACCCTTCCCTGCAACGCGGTCTTATTTACTTCATCACCTTTCTGCTGGCAGCCTGCAGTATTCTTTATGAACTGATTATTGGTCACACTCTATCTCTGCTCGCGGCTAACACCGTCATTTGGTACAGCATCACCATCGGCTGCTATCTCGCTTCGATGGGATTCGGTGCTTTTCTCTGCGACAAAATATTTACCCGCAAGGAAGTAAACCAAACGTGGCACTCTCTTTTTCTAGTCGAAATCGCCCTATGCCTTTGTGGAGCAAGCTCTGTTTTTCTCATTCATTCGGCTCACATACTCACTGGACATTATACAGACTTTGCCACAGCCGCTACTATTCCTTATTTTTTCATTCCTTCTTTAATGATAGCTGTCATCATTGGCGTGCTTTCCGGCTTTGAATTACCGCTTTTGATTCGTCTGGGGTCCCAGCTTTGCACAAATGAAGTGCAGACGCGTTTCAATACGAGCCGTGTTCTGGCGGCAGACTACATTGGCTCACTGGCTGGTTCTATTTCTTTTCCCCTCCTCTTTTTACCTTTGCTAAATCTATTCCAGATCAGTCTTTGTGTGGCTTTAGTTAATGCCACCGTGGCTCTCTACCTCATCTTTCCTGAAAAGCTTGCACTCCAATCTCAAGCAGTCAAATTGTTGAAAGAACTGTGGCCTAAAGGCACTGTTAGTTTTCTTTGCCTAGCTCTCTTCATCACCGCTCTTATTTTTAATGGCCCACTTGAACAGTTATTCCTCAAAAAATATTACTACTATCGTGAAATGTCTGAAATAGAAGGCGGGCTTTTTTCTTCCATGGAGGCCTTTCCTACAGTCCGCTCGGAAAGATCACCGTATCAGCGAGTGGACATCGTTCGTGAAAAGAAACGCGCTGCTCTGGATTTTCTCCGTCCTTTCTACAGTAAAAAATGGTATATTAATCCTTCAGCACCCATTGGCACCTACTTATTTCTCAATGGCGACTTTCAAGTTTATGCCGGCACGGAAGATATCTACCACGAATACTTTGCCCACATCCCCATCATCGCTACAGGCAGAGTGCCCGGAAAGGTTCTCATTCTGGGCGCGGGCGATGGTATACTTGCCCATGAGCTATTAAAGTATGAGAGTCTACAGCAAATCACTTTAGTTGAATTAGACCCGGAAGTGATTCACCAGGCCAGGACGCATCCCACTTTTCGAGCTATGAACTTCGGTGCCTTGGATGACCCGCGTGTTACTACGATCCAGGGAGATGCTTTTTACTATCTTCGCAATTCCCAGGAAAACTACGATGCCATATACATTGATTTCCCATCTCCTAAGGACTTCAACCTGGCCCGTCTCTACAGCCGGGAATTCTATCACTTCGTCTATCAACATCTTAACCCAAACGGCTTCGCTGTGGCAGATATTCCAGGCCTTAACTTATTTACACCTATGGCTGAAAATGGATTCCAGAAAATAGTCCCGGAGAATATGTGGTTTGAGATACAACCCACGTTACAGGATGCTGGTTTTAAAAATATTCATCCTTACATGTCCAACCTTGAGGTGGCTAACCCCAAGGCCCTTACATACTTGGCCCAGAAAAAAATCCCTTTTCCCAACCGCCATCTCATGTCTGCAGAAGAACTCGCTGAGAAAGAAACTAACTATAAAATTCACCTTTTGCGAACGCATGTGTACCAGCTTCAGCAAGGCTTTATCTACATGACCAAGTCTGAGCCGGTTCTGCCGAAGAAATTTTGGCAACCCCAAGCTTCTTTTTATGTCATTGACGAGAGACGTTATAATAAAGCCTTTGACCTTGTCTTTCCCGCAGTGGAAAGCAAACCTTCTAATTCTATTTTCAAACCAACGCTTCCCAAACTCCCCTATTGGTATCTCCGCTATCCTTACTAAGAAAACAGGATGATTTGTGTGATGCATTGTTACAATCACATCACACAAGATTTTCCACTGGCCATCGAGTAAAATACTCCCTAGCACAGAGTCACTATGAACAAGATCATCGAAATCCTTCTGGCTATCTTCCTTCCTCCTGTAGCTGTATTCGTTAAAGAAAATTTGGCTTTCATCTTATTCTGAACATTGTTTTGTGCTTTTTATTCTGGTTTCCAGCCGTCATTCACGCTCTGTGGCTCGTTCTTAAGTGATTCATTACTTTCCAATAAGGTATTCCACCTGAGCCAAGCCGTTTATTGGAGCCGCTTTCTTCTACTCTATTGAAAAAAAATCCTCCTTCGTTAGGCTTGCGCCTATGTGTTTAGAAAACCCTCACCCTCCCTTTGGCCAACGCGCTACAAAAAAAATAGTTGAGGAAGGATCAGATCTAGCACCCAAATTTGATGCTAACGGTCTCATCCCCGTCATAACCACAGACTTTCAATCGGGTGAATTACTCATGCAAGCCTACATGAACGAGGAAGCCCTTCTGAAGACCATCGAAACCGGCCAAGCCGTTTATTGGAGCCGCAGTCGACAGGAGCTTTGGCATAAAGGTGCGACTTCAGGTCACTACCAGGAAGTGCAGGAAATGCGGGTCGACTGTGACCAGGACAGTATCTGGTTACGAGTGACTCAGATAGGCGGTGCCGCCTGCCATGTAGGCTACAAAAGCTGCTTTTACCGGACGGTTCCTGTGGGAGAAATAGCCCAAGCCCCCACCGAAAAACCTATCCAGCTCGAATTTGCCCCTGAACCCAAAGTCTACGACCCTGATAAAGTCTATGGTAAGTAGGTCTGTTTATACTTAAATAGATGGCTTACAGGCTGCTCCACCCTCTTATTTCATCCTTGAGGCAGGGTTTGCCTGTGTTTAAACAACATTTTTAAAAAGGTACTAAGAGAGTACTAAATTTCTCTTCCTATCCACCCGATGAATAAAATTGTGGTAGTAGCTTGCTGAATGCAACTATCAGCATTTAAGCTGAATAAAGTGAATTTCTTAAAGCTATCGGGAAAGCTCAACGAGCTTCTCTACAAAAAATCGCTCAATAAGCTCAGTAAAGAGGATATGAAATTGGCAGATAAATGGACTTTGGATTTGATACGGGAAGCACACCCCCATTGGTCAGATAAACAGGTACAGCACTACCATGAAAACCTTCTGAAAATTCGTGCTTATGCTGTTGATGAATGGTCCAGAAGAAATAACCCGAATTAATCATAAAAGAATACCAAACATGCCCAGTCCTACTCCAGCAATAGCACTCAGAAGCTTCTGTTTTTTCGTAGTAATTCTGTTGTTTAATCTCGATGTACGCGCTGCTGACAAAAAGACTTCCAGTGCAGATGGGCAAATAAAATTTGCCGTCGGTAATATGAAATTTCTGTTGCCTGAAGAGTGGCAAAAGTTAGATAGCACATCTCCGCTGCGTTCCGCACACCTGATTCATCGGGATGAAGAAAGCGGTCAGAAAATTGATATCATCTTTTTTTATTTTGGACATCAATTTAACTCTAAGGTCTATGAAAACATGGATGAATGGAGAAAACAGTTTATCACTTTACAAAAAGAGGAAATGTTCCTGGGATTCCGTAACGATAAAAATGTTTACTACCTGCAGGTAGCAGGAACGTATAACCGAGGCCTTCCCGGTGGCACAGTTAGAGCCATCAAAGATTCAGGCCTGCTCGGAGCTATCATCGAAGATAAACGCGGCAACATTTATGTAAAAATGTCTGGTCCCGCAGAGATGGTTGAAAAATCAAAAATGCCCTTCCGCGCTTTGGTTGAAGGCAAGACAATCGCCAAAATAGAAGAGGAGATCAAGGCGGTGGAGGAAGCGGCCCAGCAACAAGCCGAAAAAAGTCTGGCCGATAAATCGAAAGCCGGAGAGGCTAAAAAGAAAGCCTCCAAGTCAGGCGGCCACTAGATCATGAGGCTAAAAGCTTACGCAGAGATTTCATATAGTCGCCTTGGCCAAGACCTTTTAAATACTTCTCTAAGCGTTCACGAGTGATCCAGCCCTTTCGAAAAGCAATTTCCTCCAGGCATGAAATCAACAGACCCTGCCGCTTTTGTATGGTCTGTACAAACAGCCCCGCTTCCATCAGAGAATCCGGTGTTCCGGTATCCAGCCAGGCCGTTCCCCGCCCCATCAGTTCCACACTAAGTTCATTGTTTTGCATGTAGATGAGATTGAGATCCGTAATTTCCAATTCACCGCGAGCGGATGGCCGGAGAGATTGCACATATTCACAGACCCGATGATCATAGAAATAAAGTCCCGGAACAGCATAGTTGGACTTGGGTTTAGAAGGCTTTTCTTCGATGGAAACTGCTTTTCCATGATCATTGAATTCCACAACACCATAGCGCTCCGGGTCTGCGACGTGATAAGCAAAAATGGTTGCCCCCGCTACCCGCTCTCGAGCCGCCCTTAAAGACTTGGGAAGATCTTGACCATAGAAAAGATTATCGCCCAAGATAAGACAGCTCGGATCTTCATTAACAAAGGACTGGCCGATAAGAAAAGCCTGCGCTAACCCCTCGGGCTTAGCTTGCTCAGCATAACTGAAAGAAACACCAAACTGTTCTCCCGAACCCAGAAGATGTTCAAAGGCGGGTAAATCCTGAGGTGAGGAAATAATCAATATCTCGCGTATATCGGCAAGCATTAAAATCGAAATTGGGTAATAAATCATCGGCTTATCATAGACTGCCATGAGTTGCTTGCTAACCGACATGGTCAATGGATAGAGACGTGTTCCTGAACCACCAGCCAGGATAATGCCTTTACGCTTTGTTGATAAAATCTGTTCCATACGCTTTCCCTTATCTTTTTAACCCCGACTCTAAGAACTAACGCCCAGACGCTGACGCTGGTACTTTTTTTCTGCAATGGATTCACACCAGGCCGCGTTGTCCAGATACCATTGCACGGTTTTTTTCATGCCGGCAGCAAAAGTCATCCGAGGCTTCCAGTTAAGTTCCTGTCCTATCTTCGTTATATCCATCGCATAACGGCGATCATGTCCTGGTCTATCCTTAACGAAGGTCTTAAGCTCCTGGTAACTTTTAACTTTATCCGAGGGTCTTAATGCATCCAGTAGGGTGCATATCGTATCGATAACATCCACATTCATCATCTCGGCTTCGCCTCCTATGTTATAAGTTGCCCCACATTGACCTTTCATGAGAACATGCGCAATAGCATCTGTATGATCCTCAACAAAAAGCCAGTCACGCACATTTTTCCCATCGCCATAAATAGGAAGATTTTTATGATCAAGTGCATTTAAAATCATCAGTGGAATGAGCTTTTCGGGAAATTGATAGGGACCATAGTTATTGGAACAATTGGTTGTCAATACAGGTAGTTTATAGGTGTGATAATAAGAACGCACCAGATGATCACTAGCGGCTTTAGAAGCTGCATAAGGGCTGTTGGGTAAATAAGCATTCGTTTCTTTAAAGGCAGGTTCGTCTTTACTTAAGGAACCATAGACTTCATCTGTCGATACATGCAGAAATCTTTTATTGGATGATTTATCATCTTTCGTATCGAAGTAATAGGCTCGAAACGCCTCCAACAGACTTAGCGTGCCCATGACATTGGCTTGAAAGAAGGGCTCTGGACCATCAATCGAACGATCGACATGCGATTCTGCAGCAAAGTGAACTAAATGTGTAATTTTATATTCTTGGAGTAGAGAGTAGATAGCATCTCTATCACCTATATCTTGTTCTATAAACTCATAGCGCTCATCATTTTCCCATTGCTTGAGATTCTCCCGATTTCCCGCATACGTTAACTTATCAACGACCACCAACTTTTCTACCGGCAAAACCGCTTGATCACTCAACTGCTGCAAAACAAAGTTAGAACCTATAAATCCGGCCCCGCCGGTAACGATTAATTTCAAAAATGCTCCTTTATTATAATTATGTAAAAAAAGAAAATAATAATTTGTTACTAGTAATTAAAGAGAAAGAAACTTATAGTGCCACAGTTATGTCACGTCTATTAAAAATCAATTGGAATAAACCATGTTTAAGAGTAGGAACTATCTCTACATGGGAAGGGCTTAAGTTACTGAGTAAAAAACAAAGTTCTGCAGATATTGTCGAGGTCCGTATAGATGCTCTTTTCGCCAACAATAGAAGTATAGAGAATGTGCAAGCGGAAATGGAAAAAAGAAAAAACCCCGTTCTGTTGACCCTGCGCACCAAAGACGAAGGTGGAAAATATAGCTGGAAATCAACCGAACGCTCTCTCGTCTTCAAAGAACTGATTCCTCTAGCAGATGCCATTGACGTTGAATTAAAGAATGCTCACTTTCACAAGGACATCCTTCGTCAAGCACGTTCCATGAATCGTGGCCTTATTCTTTCAGCTCACTCCCTCACCAGAAAACTGACCATGCGCAAGGCGCAGAGATGGATGGATGAATTCCGCAAACATAGAGCAAACGTTTACAAGATAGCTACGTTAGCCCGCACCCGTGAGGATTTAAATGTTTTGACACGTATTCTGCTGGATTACAAAAACACCACATCGATCATGGCTATCGGACCTATGGCGCAAATATCACGCACCATCTTTCCACCTCTGGGCTCAAAACTCGCCTACGGTTACATGGATGTACCCGCTGCCAAGACGCAACCTTCTATGGAAGATGTTTCTCAACGCCTTGATGAAGTGATGCCGCTTCTGCCCAAGAAGCTCTAAAAACCAAATAGTATTTTTATATTCGTTTCAGCCCCTGAAATAGCTTCAGGGGCTTTTTATTTAAACCCGTATGATGCAATAGAGAGTTGCGTGCTGCAACTTTTACGCTAAAGATAATCAATGAGTTCAGAAGAAAAAGCGGGAGCCAACGCTCCCCAAGCCATAAGCATCCGTGGCGCCAGGCAAAATAACTTAAAGAATCTTAATCTTAATCTGCCTCTCCATGAACTCATCGTCCTCACGGGAGTAAGCGGCTCCGGGAAATCATCTCTAGCCTTCGATACGATTTACGCAGAAGGACAACGCCGCTACACCGAAACGTTCAGCCCCTATACGCGTCAGTTTCTTGAACGTATGGACAAGCCCCAAGTCGATGAGATCGAAGGTATTCCCCCTGCTATCGCTATCAACCAAGCCAACTCCGTCCGCACCTCACGTTCCACAGTCGGCACCATCACAGAAGTAGCTGACTACATGAAGATGCTATTTCCCAGAATGGCCGAGCTGCGTTCTCCAACGACGCAAAAAGTCATTAAACCCTGGACGCCTCAAGAGATTGCTGCCCACTTAATGAAAACAAGAAGTGGCCAAGACATCATCCTCAGCTTTGATATACCGTTTCCCAAGAAAACCACCTGGAGTGAAGTGGCCTCTTTTCTCAAAACACAAGGCTATATCCGTATCTTACAGGAGGGTAAGCCCGAGCGCCTGGAAACCTTTGCCCAAAGCAAAGCCAAACTCAAAAAAGATCTCAAAATTGCCGTCATTCAGGATCGTTTAAAGCTAGAAAAAACAAATAAGTCACGCCTTATTGAAAGCCTGCAAACGGCCCTGCGTCTCGGAAAAGGCCTCATCAGTATTCACCCGACCAAGGCCTCCGCAACAACAGAGATCACCCGCTATGCCTCAAACTGGACATGTCCGGATTCCGGCGAAACCTTTACCGCACCTACACCTTCACTCTTTTCCTTCAATAATCCCGTCGGCGCCTGCCCTGAGTGCCGCGGTTTTGGCCGCACAGTCGAAATAGATTATGAACGTGCGTTACCAGACCGAACACTGAGCGTGGAAGATGAAGTGGTTAAACCCTTTCAAACAGCTACATTTCAGGAATGCCAGCGCGACCTGGAACGTGCCTGTAAACGTCGTAAAATTTCTCTGAAAGTTCCCTTCCGCGATCTACCGCCTGAAGACCAACATTTCATCATACATGGGGAAATCGATAACATTGTCGAAAAAGACTGGGACGGAAAGGCATGGTATGGCGTTAAAGGCTTTTTCCAATGGCTGGAAGCACGCACCTACAAAATGCACGTGCGCATTCTGTTAGCTCGTTACCGAGCTTACCGCACCTGCCCTACCTGCTCAGGTAATCGCTTCAATCAAAAACTTGCGCATTGGTTTTTAGGCGGAAAGACCATCTCTGAAATTAATAATCTTCCCTTACGAGATGCCCGGGACTTCTTTGAAAAACTTAAACCGGCCGATGCTTCGTGTGAAATTCTGCTCAAACAAATTCGCTCCCGTCTGCATTACCTCAACCAGGTGGGACTTGGCTATCTGACTCTAAACCGATCCACGCGAACACTCTCTGGTGGCGAAGTGCAACGCGTCAACCTCACCACATGCCTGGGCACTTCCCTCGTGCAAACACTTTTCGTGCTTGATGAACCCAGCATAGGCCTCCATTCCCGTGATACCGACCAACTCATCAACGTTTTACAAAACTTGCGCAATCAGGGCAATACGGTACTGGTTGTTGAGCATGACGATACGATGATGTTGGCGGCGGATACGATTATTGAGCTGGGCCCTGGACCGGGTTCTATTGGCGGTGAGATAACCTACCATGGCAGCAAGTCTAAACTTTTAACTTCCAAGACCTCTCTCACCGGGTCTTATCTTACAGGAAAAAAAGCCATCCCTATGCTATCTGAGCGTAGAGCCGTCCCTCTTGATAGTAAAAAGAAGCTCCAAGGTAAAAAACTTAGCTTTAAAAAAGCCGTACAAAACAACCTGCAGAACGTTTCGTTCGAGTTGCCTTTGCAACGTCTAGTATGTATTACCGGCGTCAGCGGTAGTGGTAAAAGCACCCTGGTGTATGACATCATTTACAAACACTTGCAGCTCAAGCTGGGACAAACACCGGATGAACCGGGTCAACTCAAAGATCTGCTAGGAGCGGAAGCTGTAAGTGACGTCGTGCATGTGGACCAGAGTCCCCTCTCCCAGACTCCCCGTTCCACCCCGGCACTCTATGTGGATGCCTATGATGACATCCGCTCTCTGTTTTCCATGACAGAGTCCGCCCAGCGTGCCGGTCTCACCGCTTCCGCTTTTTCCTTCAACAGTGGAAATGGACGTTGCGAACGTTGCGGTGGAACTGGATATGAAAAAATATCCATGCAGTTTTTGTCCGACTTATTCGTGCAATGCCCTACTTGTGAAGGCAAGCGCTTTCAAAAACATGTTCTGGAAATTAAATTTAACGAACTGAACATAGACGAGGTTCTTACCCTCACCATCCATGAAGCTGTACTCTTCTTTGAGAAAGTTGCTCACTCCGACGCACAAGAAGCGCGTAATGATCAAGCGGTGAAAAAAACGCAAAGCCTTGCCCAGTCAATCGCCAGCCGTCTCAAGCTCGTCGAAGAAGTTGGACTGGGCTATCTCAAGCTTGGTCAGCCGCTCAATAATCTATCTGGTGGTGAAGCACAACGCATTAAACTCGTCAGCACCTTTGCCGCAACTTTAAACAAGAAAAAGTCTGCTCGAAAACAAGCGCCTGGAGCACAGAAAAAAGATGGAACCAAAGTCATTATTCTGGATGAGCCCACCACGGGCCTACATTTTGAAGACATCGCCACCCTTCTCCAAGTGCTGCATCGCCTGGTCGATGCCGGAAACTCACTCATCGTTATAGAACACAATCTGGATGTGATTAAAAATGCCGACTGGATTATCGATCTCGGACCGGAGGCTGGAGACCAGGGCGGGCGCATCATGGCCAGTGGAACGCCTGAGGATATTGCACAGCATAAAGCTTCCATCACCGGCCCCTATTTAAAACAAAAACTCGCGCCACATCAACATACTCAACCCTCTCAACTCAAATCAGCTAACGCATCTAAAACAACGACACCCCCTGGCAACCCTAAATACAACCACTCTAAAAACGGCTCAACGATTACCATTCGGGGCGCGCGGCATCACAATCTTAAAAACATTGATGTGGACATCCCGCGCAATCAAAATGTCGTCATCACCGGTCTCTCCGGCTCAGGTAAAAGCACCCTGGCTTTTGACTTGTTATTTGCTGAAGGCCAACGGCGCTACCTGGACTGTCTCAACACCTACGCGCGCCAGTTTATGGAGCAGCTGGAAAAACCGGATGTGGATAGCATAGCCGGCATTCCTCCTTCCGTAGCCATTGAACAACGAACCACGCGCGGCGGACGCAAGTCGACCGTCGCCACCGTCACGGAAATCTATCACTTCCTTCGTCTGCTTTACTCCAAAACCGGCCTTCAGCATGATCCGGAAACTGGTGAAGCGGCTATCATGCAAAGTGCTGAAGAAATCATAAGCCGTCTTCGCAAACAACTCGGGAAAGTCAAAGAACTCACCCTGCTCAGCCCGATTATCAAAGCGCGCAAAGGATTCCATAAAGAAGTGGGTAAGTGGGCGGTAAAGAAAGGCTACCCCTACTTGCGTGTCGATGGAAAGTGGATTGAATCCGCCCAGTTTCAAGCGCTGGACCGTTACCAGGAACACACCATTGACGTCGTCTTAGGTAACATAACCCATCAATGCGACGACATTCCAGCCCAGGTCAACACGGCTCTGGAACATGGAAATGGTATTTTCTATGCCCTGGATAATGATCAAAAAGAGACCATTTACAGCACCTCTTTGTTCTGTCCTGGAAGTGGCCGTTCTTTTGATGAACTCGACCCGCGTCTGTTCTCATACAACAGCCCTCACGGCTGGTGCCCCGAATGCCACGGCTATGGCACCGTCACAGAAGTTTCTCTGAAAGCAGAGAATGAAGCTGAACGCGAACAGGAGATGGAACTGGCTCTTGAGAGCAAGGAAGCTAGCGACTTTGTTACCTGCCCGGCCTGTCAGGGCACGCGCCTCAATGAACAGGCTCGCTCTGTTTATTTCAATGGTCGAGCAGTACCAGAAATTAATAATATGACCGTGACGGAACTCAAAGAGTTCCTTGAATCCGCCAAAACGCAACTCAGTGAACGGGATCAAACCATTGCTCGTGACATCATACCGGAAATCACCCAACGGCTCCACTTCTTGGAAAGTGTCGGGCTTGGCTACCTCAACCTAGATCGTTCTGCGCCTACACTATCAGGCGGTGAATCCCAGCGCATCCGTCTGGCCGCTCAGATTGGCTCCAATCTTCAAGGCGTGCTCTACGTTCTGGATGAACCCACCATCGGCCTGCATCCGCGAGATAATGACGACCTCATCGGCATTCTTAAAAAACTCAAAAACCGCGGTAACTCAGTGGTCATCGTGGAACATGATGAAGACACCATGCGCGCCTCAGATCATATTATTGACCTGGGGCCAGGTGCCGGAGTCAACGGAGGTCAAATCATTGCCCAAGGCGCATGGAAACAGCTTGCCCAACAGACAGAATCTGTCACTGGAGTTCTGCTGGGTAATCCCATGTCTCATCCCCTGCGTGGCACGAGACGCCATCTTCCCCAGGATCAAAAAGCTTATCTGGAAATTAAAAAAGCTCGCGCACACAACTTAAAGAATGTGGCTATTAAGATACCACGCGGCAGACTTACCGCGCTCACCGGGGTAAGCGGTTCAGGAAAAAGCACTCTCATGCATGAAGTGATCTATCCCGCCGCCGTAACAGCTCTTCAGGAAACAAAAAAAGCCCCGGATGCACCCTATGACGCAGCAAGCGGTTTTGATGTTTACCATAAAATTATGGAAGTGGATCAAGCCCCCATCGGCAAAACCTCACGCTCCACCGTAGCCACTTACATTGGCCTTATGGATCACCTCCGCAACCTCTTTGCACAAATGAATGAAGCCAAAACTCAGGGGTTTAATAAATCTCACTTTTCTTTCAACAGTGGTCAGGGGCGTTGCCCCTCCTGTGCCGGTCAGGGTATGATCAAAGTAGAAATGAATTTCCTCCCCGCTTCCTACATTCCCTGTGACGAGTGTCAGGGACGCCGCTGGACGGATCCTGTTCTCGCCGTCACCTTCAAAGAAAAAAATATTTACGAGGTGCTGGAACTCAGTGTGGATGAAGCCGTGACTTTCTTTGAAAGCCATGTCCAGATTCACGCCATACTCGAACTGCTGCAACAGACCGGCCTTGGCTATCTCAAACTGGGGCAAACCAGCCCCACCTTGTCCGGCGGTGAAGCACAGCGACTGAAAATGGTGGCCGAGCTGGCCGAAGTAGCGGCCACCGACCGCAAGCACAAACTCAGCCGACGACAACTGGAAAAGAAAGAGTACCTCTACCTGCTCGAAGAGCCCACCGTCGGTCTACACCTCGCCGATGTCAAACGGCTTATCGATATCCTCCACCGCTTGGTTGACGCCGGACACACCGTCATTGTTATTGAACACCATCTTGATGTCATCGCCGAAGCAGATTACATTCTCGATATGGGTCCGGAAGGCGGCCAAGCCGGCGGCTCCATCGTCGCCGAAGGTATACCCGAAGATTTTGCTGTCCATAAAACATCTCACACCGCTCGTTACCTCAAACCTTTACTGACGTAAGCAAGCTTCTCCTCTATTGCATCATGCCGGTTAAAACGAACAAACCAAAAACGCCTCCGCTAAGATGCAGAGGCGTTGTACGTTCTGGAACAAAAATTCTATGGCTTTATTTTACAAAGCCTGAAACTAGAGAGAAGCTTCTGAAGTAGCACTTTCTGTAAGCTCAGATATATCTGACATTGCATCACCCAGTTCCGGTGCAAAACGTATAAGATCTGTATTCAAAGCTTCTTCGGCTGCTCCAAGGAGATCCGTAGCCAATCCAGCATCAACGGTTCCATCTTCCAGCATGGCTAAATCTAAGTTGTCCGAGGCTTCTATCGCTTCGATGAGATCCGCCGCCAGTGAATCTGCCGTTGTTGTCCCTACCTCACCTGCATTTAAGATATCGACAAGAACCATGTTTCTACTGGAGGCTTCTAAAAATCTTTCCATATCTCCTGCCGCATCCGCCGCATCAACGGCATTATCCAAAACGCCACAAACACTGTTGATATTGGTATCATTATCAAATACGATGGCTTCTGTCTCGCTTAACATTGCATTCCCCTGTTGCACCTCATCACTTATCGCTGTAGCAAAATCTATCTCTTCTTGCGTTCCCCTTGGTAATCCTTCCACAAATTCATTACTCATCACCGACATCTCATTTGATGTATCATAAGTATCCCACATTTGGGTGAAATGATTTGTTACAGACATCATTCGGTCATAATTCTCGATGCCGTTTAAATCTTCATTTTCTAGATTAAAGATGGCATTTCGTGCCTCTGTCACACTATCGAATCCACTTTGAATAGCATCAGTTGCACAGTTTACAGATCCTATGTAGCTGTCTTCAGGACTAGCACCAAGACCCCAAAAGTCGATCATATCTGCTTGCTCCATATAAGCTCGAGCAGCATCTGCTTGCGCTTCCTGCAGTTCTCTATAAGTAGTTGGACCAGGATTATTTGTCGCAATTTCATTTAACTCCTGGATATTATTTTCCATGGCCGAGAGCGAATCACCAGCTTCACTCATGGCATCGTCTACATCGGCCAGATAGCCTTCGCAAATGCCTGTTGCACTGACAGGCATGACCCCCATAATTCTGGCTACACTCATGAAAGTGGTTTCTTTGATTTTTCTCAGAATGTTCATCCAAGCCAGCAGCTCTTTGGATTGAGACTTTGTATCAAAGGCGACGCCGCCACAACCGTTATCCTCAAACTGATCCATATATTCTTCAGCCAGTTCTCTGTTGGCCTGAGCTTCTGCAGCATTGGCCTGTGCTGCTTCCGAAGTAGCCTCGGCGGCCTCATCAGCGGCTTCTTGCAGCGCATCTTCCACAACCTCCAACTCCTCGGGGGTCATCGTGCCCGCTGCTTCAGCGGCTTCGGCCGCATCTAAATTCTGCTCCGCTGCCAGATAGGAGGACTGCGCTGAATGAGAGGCCTCTTCAATAGCATCCGCTTCATCAGATATCATGCTGATGTGATCATCAATCAATTGCGTATTGCCATCGCCAAAGTCTTCAATCGTCTGCAAAAAGAAGTCAATGTTTTGACCGGAAGCTTCGGCTAATTCTGAGGCTCCTTCGGCATAAGCTGCATTGGCTTCAGTCGCTGCCTGCACCGCATCTATAGAGGCTTCGGCCATACTCGCCGTATCACCTATAGCATTGGCAGTCTCCACAGCATCAGCTGCCATCACCGCTGCATCCACCGATTCAGGAGCATTCATGAGTGCTTCCATCGCCATGACAAGCTCAATATCCTCGCCTATGACAAGGGGTGTGTCCGTACCAAACCCTGCCACCAGCTCAGGGCCGGAGAGTAAGAGCAGGCCTATCATACCAGCCATCTCTATGGCCTGGGAGTGAGCATTGTAAAAATCCCTGGCTTCATCAAACAAATGAGCTGCCTCCCCATACTCGGCTAAAATGGCATCCTCATAGACTTGAACCACTTCAGCACCGGCCCGCACTAAAGTATGGCCCGCATGGTTAATCTGCTGGGCCGCATCTCGCGCTGCATGGCTGAGTTTATGCTTGAGTCGTTTGAGCTTCTTTTTAAAGCCCAGCTCGACTTGCACGCCCGTGCTGCCCGTCCAGAACAACGTCGCATGGTCGGTGTATTGTTGGGAAGTATCGATGGTGTCATCATAGAAAAAGCGGTAGAGCTCATCAAAACACATCGAAGCCAGGATGCCCTCGGAGCCAGTATGGTCCTCCTGACCCCAGCCTATGGAGAAAGCAAAATCAATGTAGTGAGCTAACTCCTGGATGACCACATCGCGGGCAGCCAGTGGATCACTACCCGCGGCAAAGAGATCCTGCGAGAGGTAGATGATGTTGTTCGTGCCACTGTAAGCACCCTGGAGCTGCACATCGGGTAAACTCGTATAAGCCACCACATTACCATTGACGTCATAATACTGGTTAGCAAAAGCATTGTAAGTATAACCCTCGCTATCCTTAACGCGCTGGCCATTTTCTTCGAGGTAGGTCACAGCGGGATCCAACAAATAGATGGTGGGGAAAGGCAGGATGCCTGGCAGTCCGGTGAAGTCCAGATGCGCCCAGCCTTCGGCAATGTTTTCCGCGGCAGTGGCATCGTAATCGCCAATGATGGCTTGCATCCATAAACCGTTGGTAAGCCTGGAGGCATACTCTGTAGCCACCTGATGGACGAAATCAATCACCGTTTGAGGCGGATCAATGAGGTAAGGGTCGGATGTCTGAGGTGTGGGGGTATTGGGAGTGTTGGGAGTACTGGCTGGTGGACTACCTCCAGAAGGAGGATTGCTGTTGGAAGGTGGGTCTATAAAGCTCCCACTGGAACCTGAGGAACTTGAACCCGAACTCGAGGAACCAGAACCGGAGGAACTCGACCCAGAAGAACCTGAAGACCCCGAGTAAGGAGGGGGAGGGGAAAAGCCGCTTTCGCCACCTTCACCACTATCCGAGTCAAAGCCTTGTCCTAGAAGGGTTCCTGCACTGAGCAGAACCAACGATACGATGCATAAACCATGTTTGTATTTCATAATAATAAGTATTTTTAACCTTTTAGTATTATAATTGAGACATTTAATTGTAATAATGCGCCAATAATATGGAGCATTAATAAAAATCTTGTTTATCGATGTAAAGCAAAAATTTGTCGGATCAGAAGAACCTGCCCCATGCAGATCTAGCTAAATACCTGAGGCTGAAGAAGATTACGCTTTTTTTATCTATGCCTTTTGAGGCAAAAAAAGTTGATGGAGAGCCTACAACGAGAGATGAACTCAGTTTAATAGTTGAAACAAAAACACCCTCATGGAGAAATGGAGGCATTTAGATGAACATTATGAGTAAATGTATCGAAAAATTATTTTTTAGGTAATTACGGAAGAATTGCACGATCAATCTTCAGCAAGATTCATGTTCTCTTCAGCCAGTTCGCAGTTCGCTTCGACTTCTGCAGCATTAGCCATTGCCAGGAACAAATGCAGGATCAACGCTACTAATATTCAAATTGGAGTTAGCAGAGTCCAATAATAATTGAGCCTCATTAGCGTTGACAGTTTCATCTGCAAAAGCGTCTATACCACGCAGAGCTGTGGTTAGATCCGTGGCCAGTGTATCTGCCGTAGTCACATTGCCAATTGATAGATCGCTCAGCACCTGCCATCTTGCTCCAGCCTCTAAAAAGTTATTTAACCCTGCTTGCCCTTCGAAGATAGCTCTATCCATGGCACGCTGCAAAGTTGTTTGTGTTTGTTCGATAAATCCATCTGAAAAGGTATTTGCTGCATTATCGAGAGAATCTCTTCCAGTAGCCAGAGTTTCATCCAAATCAGCCGCCGCATCGATTTCCTCTTGAGTTGTTTGTGCCATGCCGTCGACAATACTTTGAGCATTCTCAACATCCTCTATGGATTCCTGATAACTGCTCCAAAGCGAACTGAAGGATTGATCAATACCACTGGTTATTTCCTGAGCATTTTCAAGCTCTCGTAAATCACTCAATGATCCTAAATAAGCGTTAAAAATATCATAGGTCGTTGAAGCAGAATCCGCCGCAAAGTTGATAGATCCGTTTATAGTATCATCAATGAATGCGACTAAATTCGGATTATCAAAATTTAGATCTATCGCCATTTGTCTTAATCTATCCATTTTTGGTACGATATCTTGATATGCAGAGGCAACACGCGACCGGGCTTGCTGTAATGCTCTGAGGGTGTTCAAACTTGGGTTATCGTCCGCTAACTCTAGCAAGATATCCAATTGATCTTCAGCTTCTGTTACAGCACTTTGAGAATCTAACAAGGTGTTCCAGCTATCTTGGAGAAATACCATTAGTGCTTGAGAACTGCAGGTCGGTGATGCAGGCACCACAGGCATAACACCCAACATTCTGGCTACCCCCATGAAAGTGGCCTCTTTGATTTTCTTGAGCCTGTTGATCAGACCAGCCATGCCTCCGGCTGGGGGAGGTCCCACCGTTGGCGTGGCAAAGGGGTCAGCATCTGGCGCAATGTTCGGACATTCATCCATCATCGCATCAATATCATCCAGAGTCTCTTCGGCCAGTGCACTATTGGCTTCTGCTTCTGCGGCATCCGCTTCGGCCGCTTCCGAAGTAGCCTCGGCGGCCTCATCGGCGGCTTCCTGCACCGCATCTTCCACAACTTCGAGCTGTTCGGCCGTGAGCGTCCCCGCATCTTCGGCAGCATCCAGACTCTGCTCCGCTGCCAGATACGAAGACTGCGCTCCATGGGCCGCCTCCTCTATCTCATCACCTTCATCGGATATCATGCTGATGTGATCAGCAATCAAATCCGGGTCCCCCTCGCCAAAATCTTCAATCGTCTGCAAAAAGAACTCTATGTTATCTCCCGAAAGTTCAGCCATTTCCGAGGAGGCCTCGGCATAGGTGGCATTGACTTCCACGGCCGTCTGTACGGCTACTGAGGTCTGTTCGGCCATAACTGCTGTATCTCCAGCAATATAGGCATCCTCCACCGCATCGGCAGCTAGCACCGCTGCATCGACTCCCTCACTGGCTTCTCCAAGCAAGGCCGCAAAGAGCATGGAATCCTCCGCTACGACCGCTGGCGTGCCCACTCCAAAGCTTCCCACTAACTCCGGGCCGGAGAGTAAAAGCAAGGCCACCATCCCCGCTATCTCAATGGCTTTGGAGTGCGCATTGTAAAAATCCCTGGCTTCATCAAACAAATGAGCTGCCTCTCCATACTCAGCTAAAATGGCATCCTCATAAACCTGGGCGACTTCAGAACCGGCTCGCACCAAAGCATGGCCCGCATGGTTAATCTCATCAGCGGCATTACGAGCCATCTGGCTGATGGTCTTCTTGGGGTGTTTGAGCTTCTTCCAGAAGCCCAGCTCCACATTCACCCCACCATTGCCCGGCCAGAACAACGTTGCATGGTCCTTATAGCTTCTATACGAACGAAGTTCGTTGGTAGACTCACTGAAGCGGCTCAGATCATCAAAACTCATCGAAGCCAGGATACCTTCAGAACCATTGTGATCTTCCTGACCCCAACCTACTGATAAGTTGAAATCCAGATAGTGGGCGATCTCCTGAATAATGATATCACGCGCCACAGCAGGGTCACTGCCACTGGCAAAGAGATCCTGGGAGAGGTAGATGGTGTTGGTATCTCTGTTGTAAGCCCCTGTGAATGACACATCGGGCAGATTGGCATAAGCTACCACATTGCCGTTGATTTCATCATAGTATTGATTGGTAAAGGGATTGTAAGTATAACCCTCGGTGTCTTTGACACGTTGACCGTCTTCTTCAATATAGGTAACAGCAGGGTCCAACAAATAAATCTTAGGAAAATCCTGAATACCCTGTGCCCCGCTGAATAGGAAGTGTTCCCAGGCTTCGGCCATGTCATCCGCGGCCCCTGTATCGTGTTCGCCGATGACCCGCAGCATCCATACCACATTACGTAATCTTGATGGATACTCCAAAGCCACCTGATGGACGAAATCGATCACGCTTTGAGGCGGATCAATAAGGTAAGGGTCTGGTGCGGGGGTACTGGGAGTGTTGGGCTGCGAACTACCCCCGGAGGGAGGATTGCTGTTGGAAGGTGGGTCTATAAAGCTCCCACTGGAACCGGAAGAACTTGAACCCGAAGAACCAGAACCGGAGGAACTCGACCCAGAAGAACCTGAAGACCTCGAGTAAGGAGGGGAAAAGCCGCTTTCGCCACTTTCACCACTATCCGAGTCAAAGCCTTGGTCGAGAAGGGTTCCTGCACTGAGCAGGACCAACGATACGATGCATAAACCATGTTTGTATTTCATAATAATAAGTATTT
>JBCCWR010000022.1:0-23508 GCA_039193385.1 Verrucomicrobiota bacterium | reverse complement strand
GAACTCGTTTGTTTCCATAATCTGACTCCCACCAAACCGATAGGTTCTGCTTACGCCTTGGGCATCGGTTATAACATTTTCTCTTATCGATCCCGTATCCAGGACTCCCTCATACGTCACATTACTGTCAGCATAATAAACACCTCTAAATTCTGAATTGTTCTGAATGTGAACTAGAGAACTGTCTGGCAGTTCTACCTGGCTGACCCACCTAGGCCAGCCACCGACAACATAGTACCCTTGGTAATTTAGAAGCTCTTCATACTCTTCGTAAGCACGGTCATCAACTCCATAATCCTCACTGCTAACACCGGTCTGCTCCCTCAAGCTTTCAATGTGGGCAAAGTGATAAAATGTTCTGTTGGGCTGGTAGGTGAAGCGATACTGCCTGCCGTTGGAATCCTCAATTAGAGCTAAATTACAATGCTCCTGGGGCGTATCGATCTGCTCGTAATAGTACGGAGTGTCGACCTCGGCTCCCTGATATTTATAGGGCTTGAGTTGCTGCGGTGTAGGATCTCCTTCTTGCACTCTTTCATATGCATATTTGACTCCTGAGCCATCGGGCTTGGTCACATCCGTGAGTGTAGCCCCCGAATAAAGATAGGTGGTGGTATTCCCCACAGGATCTGTTATCGAAGCAACCCTTCCATTGTTATAAGTGATCGTAACCTGCCTGCGTTCAATATCTGCGACTGGAATGAATTCAATCTGAGTCGGCTTCACCCCGCCTTCGGCATAGCTATAGACCAGCTTGTTTCCAAATTTATCCTCAACCTCTTCTAGCCGGTGGTATATTTCCCTTTGCACTGTCCGGGAACCTAGATCCGGAGTTTGCAATCGATCAATAGGACGGATATCACGCTCAAGTTGCTCGGGTAATGGAGGCAAGGGTCGAGACCCGGTGTCGACGATCTGGCTCTGATTAAGACTCGAAATAGAATTTTGGGAATACCGGAGCGTCAATCCGAACTTCTTTTTGAAAACCAGATATCCGTTCTCGTAAATTAATACGTTGCTCAAAGCATCGGCATCGTGGTTACCCGAAGGCAAGGCATAGAAACTGAGCGTTCCCGATAAAAGATCGGTAATGTTGGTACCGCCCTCCCAATTAGCTTCATTATCATTTAGGACAATGTATCTGTATACCGTTCCATCATTATCCGTCACATAGGCGTAGCGCTCATAGCGATAGGAAGAGATATTGGATGCCGCAGACCCTCTGCCGTTATAGCCCGTGGTCGCTTTAACTGAGATTCTAATGTGGGGGGCCAGATTTGAGCTCCAGCATAAACCAAAGGGCAAATCGGGCCGCCGGCTTGGATTGTAAGCGGTTCTGCTTGAATCATCAATCCAGACTTCAGACGTGGCATTCCGCCTGACGGACAGGCTCAGATCGCTGGCTGGCATGGGTATATAGAGATCCGTCGTAGAGTGATTGAGCGCAAGCGACATCCCATCGATATAACTCTCCTCCGGCGCTTCATCGGTTTCTTCCTTTTGCTGTGGTTTCTCATCGCTCATCGGAAGTCCATTGAGCGCGACTTTTCTGTAGCGAGCTGGAAAGGCCTCCACCGGTGGGCTTATATTGACCGACAGGCTGTAGGGAAGCGGTTGTACCGTTAGCAATGGATCATATGGATCACCCGCTGGATTGTTCTCTTCACCCGGTTGTTCAGATAAAGCTTGTTGCGCGGGGATGATTAAAATTAAGGAGACGTAAAAGACTCGGCCTATATAGTTCAAAATGTTCATATTAAAGATCCTGTATCAAGGGTGCTGTATGTCCCCGCTGCTTTATTTTATTTTTCAACTGATCAAGGTTATTCGCGATAAGATACTCGCGCCGACGTACCGTTATTTTATCTATCCACTCAAGGTCATCAACTGTGGCAAAATCTCCCATGTAAGCCATTGCTGAAAGAGCCAGGGGAACCGATGAATCTGTCTGTATCTGCCTCCTAGCCAAGGAAACCAAAGAAGCCTCCTTTAAATCGCGGGCTATCTGAAACGCAGTAATGAGGGTCTGTTCGCTCGATTTTTCATGCTGCAATGCGGATACTATAGATGCTCTCACTACTCCTGGATCCACCTCAGAACTTCGTTCGAGCAGCCTCTGAAAAGCCAGCATAGCAGTTGCCGCTAGTGAAGTGTCTACTTCTTCCAGAGCCATCTCCATGAGCTCGTGCCAATCCTCCTTTACTCGACTATATGAGTCTTGGGCATGATGATGCGTTTGCGTATCGTTCCGTAATGCGATGCGATCTAATTTCTGAATAACATAATTACGGCAGGTCTCACTGTGTGTTTTATCTTCAACGATTTGTGTGAATTTTTCTGTGACGCGCATAAGTATAGGATCCCTATCTACCAAGAAATCCATTATTTCGTCTTTCAGCGAATGCCATTGAAGATGGCTTAGGCCATATCCATTATTTTTGTTTAGGAGATAACTGTAGAGAGGTGGAGCAAGGTTTTCGTCCCATTCCTCTGTTAAATAATAGAAGGCCCACAAACGCATTTGATAGGTCTCAGCTTCCGACGTTTCCAGGAGCTTCAGAGCCTCTGTTTTATCCGCAAAATTGATATCCGAGCGCGCCAGGACGCTCTTATTAAGCTGTTGGTTTTTCAGTTTTTTAAAAGCCGACCTTTCCGCTTCTGTAATTTTAATTGCTTCGACCGTTTTCCCTTGGATCACCACTTCATGCGTCCTCGTAGTAATCTCCGCAGTGTCATCCTCAGTAGGCGTATTGAACATAGAACTCAGTGAAAAATAGCCCGTCAGGACCAGCAGAGCGCCTAGCGTATAAATTAACTTTTTCATATCTAATACCTGTCGAAGATTACCTGGTACCCAGATATGTTCCGTTGTGGTAAATTTTCAGTCTGTGGCAGGTGGAAGTATCTATCCCGGGAGCCTTTAGAAACACTACCGAGGCCTGCCCATTTTCATCAAAGTCACTCAGAGTAAGTGTCCTACTGATTGTGCCGTCATCGAATGTGACTCCACCTACAAAAATGCTGATATCAATTTCAATGCCTTCTATCATTTCCGTCAGTAAAAGCCCCATTTCCACAATTTCGGTGCCATCTTCTAGCACCCCTAAATTTCTGTAGAAAGTGCTCGTCGATGATGCTAGGTGAAACCCTTTGACCGCTACCGAATCAAGGATATCTCCCTCACTGTCAACCCGAGCGACGATAGGGCGTTCTGTTGTTTCATAGGATGTGACCTTGAAATTTCTAGGTGAATTTTTGCGTGCTTTTTTCTCAGAGACTTCAAGACGACTGTCAGCCTGAATAAAGCTACTCGCATCAAGTGTAGCAGGAATCCAGTCTCTGTTTCTTCCCAACCAAGCTGCAATCTCGGAACCCAGGTCGGCCTCAACAACTTTAACTGTGAACGTATGGGCCGCAGCACCCAATACGGAAGATAAATGATACGTTCCGGCCTCACTAAACAGGTGTTCCTGGGTCTCTTCGTCGCTTGCGGAAATAGAATAGGTTATTGGATCCACCGGATCTGCACTTTGCTCGGGCACATGCGTGATGACGAGGTTGGACTGGCCTAAGCTTGCCCCATCAGGCCACAAATCGAGGAGCAATGAGTCGCCTTTTCTAATTGTAATATTATCGGCATTATAAACATCTGTACTTTCCCAGACGATAGTCCTATCGATGCGTAAAGCTCCATTTTCAAAGCTTACACTAATAGGAGTCGGTCCTCGCGAATCTAAAACAACATTCTTATACCATCTATCATCAGGAGCGGCGCTTACATCCGATACTCCATTTAAAGAAACGAGCTGCGTTATAAATGCGTCTCCTTCGATACAAGCTGGAGAGACTAAAGATGTATTCATTTCGTCTACAGAATTAAGCATCTGTAATCGACGCTCCAGCCAGTCTTCAATTCCATTAACATTGGCATCGTATCCATGAATACGCTGAAGTTGCACTGATTCAATAGCTAGCTTCTGGAACGAAAAGTAATGATTCATTTCCAGCTGAACATTCTGTGTTCCAGCATCTAACCAGGGTAGGTATATCCATGCCGTCTCCAACTGATTTGGTACTATAAACGCCTGAACCGACCCCACAAAAATACCATTCACATGGACGTTAAACTCAAAACGTGTGCGGGCCGGATCTCTTCCCTTATTGGTAATTGAAAAATCCAGACGGTAAATACCTCCTTCTGCGAGATCGAATTGATAATTCAGTGATCCGGCATGGCTCCTATTATAAACCCCATCGCCATCAATTCTCCAATCTCCCTCATACGATGTATACGCTGCTCCATCGATGCTATCAACAGTTGTTATATGCGTTAAATCAGCAAGGGTGGGATCGCTAAAGCTACCGAATATTTCTTCATAATCACTGAACCCATCTCCGTCGGTATCAGCCTCCAAAGGATTGGTTCCCGCTGCAGCCTCCTCGGCATCGGTGACCCCGTCGCTATCTATATCGTATTGCTCCAAGCTGATATCGCTCACTCTAATAAACTGAGTGAATTGCTCTTCTTCCGAGTAGAGTGTAATGCCTGCGATTACCTCCTCAGCAAGGTCTACCACAGTTGTAGCATAAACAAACCAGTTTTTTCCATTCTTAGAAGTATAGGCTGTGACTGTATCTGCCTCCCTGATAAGCCGTAACCAGTGGCCCTTCTGATCATGTGTATTGGTCGTAACTGTATCCCCTTTATCTCTTCTAGCTCTGAACTCTTTAAACCAATATTTAGGGTGTGCCGTAATAGCAGAACCTTCGGAATCTGTCTCAAGTGATGAGCGGACGGCCAAGCCCGCCCACGCAGCAAAGTCATTGTTAAATTCAAATTTAGCTTTTAGATCAAAATCACCCACAATGTTTTGGCATAAAAACGCAAAACTATCCTCATCCTCTCCTGACATACCCCGTCCCGAGCTGACCATAACCACCTCGCCGTTCTCATCCTGACCGGCGAAACTATAGACAGAATGATCCCCAACCTGCTCTAATCTCCAATCTACATCTACAGCCGCTAGGATTGTTAGTTCAGAGGCGTCTAGGGGATCTGTCCCAAGGAAGTACTCTTTCGTATCATCATCTCCGTCTCCATCTGTATCTCCGTTGTGAATATCTGTGCCCGCAAAATTGATCTCAAATTGATTATTCAGGCCATCACTATCTGCATCCAGAATACCGTCTGCAGGATCTATTGGATCGAGTCCCAGGATACGCTCTGTCGCATCTTGAATCCCATCATCATCGAGATCAGACATCGGTGGATGATAAGAAACTAAATATTCGGAGTTGATAACCTCGATATCAGTCTCTCCAGGCTTGAGCCACCCTACCTTTAAATATTCATCTCCACCCCATTCTCGATGCCAAACTTCAAAAAGGTATGGCCGCCCCGCTTCAAGAAATAGAGGGGCCGAAATTTGTGAATCATACTTGTCCCAAGTATTGGAGCTATGCAGCGATGTGAAAGCAACCTTGGTTAAAGAAACAGTCTGATTACCTGGATCAAATCCTGTGCTTATTTTTAGCTCAGCCCCATCATCCGCATTCACTGCCAGACGATATTCGCCTGTGACAGGAGGGAGAATAAATCCTCTCATGCGGGAAACGTATCCATTGATAGTTGCATTCGGCGTATCTGTAGCACTCAGATAATGACGAAATGATGGCAAACTTAACATATTATCATGATGATAAATGGTGTCTATTGACCCGGTGCTAGCTCCTTGCCAGATGTCCCAGTTTACCTTACCCTTTTGAGCTGCTATATAGTCTGCGTAGTGTGTGTCATTTGAAGCATTGAGAGCATCTGAACCTATCCAATATTCTTGGTGATTGCTCAGTCCATCCTGGTCAAAGTCATTTGTGCGTATAACGTGATCAAGGGTGATTATCGAATCTCCTGGATCGGCATCAATGATCTGCTGTTCCCATGCATCGGGTAGGTCATCGCCATCGCGGTCCAGGCTGTCGAACTCTGCCACCAGATAGGCAATCTGTTCGCTGGTATGATTGCGTTCTTCATTTGAAAGCTGATCTTCATCGATTCCGAGACGCAGCTGGCTGGGAGTGACGGCACTAGGGGGAATGAGCACGGGCCAGCCGCCGTCCGTTCCATCCATGCCTGCACTGCTGAGCACAGCTACCTTAGCCGCACTCAGTCCACTGACGCTATAAGCAGTCAAATCTGACAGATTTTCAATCGTATCACCGCCCAACTCCGCTAACACTTGCATGCCGTTGATCGTCCATTGTCCTGATTCAAAGATGACCACGCCGAGGGTTTCATTAAGCCGTGCTCGTTGGGTTTCCAACTCTTCACCGACATGTTTTCCCAAATAGATACTATTGTTCGTAGGTGGATTTTCTCTGGAGGATCCGCGAGCCCAGAAGATGGACCACAGCGGATCATTCTCCGTCATCACCTGACCGAGAACCACGGGATTAACAATTAAGTCTCGAGGAGCGTAAGTATGCCGCCTCTTCATCTTCCAATTTCCTTGGTAATTGGTGAAGGTGGAAGTCACTTTGAGCGCCTCGAAAGTAAAGCCGTGCAAAGCTTGTATATAGGAACCTTCTTCAACCACTAGGAGATGTACTGGGACTGGGCCCACCGTCCGAGCATCGCCCGGATTTTGTACTTTGATCTCCAGGCTACGACCACTAGCATTGCGAATTCGTACCACAGCCGGATTTTCATTTACAGTATAAACAGGCGTGGCCACCACCACCATACTATCGTAGCTCTGCGGTAAAGTGACTGTCTGCCAAGTGTCGTTGACCGCTTTAATCACGGTCATAACCAATTTTGGGTCAATCCGCTGGCTGTGGTCATACGTGGGATCGGATTGATGCGCAAACTCTGTCTCGTTGTCCAAACCATCGGCATCGAAGTCACTGTGTGCGCCTTGGTTGAGATCCCCAAAGTAACCTATTTCCCAGCTATCAGATAAGCCATCCTCATCAATATCGTTGGGATCAAGCGAGGGGTCACTGCCTACTACATACTCCTCGACATTGCTCAGGCCATCGCCATCCAAATCGCTGTCGCGGTCATTGAGAGTAGGATTCAACCCGTTGGCCGTTTCAAAAGCATCCGCCATTCCGTCCAAGTCCGCATCGGTAAACAAAGGGTGGACTTCACTGAGGGAGACTAAATCTAAACCCACCGTGGCGGTATCATCCCCGTGGATGGAAAACTGGGTGAAAGCCGGTGAGATATTGACAAAGCCTATATTGAAGATGATCGGCAACCCATCGCCATACACATCCCATAAGCCATTGGCATAATCCAGACGCACGGTAATGCGGTGCCAGTTTGTCATGGTCTGCCCCGTTAGCGCAACCCGCCAGCCCGTGGCCACCCAGATTCCACTGCCAGCTCCATCTCCATCAAACACATACAGCTCAGCTTCACTGCCCTCCTGCATCCAGCCAAAGACCACATCCGAGGTGATGTTGACCACTGTGGGCATGATGCCAGTCTGGGCCACCGCTTTGACATAAAAGTCCACATGGCCCACAGGGCCCATACCGGTGTTATCAATGTCGATGGACATGGAGGGATTGGGCACAGCTGGTCCCATAGCCACTCCCTGCGTCTCCGAGCTGACATCCGTCGTCGTAACCTGCGCGCCACTACCTCCACTACTCACCCAGCCATTTTGCCCATGAAGATCCCCAGTCGTATACCCCTCACCGCTCTCAAAATCCGTCGTATAAGGAAGCGTCACTTGCCCATAGACATGCAAGCCGATAGATACAGCGGCTAAGACTCCAACGGTGGCCAGACACATCCCCAGAGTGCTTATGCCTCTTTTCTTCCACAGAATCTTCCAAAAAAATTTCATCATGGTGCGGTTTATCCCTAAAAGGTTACATGTGCGCTATGAGACCTATCTGTCATAAATGTTTGTCTTTGCTTCATACGCCGTGCTTGAATACTAAAAATGTTCCTGAGATGTTTCAGGTATTTGAGGAATAGATAAGAGAGAAAAGGCAGGTGATGGCGATTCTCACCCACAAATAGATAACAAGACCAAGTTCTCCTATAAATCCTTCGCGTTACTTCCATACTCTTTGTTTTCTTCCATGAACCTTAAAGGGGAGTTACTACTTTAAACGTCTATTTGCGTCGTCATAAATCTCACCTATAAGGAAATATTATTCTTAAAGTAATCAGCGCATGTACTGCCAGATTTTATCTCAATGACAAGGGAGAAATACTTCTTAAAGGTTTAACTCACTTTTTGAGGTGAAATTAATATGAATCTAAAGCCCTTAAAATGATGCGGATAGAGAAGTTTTTAAGCACAATTACTTAATTAGTATAAAGTTGTTAATTTTTTGTGACATGTAAAAAGGATACACCTCGTGACCCCGTGATTAAGCAAAACACGTGGTGTTAAGGGTGTTAAAATAAGATCGCATTTATTTCTATCGATATCTCTTTTCTTTAAGATGTCTAGGAACCTTGTTGTACCTTGGGGTCGTAGTAAATGCGTACGTCACTGGTGGGTTCCCCAGTAATTTCCTTGGCGCGGATCAGGGCGTTGCGGGTGGCCAGGTTGGGGTTGCGAATAGAGCCAGGAAAAATATTTTCGCGGCCAATGAAGTCGAAAAGTCCGGAATTTTTCAAAACGCGAATGACATCTTTCATCGCTCCGCTGACGATGAGGTCGCGGTCGTGATCCCGCAAAAACGTGACCAATTCTTCAAGGGCCATGACACTGGTGGCGTCAAGATGGCGGGCATTGCGCATGCGCAGGATAATAACTTTTAGGCCAGGGTCTTCACACACTCTGCGCATGCCATCGCGGAATAATTCGGCGGAGCCAAAGAAGAGATCGCCTTCGGCATGCACAATACTAATAGCTCCACCAGGACGCTCTTTTTTATCATCAATCTGGTGGAGCTCGCCGGATTCACTGAAGGTGTATTCGACCAGCTCCGGGGCACTGGCCTTACGAAGAAATAGAACGACGGAGGCTGCTACTCCGAGATAAATGGCAAAGTCCAGCTTGACCAGAAGCCCCGCGAGCAGGGTGAGTAAAAACACGACGCGATCTGAACGTGTTGATCTGAGGGCGATACGAATGTGATGCCGGTTGATTAAGGAAAAACCAACGCAAACGACCATGACAGCCAGAGCTGCTTGAGGAATGTATTGAAAAAAAGTACCTAATAAAACAACGGAGAGCAGGCAGAACAAGCCACATAGAAAACTACTTAGACAGGTGGCGGCACCTGCCTGATGATTGAGTGCAGAGCGGGTTAATGAACCGGAAGCCGCCATGCCGCTGCCCAATCCACAAGCGACATTGGCCACACCAATACTGAGCATCTCCTGGTTTGTATCGACGCGATCTCCCGAACGAGCCGCCAGTGACTTGGCAATAGCAGTTCCCTCCAGGACACAAAGTAAAGCCACGCTCAAGGCAGGACTGGCAAAGGCACCCATCCATTCCCAGTTAAATTGAGGTATACCGAACTGCCAATCCTCTGTTGTGACTGGACTCAATAGAACAAGGTTATCTGTAAAACCTTCGACGTAAGACAGACCCCACCCCATGAGAGAGGCCAAGACTAAGGCCAAGGCGACGGCGGGCAGTTTGGGAAACTTCCACTGCAGGAGCGCCCAGAGGAAAACCGTGGTTAGGGATAAGAGCAATGAGGCCATGTCTGTCTTTTCCAGCTCGGTCACGGTCAGATAAATAACATCATAAAAACTCTGTGCTTCACGGCTGAATTCAAAGCCGAGCACATTGTGCCATTGATTAAAAATGATGTATAATGCAGCTGCGGTGATATAGCCTGTTACGACCGTTCGAGAAACGTATTGAATGAGTGAGGCGATTCTTAAAAATGCTCCGATAATCAAAAACACGCCGACCAGGACGAGGAAGAAGCCGAGCGCCTCCAAGCGTGTGCTCTGATCATAACCCACGAAGGCAGCCAGAAGGATGATGGCAGTGGCATTAGTAGGTCCTAGGGCGATAAAGCGTGAGCTGCCAAAGAAGGGTGCAATAAGACAGGCGATGATGGAGCCATAGATTCCATAAGTAATATCAAGACCGGCAATCAAGGCATAGGCCATACCCTGGGGTAAAGTCAACAGGGCTACATTTAAAGCAGCGCGGGCATCATGCAAAAGTTTGCCACCATTGTAGTCTTTAAAATCCCCACGCTGAGGGAATGCTTTCAACTGACTGAAGGCAATACCTTCCTGAACGGCCAGGATTAATTTTCTCACGATCTGTTTCATGACTCGCTGCTTAGAGCAGATAAGCTCTGTTCTATCTTAGCAAACCCGCTGTGTCGAAATCTCTTTCGACAACGTGAAATCAGCATTGCGAATATCTTTTTTAAGACATTCGTCACACAACCGTAATGATGTTTACTATCAACGACTTACAAAAATTGTGAATAACTTGGAAATAACTGCGTCAAGTCTTTCTTATTTCGTTGATTATGATGCACTTAAGAGGTTTTTAGAGAGGTTAATAAAAAATAATTTCACAAAGTTTCTACGCTTATTTTATTTGACAGCCAGGTGACGCATACATTCTTTGACGGTTTTAGCCCGTATTATACAATAAATAGCTATAGCAATACGACCCTCTGGGCAAGATCTTGGAAGTAGAGAAATACTCATGCTTAGGTTTTTTAGTCTGTGAGTAGCCCTGAGCTGATGCGGCCGTACAAGCTTAAAAAGCCATATTCTTAAGAGCGTGAAATGGGAAATATAAGATGTAAGATATCAAAATACGTAGGCCTGAAAGCTTTTTCTGGAAATAAAAATAAACTCACTTAGTCTCTGGGATCCATGTTTTCTGATCTCATTCATTTCATTATCAATGGCGGTTTTTTTATGCTTCCGCTGGGCATTTGCTCCGTTGTCTCCTTGGCCTTTATTCTGGAACGGTTTGTGGCACTTCGCCGTATTAACATTCTCCCGGTTGATTTGGTTACCTCGATCGTTCGCTTACGCATTGGTCAAGATACGGAAATGCTGGCTGACATGGCTGGACCGGGTCGCAGCACGCTGGCACGCCTGGTACGCGTGTCACTGGAACACCTGCCCTGGAGCCGTTCAGAAAATGTGGAAGCCGTGCAAACACAAGCTCGCACTGAAGTCATACGCATGGAGCGTGGCTTAGTGGTGTTGGAAATTATTACTGGAATCAGCCCTATGCTGGGGCTCTTGGGAACAGTATCCGGCTTGATCACGATTTTCGCTAACATCGGCGATGTGGGCCTGGGAGATCAGGGGATGATCATTGCCAAAGGCATTTCAGAAGCGCTCAATACGACCGTGGCAGGTCTGGTGGTCGCTATTCCTTCTCTCATTGCTCATAGTTATTACTCACGCAACATTGAGTCGATGATGATGGAGATGGAAAGTCTGACAATGGATCTCATTGCTAAGCTCTATTTGCAGGCTGAAACCGAAGAATAGACTGAAGCGAATTTAATGGAACCCACTTCATGCAGTTTTACTCACGTCGCAAAAAGATCCTGACAATCAATATTGTTACGCTGATCGATATTCTCAGCATCCTCATCATCTTCTTCATTGTGACCACCACGTTTAAAAAAACAGAGCCGGAGGTGGAAATTGATCTACCCGAGTCAACCACAGCAGAAAAAATACCTCAGGAAGAATCTCAAGAACCCCTGATTATCTATGCAACAAAAGATGAGGAAATTTTTGTGGGAGAGCAGAAGATCGAGATCGAGAAATTGACTGCTTATCTCGAACGCAAAAAGAGCGAGATGAAAGAAGCTCTCTTTGCTTTAAAGGCGGATAAAGAAGCTCCTGTAGGACTCTTTGTTAAGATTCTAGATTCTTCTAAAGAAGCGGGTATAGGCAACCTTTCCATGTATACTGCAGAAACTGAAGAAACAACTAAGCCCAACCCTTAAACCAATAATAAATAACGTGAGACTACCTATTACCCTTTACGGCAACCCTGTGCTTCGTCAAAAAGGTACGGAAATTTCTCAGATCACTGACGAAATCCGACAACTTGCGGAGGATATGATTGAAACTATGGAAGATGCTCACGGTGTGGGCCTGGCTGCGCAACAAATTGGCCAAGCACTCCAAATCACAGTCATTGATGTTACGGATGTGGAAGACCGCCCTTCTCGCATGTGGATCGACCAAAAGGAGGTCGATCTCAAAGAATTTATGCCTATGGTGCTGATTAACCCCAAGATCGACCTTACGAAGAAAAAGGAAATCGGTCAGGAAGGCTGCTTGAGCATCCCGGACATCACCGCAGATATTTCCCGCGGGTACCGTGTGAAAGTCGAGGCGCTTGACCTGGAGGGAAAGCCTCTCAAGTTTGAAGCAGCCGGACTGTTGGGGCGGGCCGTTCAGCATGAGGTGGATCACCTCAACGGCGTTCTATTTATCGACCACATGGATGAGCCGACCCGCAAGCGCATCAAAAAAGATCTGGAAGAACTTCGCGAATATGGCCAGGCGGGCAGCACAGTCTAGGCATATTGCAGCGCCATAGGTTCATCTAAAACTTTTCAGGTCATTTTTTTCTTATTTAAGATTTTCAAAAGAGCATTTCCCTGAATAATAAACCTGCATTAAGCCATAGAGACACGACCAAGTGTGCAAGATCTTAAAATCCTGGAAGTGGAGATTTTAGAGCCGACTTACCGTATCAACTTTTGATACAACGGCGTTGTCTCTAAAGTCTCTTCTTCTCAAGCTTTGACACATATGACTCAGCCTCTAAGGCTTAATGCGGGATAAATTTGTTTGTCGAAAATGCTGATTCACGCGGAAAAAATCATCACTATGGATGGCGAACCGATCGCCAGGGGGAGTGTTCGCACGGAGGGTTCGAAGATTGTTGAGGTAGGTACTGAGCTTGAGGCACGACCAAATGAAGAAGTGATCGACTTACCGAACCACGTGTTATTGCCTGGTCTTATCAATGCGCATTGCCATCTCGACTACACCTGCATGAAAGGCGCCATGTTCGCCAGCCAGAGTTTTCCCGAATGGATCAGGCGGATCAACGGCATCAAGAAAAGCCTGGGGCCCGATGATTTTTTACAATCGATTTATGACGGCTTTAACGAGCTCATGGATACAGGCTGCACCACGGTGCTCAACATCGAAGCTTTTCCGGAACTTCTCAATAGGCTTGAACCACCACCTATCCGCACCTGGTGGTTTCTGGAACTCATCGACATCCGCAATAAATTAGTCGACGACGCCAGCCTTCTGGGGATGTTACAGTTCTTTGATTATAAGAAGGAATGGTTAGGAGGTTTTGGACTTTCCCCCCATGCGCCTTACACGGCTTCTGTGGATCTCTACCGTCTTGCGAAAACGGCGGCTCGCAAGCTTAATATGCTTGTCACCACACACATCGCTGAGTCCATTGAAGAACAGTCCATGTTTCTTTACGGCGAGGGTGCTTTGTATGATTTTCTCAGCTCACTCGGTCGGGATATGAGCGATTGTGCACAGGGCTCAGCTCTGTCTCATCTCATCGAATTCGGTGCTATAGACCGCAATACCATTGCCGCTCACCTCAATTACTTGCAGGAATATGATTGGGAAGCATTGGCCAGTACGCCCATGCATATTGTGCACTGCCCCAAATGTCACGCCTTCTTTGGCCACTACCGTTTTCCACTTGAGCAACTGACCCAAGTCGGTTGTAACATTATGCTGGGGACGGACAGTCTGGCCAGCAACAACAAGCTGGACTTGCGCTCTGAAATAAGACAGGCGCGGCAGTTTTACTCTGAAATATCAGCGAGAGAATGGTTGGAAATGGTGACCACTCGCCCCGCTAAAGCCATAGGTATGGAAGACAAACTCGGCATCATCAAAAAAGATGCACTGGCGGATCTGACCGCATTTATGCTTCCGGCAGATTCAGAACCTCATGAGGCGGTCATCCGTTCGCGCGATGTTCCTGCTTTGCTTATGGTAGATGGCGTGGTCAAGGAAGGCTTTGATATCAAGCCTGTTTGTATTTCATGAAATGAATAGAATTTACTGCTGCATTAGAGGTACGATGACAGCATCTCGCATACCGTGAATGAGTTTCTTATCTGCCGGACATACGGTTGCCTTGATGCCTTGTAGCGAAACTTCCTCACCTTGTACAAAATAATAGGGACAGATGCGCGCGCGTCCTTGCATGACACGTTCCGTTTGTTGGGTATCATCCCAGAACGAAACTTCGATCTGCGCTCCCTTTTCATAGCGCTGTAGGATGTAGGGATTTTTTTCAAACGAGTTCAGCGCCTGTTGGAGGGCCATTTTCCAGGCATCTCCACTCACGTCCGAACCTAATGTCACACCACGAGAGCCCCAGGCGAGAGGCGAGAAACCGGATATTTTCAAAATAAGCTGCCGTTGTTTTTGTGAGAAACGTGTGACTTCTTCCCAACTATGCACTCCCAGTCCCGGTAAGACTGCATGCGGAGGAAGCGCAGTAGGATGCACGACCCAGCTGTAGGGTACAATATTTCGTAAATCACGGAAGTATAGCCGTCCCAGCTCACGCATCCAAAAATCCTCCAGAGGCTTCATCCATAAAAAAGCCAGCCAAAGTTTTTCTTCCAGAAAGGGCTTAAGAGGTGGCGTCATTTGAATATCCGCTGACCAGGTTTGTTTCATGGAATGCAAGCGATCCCAATCAAACGCTTCAAAGAAACGGTAGACAGGCTGATCGGATAGCTGGTATGTCTCAGCCCGTTTTACGCGCTCCGCTCCTACCAGCCATTGCCATTCAGGCTCATAGTCCAAGGCTTCTTCTGCTATAACCACATCACCCCGGGGAAACATAGCTTTAACAGCATGGAGCATGCCCTCACTGCTGCCGATGACTTTAAAACCCTCCTGGGAATAAGTCTGATTTAACCAGGCCATTAACCCAACACCACCTGGCACAGAATCAATTTCCGTAAGTGCCCACCCCTCCTCTGTCATGATCAGGTCAGGACGTATGACGACGGGCAGCTGATTTTTCAGTGCTTTGCAGCGACTGAGCTCAATGAGATCACGAGGTTTACCAGCGTCCAACCATTGGGCAACCCATGCGGGCGCTTTGCCTTGAAAGCTCTGGCGGTAGAGGAGATTACAAGCCCGAGCAAAGACATGGAGACGCTCTCCAAGTTGATGCAGAAAGTCCAATCGTTCTTCACTGATGGAAAGTGGTTCAAGTCCCACCCGCCATTGTTTATCGGCAAACAAGCCTTTCTCCGGCATAGCCGCTTTCATGCGCTCTACCCGTTCCTGCAAAGACGATCCATTCGTTGCTATATGCGTTTCCATCCTACTTATGTTTTGTGCTTAAAAGTTTTTCCATGAGACGACAGGCAGAGATCAAGCTCCTGGGTGAAGCGATTCCTTGGCCCGCTATGTCAACGGCCGTTCCATGATCAGGCGAACACCGCCATACGGGAAGACCCAATGTGAGATTCACGCCACTGTCAAAAGCGACCAATTTAAAAGGAATTAAACCCTGATCATGAAACATGCAAATAACCGCATCAAACTTTCCTTGGTAGGCCTCGCGGAAGACGACATCAGGCACATGAGGTCCGGTAACTTCAACCTCTTTGACAGATTTCCAACTTTGCAGGGCGGGTCGAATCATCTTCTTCTCTTCTTGGCCAAACATTCCATTCTCACCCGCATGAGGATTCAAGCCTGCTACTGCAATGCGAGGTTGTTTGATCCCCATCTTGATTAATACTTCCAGTGTCCTATCCAAAGATGCGTGAATTGTCTTCTTAGAGATGCCTTGGATCGCATTGCGCAGTGAGCAATGTGTGCTTACAAGCGAGACTTTCAATTTCGGTGAAGTCATCATCATAGTAACCTCATTATGAGACAAACCAAAGGTGCTGGCATAAAATTCTGTCTGGCCAGGATAATGAAAACCTAAGGGGTGGATATTTGCTTTGGAGATGGGTGCATTAATGACAGCCTGAATTTTTCCAGACTGCAAGAGGCGGGCGGATTGATTTAAGGCACTGAGCGCTTTTTGTGCAGAGGCCTTAGTGAGAGAACCTGGTTTACAACGCCCCACTGTGCCAATAATACGAAAGGTGCACTTTGATTTGCTGCGAACTTGAGCAAGTGCTTTTTCAATGATTTCCGGGCCGATCCCTCCAGGGTCGCCGATGGTTACTCCGATGACAGATTTATTCAACGTAACAATAAAAAATGAGCATTAAAGATTTTTAATCAAACTTCTTGATGAAAGCCTTGGCTTTTAAGCTATCGAGCCATTCTTCCTGTAGGCGTTCACGTTCTCTCTGCTCAAGCGTTACTTCTATTTGCTCTCGCACTTCTTCTAATGGGATAACGATGGCTTTACGCTTATCTTCCACGAGAAGAATATAATACCCCTCTTCGGTATCGACAATACCGCTGTTCTGACCCGGCCTTAAAGCAAAGGCAATCTTTGTTAATTCTTTTCTTAGCGTCTTTTCTGAGACCCAACCCATACTACCACCCTGACGCCGATTCGATGCTTCTGAGTAAGTCTTAGCCAAGTTTCCAAAGTCTGAACCAGTTTGAATTTTCTGTAATAGTTCCTCTGCGATGAGCTTCTGAGGGTCAACGTCACGCTCTTCCCCGGTGATAGAGTCTTTGCGTTTTTCTTTGAATAATCCCTTGCGCAGAAAAATTAAGCTAAGCTTGACTTGATCCGGCTGGAGAAACTCCACAGCATTGTCCTGATAGTACTGTTCAATTTTATAAGGTGAGACAATGACGGCAGAGCGCACATTTTGTGAACGCATGATTTGTACAATCATCTGCTCACGCAAATCTTCTTTAAAGCGGGAAACTGATGCTCCATTTGCCTGCAGGGTACGCACCAAAGCTGTGCGGTCTCCATCATATTGCTTACGAATCACTTCCTGATAACGGTCTTCAATCAAGTTATCGGGAAGAAAGAAACCTTTGCCTTTAAAATCTTGAATAATCAACTCACGTTCAATTAAAGATCTCAAGGCGTTAAGACGCGCTTCTTTTATTTTTTCATAGAGCTCAACGCCTTGGTAGAGATCTTGAAATTGTTTCTCCGTGGGACCGACCAATTTTTTTACTTGGGAATAAGTAACAATGCGGTCATTGACTACAGCAGCAATACCATCGATGTTTTGTGCAAATAGATCACATGCCCCTAATGCAGTCATGAGGGCAGTTACAATTGAAACTATTCTGCGAGTGATATTATCCATTTTTCGATCTCTTTGAGTTTAGATTTTGGCTTGAGAGCGGTCAAGCGAGGAAACTTGTTTCCTACCATAAGATAGTCCTCACCACGGCGCATCATAAGCTTGTCGCTTTTTGTTTCAAGACTACGTAAGCCTAGCTCTTGTCCTTTTAATTTAAGACGATGCACACCGAGAAGCAATTCGACAGACTCCGGCCAACGTCCAAAACGATCCTTCCATCTGGCGCGCAATTGATCCCACTGCGTCATGCTCTCCAGTTCTGCCAAATCACGATAGGCAGCGATACGCCATTCCGTATCAATCATATAATTTTCTGGAATGCGCGCTTCAGCTTGGGCCTGATTAGGTTTGTCGCCATTTGTGGTAATGAAGTCCAGGCGAAGATACATGTCCTGCATATCAGCACGCGCTTCTCCTTTGAGAACAGCCACCGCTTTTTTCAAAAGTTTACAATAAAGATCAAAGCCAACGGCCATGATGTGCCCGCTTTGCGCGGTGCCTAATAAATTGCCAGCACCGCGAATTTCAAGATCACGCATGGCAATCTTATAGCCTGAACCCAGCTTGGCGTATTGACGGATGGCAGAGACGCGCTTGCCGGCATCTCCGCCGACAAGATCACGCGGTAAAAGTAAAATGGCATAGGCACGGTTTTGGCCTCGTCCAACACGCCCACGCAGTTGGTAAAGATCGGCCAAGCCGAAACGATCGGCACGGTCAATGATGATGGTATTGGCATTAGGGATATCAATACCACTTTCTATGATGGTGGTTGCCACAAGAATATCCGCTCCGCCGCTGACAAAATGATTCATGACTTCTTCGAGTTCAGCCTCTTCCATCTGTCCATGACCGATGAGAACCTTGGCTTTGGGAACCAATACACTTAATTTACGAGCCATGGTCTCAATGGTTTGAACGCGGTTATGCAAAAAGTAAACTTGTCCGCCCCGAGCCAGCTCACGCTCCACAGCGGTACGAATCACACGTTCATCATAACCACAGACTATCGTTTCGACTGAGATACGGTTTGGCGGCGGTGTTTCAATGGTGCTCATATCCCGCACACCTAGAAGAGCCTGATAGAGCGTCCGGGGAATGGGTGTTGCCGACAAAGTTAAAACATCAACCAAGCGAAACATCTCCTTAAATTTTTCTTTCTGACGCACGCCGAAGCGTTGTTCTTCATCCACGATAACAAGCCCCAGATTTTTATAAGCGACGTCTTTAGAAGTCAGCCGATGGGTTCCCACAACAATGTCCACATCCCCCTCTATAAGACGCTTCACGGTATCTTTCTGCTCCGATGTTTTCTGAAAGCGGCTGAGACAGCGAATGGTAATGGGATAATCCGCCATACGCTCACACAGTGAATGATAGTGCTGTTGGGCGAGGATGGTGGTCGGCGCAAGGAAGGCAACCTGCTTACCTCCCATAACTGCTTTAAAGGCTGCGCGGATAGCTACTTCTGTTTTACCAAAGCCGACATCGCCACAGATAAGACGATCCATGGGTTGCATTGACTCCATATCCTGTTTGGTGTGCTCAATAGCAGTCATCTGATCCGGCGTCTCCTGATAAAGAAAGGAACTTTCAAATTCTTTCTGCCATTCGTTATCAGAATCGAAAGCATGTCCCTGCAAGACATCCCGCTCTGCCTGTAGCTTTAATAAAGCCGCGGCATAATCCATAATAGCCTTCTGCGCTTTATGGCGTGAACGCTCCCAGCGATTTCCTCCCAAGGTATCCAGTGGTGGATGTTTTTTGCCTACGCCAACATATTTTGAAATGAGATAGGCCTGCTCTACAGGCACATACAAGCGTGAGCCTTCGGCAAAGATAAGTGTAACAACCTGTCTGTCAGATGAAACTTCCTCATTTGCCTCACTTTGCGTTTCTTCAGGCATTTCGCTCACTCCGCCATAGAGTGCTATGCCATACTCCATGTGCACGACATAGTCCCCATCCTGCAACTCAGTAAAACTGACGCGCTGTTGCTGTCGACGAACCTGATCCATACGTTGTCTACGACGCAGGGAACGTAAGGTTTGATAACGGCCAAAGATCTCCGCATCGGTTAGAACAACCATTTTGCCCTCGGGCCATCCAAAGCCTCTAAGTAGGTGGCTTTGATAAAACGTCAAGGGATGCTGCGTATGATTTTCATTCCATTGATCAAGGGCACCAGGCAAAGCATTCTTGTGTGCTGAAGCTTCACGCAGCCACTCCATTAGACGCTGCTGTTCTCCTTCGTTATTACAACTTATCCATACCTGCCACCCTTCGGTAAGCCAGTCTTCCAGATATTCAACAAGCAACTTTTTTCTATTTTCCAACAGGACGGCATCGGCAACAGGTCTTTGTAGAAAGGCATGGGCAAAAAACTCTGCGCTTATATGATGGGGCTGGACCGATGTTGTCTCAGGCTCGAAGAGGTAAAAGGTCTTCGTTTGATCACCAAGATAATCATAGAGAGTAGTGGTTTTCCCTTGGTCTTCCTTGACAGATGGAGATACAGACACAGAAGGAAGCATGACACTCACTTCCGTTAAAGTTTGAATAGTTAATTGATCTTCCAGACTAAACTCGCGAATGGAGTCAACTTCATCACCGAAAAATTCCAGACGTATCGGTTTGTCTGCATGATAACTAAAGCAATCAAAGATACCGCCTCGCAGGCTGAATTGACCTCGCACCGCTACTTGGTTTTCCTGTTCGTAACCACTTTCGATGAATCTCTGCTTGAGCTTTGCAACATCGTAGCTCTCTCCTTTTATGACAGCCATAAAGGCATCTTGCAGATTGGTTGTCGCTGGTAGTGACTGCTGCAATGCTTGCTCTGTTGTCACGACTACAGCCACTCCATTGCTGTCATCGACCGTGGAGAGATTGTTTAAAACACGGTACCGCTCGGCCATTAAATCAGGATCCTTAGGCGTGTCTTCAATCATATCTTCCATTTCGGGAAAGAACAAAACCTGAGCTCCCCAAGCTTCAAGCTCACTGGCTAATTCGTCTTGATGTTTGATGGAATCAACAACAGCCAGTAAATGGCACCTCTGTTTTGACTCTGCATATTTTCGGGATATGGCAGCCAATAGATAAGAGCGAGCGCTGGCGGGAATCTCAGTTAAAGAACACACCTCTTCTGCTTCCATCGCTTCTAAAACAGAATTCAGCGCTGGAACTTGCAAAATGTTATCCGTGGCAGAGACAACATCACCGACATCTTTTTCCAAAGACAAGTTGGACATTTAAACAAAAGTCATTAGTTCCGTCAGCAACAAGATGGAAGAATTTATGCAGCAATCCGTTTAAAAAATTGGCCAGGCTTTTTCAACCCTTGGAAATTTCTTTGGCAAATTTTTAGCGCCTTATCAATTGATGAAGAAAACTTAACTTGGACAAGCTTACTTGACGGCCCCTGAGACCTAAGCAAAAATAGTAATGTTAGTATATACGATGAATTCGCAGCCATCAGAGAAAACTGTGTTTTTGACGCGTGAACAACCCACACAGGATTTGTTGGTCACCCGTATGACCTTACTGGAGCGGGCTCAATCCGCTTCCGATTCACCGGCATGGGAAGAACTGCTGGTCCTTTATGAACCCTTTATCAACAAAGTCCTCGGAGCTATGGGATTTAAAGGACCAGACCTGGATGATGTTCGCCAACAAGTAAACATCCAATTATGGAAAGGCTTGCAACGCTATAAACGAAAACCTGAAATCAGTAAATTTCGCACCTGGTTATCACGCCTGACACGAAACGCTGCTTTGAACTATATTCGCTCCAAGAAAAAGGATAAGAATTTGGTTGATATGGAGAGCTCGGGCATCCAACACAATCTGGAAGCTAAAGATGTCTCTGAGCAATGGATTGAAGACGAGTGGCGGCGCCATGTGATTCGTCTGGCGCTCGAGCGCATGCAAAATATCTTCAGCGGAAAGGGCCTTGAAGTCTTCATGCGAATCATGCAAGGCGAAACTCCGGAACAAGTCAGTAAAGATTTAGGCATTCATTTACATAGCGTATACGTGCTGAAGAACCGGGTGCGAAATCGCATGCGTCAGGAAATTCAGCTGATTCGTCAGGAATTAGAAATGCCTGCGGAGTCATGATGGATAAAAAACCAAAATTACCTGCAAAAAATTTCGACCGTAATGAAGAAGAACGCATTGATACGCTGGCTAGGAATCTCTACGACGAGGCTTTAGATACTGACTCTTCAACCAAAGAAGAGGTACACCGCATTTGCCCGATGTACGACGCTCTTCGTCAAGTCAAAGAACGTTATCTCGACCCGGAATTAATTGGAGAGGGAGCGATGAAGGAGGTTTACCGGGTTTATGATGCTCATGCCGGACGACATGTTGCCATAGCCTGTTTACGTCCTGAACTCGGTGAAGACTACTATGACGCTTTCCTTCGCGAAGCACATTTGACCTCACGCCTCGAACACAACTCTATTATTCGCATTCTGAATATAGAAATCGATCCCAAGGGTCGACCCTACTTTACGATGGAATTCAAACGGGGACAGTCTCTCCGTCAGCTCTTACGCAATCTAAAAAAGGGAAAAGAGAGCGAAAGCTACCCTCTGAGTCGACGTTTGTTTTTGTTTAGGAGAATTTGCGAAGCTATAGCCTATGCTCATTCGCGCCAGGTGCTGCATCTCGATCTAAAACCGGAAAACATTCAGGTAGGTGAATTTGGCGAAGTTCAGGTCTGTGACTGGGGACTCGGCGTACTGATGCGTCATGCTCAAAACGCTTCTGAAAAAGATACCTTGCTCGACCCAGATTTATATGGCTCTTTGCAAGACAGCGTACGCGGCACACCGGGCTACATGGCTCCGGAGTCCAAAGACAAACTACAGGCTAAAACTCCCAGTATGGATATCTACGCTCTGGGATGCATTCTTGAAGAACTCTTGACTCTCAATGAGGTGGAAAAGATAGATCACAACAACTTGCAAAAACAATTCGACCGCTCGCTTGCATCGGTGATCACTCAAGCTAAAGCACCGCAACCCAGTGGCCGTTATCTCAACGTGAAAGCACTTGGTAATGACATCGAGCGTTACCTAGCAGGCTTTAGCACACAAGCTGAACCCCAAAACTTTCTATATGAACTCACTCTTTTCTACCGACGTAACAGTTACCCGTGCTTGATCGCTCTGGGAATCATTGTCTTAATAACACTCATTACCGCAGTCTTCACGAACCAGCTGAACAAAAAGAAAAATGAAGCGGAAGAGGCTCTGGCTTTGTATCTTCACGAGCAGAAAGTTTCCAGCAGACGCATTGAAACCCATGCGGAAAGCACCATTGCAGATATGCTGCGCATGACGCATCCCGGTCTTCTAGCTGGTCCTTATGCAGCACAAGTGATGGAAAACCTAAAAAACCAAGTGAGGGACGTAGAAGCCAGCACTCCCCCGAGGAATTCCCGAATCTGGTACCACAAAATATGGATGGCCTTTATCACACAGGATTTTCAGGAAGCCATTAAAGTGCCTAAGCCTGAATACCGTAATGTCGATGACTTGCGTGCGCTGTTACCCAAATATGCCAAGTTAAAGCAAGATCGAGACTTTCTGGAGTACCATGACCTGATTGAACTTTTGAAGGAATTACGAAGTAGTCCCAGAGGTCGTAGAGTCCTTACGGAACAAATCATCAACTACGACTACACTGTTTATGGCCATCAACGCACTGACGAAGCTTATATCACCATTGTCAAAAATCTCTTACAATTCTTCAACCCGAACATGGAGACATTCGATCTCCGGCTCGATGTATCAACCCGTGAACTTGTGCTGCGAGGCTCCCAACTAAGATATCTGTTATTCCGCAGAAAAATCGAACCGAGATCAGGCTTGTCTGTTCTACGCTTCCTGCAACCCCAAAGTTTAGACCTCAGAGAAACCGGGGTTTATGACCTGAACGAACTCAAAGGTTTGAACCTTTTTTCATTAGACATTCGTCAAACGCCCGTCAAAGACCTGACCCCCTTGCAAGATATGCTTACACTGCGACGTCTGGTAGTTTCACCTGAGCAATTCTCACCCGAAGTTCTTAGGCAAGTGCCCGATTTTATTGAAGCAGAAAAAAAGTAACTACCTCACCTCTCGGCTGTTATCTCTCTTTGTGCTACGCACAAACATTCCGATATATATAATAAAATCAAACGAACTGTTTAATTTAAGTCTTTAAGTGGTTTTATGTGATTAAGAGAAAAATCATATAACTCACAAT
>JBCCWR010000021.1:0-24169 GCA_039193385.1 Verrucomicrobiota bacterium | reverse complement strand
ATTTTTTTTGCTAAACGTGCTTATTTATTTTTTTGCATAAAAAAACTCTGCTTCGGCTCTACAGGTTTCAATCCGAAACGATCATAAAAAGCAGCAATCGCTTGAGATCGTTGGCCAATGCTGCCTTCATACAAAACCGTTACCGCTTTCTTGGTAATTTTTTCTTTTCCACTCTCGTCTTTATCTTGAATAACACCAAAGCCATTGAACCAAACAGCACCACCCCAAACACCTGTCTTTCCATAGAGCTTGATATTATCTACACCCGAGGGCCACTCCATCACCTGCATGAGTTGCTTATTTTTATCCGCAGAACTACCAATATTACCTTCAAGAATATTCTTAACAAACTCGTGTTGTTTTGTTGCGGAAACCTTGATAAAGCCTCCTTTCTTTGCGGAGCTCCAGCCGCCTTCCAGCCATTGTTCAGGAACTACATCAACAGAAACATCTGCCTGACGCATATAAGCAGCCATCTTCGTTTCACCTATCTTTTGAGCCAACTCTATAAAATAGCTGTTACTGGAATAATACATAGCTTCGTGTAGAGATACTTCACGCGGCGTTCGAGGGATGTGCCTTTCGGTGACACGTCGCATAGACCCGGGCTCTACCAGCCCTTCTTCAAGACCGGCCCAGGAAATAATCATCTTAAAGGTCGATGCAGGACTCACGCTACGTTCAAGCTGGGCTGGATCCCCCGCAACTACTTGAGGTTCATGACCATTGCTTGACTCAAGAACGACATAATCACCCACTTTCGCCACTGCAATCACATTAGAGAGGCCCCAAAAGATTAATATTCTTATAATCATACGTGGTTTAAGCTTAGTTATTTACATCCATAACAGAACAAGGGAAATACTTTAACTGTATAAATTTCTTTGTCGTTTTGTTGCTTTTTTATTGCAGCTCGCGCCACAAACAAGAAACTAGCAGCTCCTGATTTTACTCTGACGTATTCAACAATGAAAAAAATCATATACCTGGTAGCTAACGGAGACTCCAACCAAACTATCAATCAACAGGCTGAAACACACCAGGTAGCTATCGAAAAACAACTGACATCTATAATTGAGAAAAACCATCTAAAGCCGAAGCGAGCGCATGCTTTTGACCGCACCAAACAACATGGTTTTATCGATAGTCAACACCACGGGCTTGAAGTCTTCCGTACCATTCCCAAGGATGCTTCAGTGATTCTCGTCTGCACTATCTGGCAATGCCCTCAAAATATTATAGCTGGACTTTATGGACGCAAAGGCCGCCTGCTTATTTTCTCTGTTTGGGATGAAAAGTCTCAGGGCATTGCATCCATGTTAGAAATCAACGGTGCCTTGACTCGCTCACAGATTAAATTTAACTCCCTCTGGACAGATGATTTAAACAATCCCATTTTCAAGTCGCGTCTCAATAACTGGCTACGTAATGGTAAAATTAAGTATGACTCTAACCATACATGCTCCTTCCGTTCAAAAAGCATTCCTTCTCATTTCAAAAAGATCGGTAAATCCTTAGCAAAAAAACAACGCGAACAGAAAGCCATCATGGGTATGCTTAACGAGGGCTGGAAAGGTAGCTGTCACACTATTATTCCTGACCATGTTCTCAACCATTTCGGTATTTTCAAGGAGCGCATCTGTCTTTCTAAATTTAGCCGAGAAGTGGAACTTGTCTCCGATGCAGAGGCTAAACGCACTTTTCAATGGCTAAAGAAAAAAGGAGTTGCTGCAACTCATAACACCAAAGTATCCACTCAAAATGATAAACTGAGTGAGCACCTACTGAATCAAATACGCCGCTACATAGGCGTTGTTCGACTCGCACACCAGTTCGGCTGCTCCATCATTGGTATTCAGCGCAGACCTGAAAAACTGATTCCGAAAAGTAAAAACGAGATCTACGAACCTTTACTAAACAATGTTGATCGCCCCCCTGTCTATGCACGGGGCACACGCAAAGAAATTTTCTCTGGACGTGCCATTCCTTTTTTTCCTGATGTTAATGAATTTTCAGCTATTGATGCGCTCATCACCAATAATGTGTGGAACGAACTGGGCTTCGCCCCTGAAACCTGGGCCTATCAACTCTATTGGGGATTGCACATAGATACGGAAGAAAATATGGTATTCGTTTGGACGCTTATCACACCAGAAACTCCGCCACCTGTTCATCTGGAAGATCATTTTAATTCCATACACCGAACCACCAAAAATGCAGATAAAATTATTTGTAAACCTGGTTGGGCTGTCTGGAGTTCCATTTATATGCTTGAGAATAAACTGCGAGCAGACATCGGTATCACAAAAATCCTCCCATTAACTAAAGAACAAAAACAAATTATTTTGCCACTTATTCCTGAAGGCCACGCGCTTATGCCGGCGGTTTTTCCCGGCATCACTCGGGATCAAATGCTGGCACATCATAAATCACATCGGCTACAAATAGGCTACGCTCCAAGCTGCGAGGAAGCAACTCGTGCGCTCCGTGTTAAAGGAGCACTCCTGAGTGAACTCAATATCAAAACCACCATCTGTGGAAGATTTTAGAAACAAAGCAATCGAATAAGCGTCTACCCCTCATGCGTTATTTTGTATTACTCTTTTTACTCTTCAACACGGCATATCTTCAGGCAAAAGCTCCCTTTATTGATTATGAAGTGGTAAAAATCAGACCGCACGATCCTTCCAGCTTTACTCAAGGACTGGAATTTTATGAGGGATATTTATATGAAGGCACAGGACTACGCGGACGCTCTGCTCTCTATAAAATCAACATTACTACAGGAAAACCTTTAAACAGATACTTTCTTGCTAAACGTTTTTTTGGTGAAGGTATCACCCTATGGAAAGGAAAGCTCTTTCAGCTCACCTGGACATCAGGCCAGGCTATTGTTTATGACGCTGCATCCTTTAAACCAGAGGGCATCTTTAAATATGAGGGTGAAGGCTGGGGACTCACTCATAATGAGAACCACCTCATCATGAGCAATGGCTCAGATACGCTTTATTTTCGCAACCCACAAAATTTCGACATAAATCATACCATTAAAGTAACGGATGGTGATGAGCCTGTTAAATTACTTAACGAACTTGAATGGATCAAAGGAAAGATCTGGTCCAACGTCTGGCAAACAAACAAGATAGCCATTATAAACCCTCAAACAGGTAAGATAGAAAAATGGCTTAACCTGACTGCTCTCATGGATAAAGCCGTAAAAAAAGCTGGAAGACAACCTATCAACGTATTAAACGGTATCGCATACGTTCCATCTAGAGACACGGTTATCGTGACAGGAAAACTATGGCCTCTACTCTTCGAAATTAAACCTATAGATAAAGTTGTTGCTCCTTAATATAATCAACAACTAAAGGAGCCACCAACCCATCAATTGATTTTCTCTGCGAGACATTATGACGAATCTGAGTAGCAGAGATATCAGCAACATCTTCCTCTGCGTAACGCATATTCAAATGATTTTCTAAATAAAAAGTTTCAGCTTTTGTATCCTGAATTTTTCTAGAAAAAACAAGAAATTCAACTTCCTTCCCCCAATTCTCTATGCGAGACCACTTATGAAGAACTCTCGCCTGATCATCTCCTATGATCAAAGTGATATGGGCATCAGGCCATTTGTTCTTTAACCAAGACAAAGTCTGCCATGTGTACGAAATATCTTTCTGATCCAGTTCATAGGATGAAATTTCTATATTGGACATACCTTCAAATGCTGAAGTTAACATATTCAAACGGTGCTTTGCTTCAGCGGGTTTTTCTCCCTTGAGTTTATGAGGTGATAGCTGGCAAGGCATAATAATGAGTTTATCAATATGATAATCTCCTGTTAAAGAAGCCTGTGCTATTTCTATATGAGCGACATGAACCGGATCAAACGTCCCCCCATATAAACCTATTTTTCTTATCATACTAAATCTATAAATTGCCTTTAAGTTCCTGCCCAAGAATTTTCACCCCATGAACAAGATCATCTTCACTGGCCTTAGCACAATTGAGACGCATGAATTGCTTGGACTGCTTCTTGGTAAAAAAAACTTCTCCATGAGCAAAAGCTACGCCTCTTCTTAAACAAGCCTCCCGTACAATCTGTAAATCTTCATTTTTATACAACAAGGGCAACTGAACCCATAACATATATCCGCCACGTGGGGTAGACGTCACAAAGCCCTCGGGCATATGCTCATTTAATGTTTGTTGAACTATTTTTCTTCTTCTCAGGCAATGTTCCAAAAAGTTCTGTAAATGTTTACTACTGCGATCATCGAGAAAATAATGTTTCAGCATACGCTCTGATAACACTGAGCTATGAATATCTTCACGGCACTTACGTTCTACAACCATTTCATATAGTTTGCCGGGAAGGGAACATCCTATACGTAAGCCCGGCGCAACTGTTTTTGAAAACCCTGTAGCATACATAACTGTAGAACCATCATCATAAGCACGGAGAGGCGGGGGAACTTCACCATCCATCAAATCGGCATAAATATCGTCCTCAATAATCCAAATGCCCCTGTTTCGACAAAAGTCAACAAAGCATTCACGTCGATCTTCCGGAATAGTCGCGCCTGTAGGATTAGAAAGACTTGAGCAAGTGACTAAAACTTGAGGCTTCCATTGGTCGATTAAATCCATAGAGGCTTCAAGATCAATGCCTGTGGAAACATCCGTTGGTAGTGGAAGCACTTGAACTCCTGCCGCACTTAAAAGCTCCAGCATTCCATAGTAGGCAGGACATTCCACTGCCACAATTATGTCCGGTTGCGTTAAGACAGAAATGGACAGGTGCATGGCTTGACTGCAACCTGTTGTCATCACCAGATCCTCTCCAGAGACATGAACTCCACGCTTCTTTAAGCGATCCGCCAGAATTTCACGTAAGGCGTGATCTCCTTCAGGTGCTTGATATGCAAATAACTTTTTACCATCTTCAGCAAATGCTTTTTGAAAACATTCCTGCAAAAGCTGCCCCGGTAATAAGTCAGGCGATGGAATACCAGCAGCCAGATTAATCAACCCCGGCACATCTGCTTGCCTCATAAAATCAACCAGACGGCCATTTTGTTTAATCCGAAAATGATGAGGCGTATTGGTTACAGTTATCATTTCTTTGAAGTTAGTGCATGAGATCACGATCGTCACGCCATGAGATTCCCTGAGGAAATTTCAAATTTAAGTTCTAATACTTTCGCCAAAAGCCAGGAATAAAAAGAAGTATAATGGCATAGATCTCCAGACGTCCCAGCAACATCAAAAGCGACAGCCATATCTTGCTGGCAGCATTAAAGAAGTGATAATTTTGCGTCGGCCCTACATCTTCAAGACCGGGACCTATATTGTTCAAACTAGCAAAAACGGCAGAAACCGTTGTGGTAATCTCCAGTCCAGGCTGAAGCAACGCCAGCACAAAAATGCCTAAAGTCATTAATATAAAATAAAGGGCAAAATAAAAAGTCACAGCAGCAATAACGCTGTCGCTCACGACTCTGCCGTTAAGCCTTAAACGCTGAATAAGTCTTGGTCGGTATACCAGTCGCAACTGCCGAATCACTTCTTTAGCAAAGACAATAAACCGTGCAACTTTTACCCCTCCAGTAGTGGAGCCGGCACAGCCGCCTATAACCATTAAACATAACAAAATAAGTTTCGCGAAAGGCGGCCATTGATCAAAATCCGTTATGGCAAAACCTGATGATGTCATAATAGCCACCACAGTGAATGACGCCTCAAGAAGAGCAATGTGAGCATTTTCCCAAGCATAGGAAGAACGAAAAACAAGTAAGAGTGTAATGACAAATATACTGATACCCAATATCCAGAAATAAATGCGTGTCTCCTCATTTTTACGCAACACATGAAACTGTTTGAGAATAAGCACTTTGTAGTGCGTAGGAAAAGCCACTCCACCGATAATCATAATCACGATAAGCCAAAGTGAAATACCTGTGCTGTTATAGAAGGCAATGCTGCTATCTTTAGGACTAAAACCGCCCGTTGAAATAGAGGTTAAGCTATGATTAACCGCATCAAACAAATTCATACCCAACAATAACAACCCCACACAGGCCACACCTGTCATGGCAAAATAAATGATCAGATAACTAAATGACAACGATTGTATGCGAGGTCTTAAATCCCCCTCGGCCAGAACACTTGTCTCGCCTTGAAAAAGAACCTTACCGCCCACACCGAGAAAACCAAGCAAGGCTACAAAAAGCACCACGATTCCCATGCCCCCCATCCACTGCATCAAACTACGCCATAGAATATAAGAATTAGGTAAATCCCCAATTTCCTTCATTATCGTGGCTCCCGTAGTTGTAAAGCCGGAGTAAGATTCAAAAAGACTATCCGAAATCGACAGATTGACCGGATTCATCATAAAAGGCAGAGCTCCAAATATACCGCATAACAACCAGCTCAATCCCACCACTGCAAGCGCCTCACGGCGAAAGATTGCATCTCTATCTGCTTTTCTACCATAGAGCATGAATATAATTGCAATGGTAAGGGTGATGAGAATCACAGTCATCCAGGTGCTGGGGATACCAGGATACGTTGTTGCCTCAATGATGCTGGAGTAAAGCCAGCAGACAGACATCATGAGGCATTCAATCAATAAAACTCCGCCTAAAGTAAGTGAGACAAATCTAAAATTCACATCGCAGATTCAAAGAGGTTCAGAACATTTTCTCGGTCTTTAACCAGATTAATAATCAAAAGTGAATCGCCACTTAAAATTTCATCATCAGCCGTTGGGACAATTGTTCCATCAGCTCGCTCAATGCCTAACAATAAAACCCCGGTGGGCCATTTTAATTCATAGATTTTTTTGCCAAAAACTTCGGACTCCTTTGCGTTTAGGCGAATCTGTATGATTTCAGCTTCATTGCGGATATGCCAGAGGCGCACAAAACTTTCTGTGGTAATAAAAGGCAAGAGTTCTTCAGCCGTGACAACACGCGGACTCACTGTCGATGTCACCCCCAGAAAGTCTCCAAAATCCAAAAAGATACCGGCATAATCAGGTCGATGAATCGTAAGAAGAATGGGTTTAATACCTAGCTTTGCAGCTTGAAGACATGACATAACATTATCCTCATCATCACGCGTCGCCGCGACAAAGACATCTGCTTCGATTAAGTTTTCCTCCCGCATTAAACGGGAACGAGTCGCATGGCCATGCAATACCTTAACCCAGGGGTACAATTCACTCACCATCTTACATTTATTCTCATCAGGCTCGATGAGTTTGATGTCAGCCTCGACCGGATTAAAATATTCCAGCAACCCTACCCCTACATCATCAGCTCCATAAATAGCCAAACGCCGACGTTTACGTGCATCGCTTTTATGAATCATAACAGCAGCATTTTTCAAAGCTTCAGGAGCGCCTACAAGAATAACATCCGCTCCCGCTTCCAATACCGTCTCAGCATTAGGTATCGTAAAGTCTTTATCCTTACCGATTAAACCAACACGCATACGCGGAGGAAACTTAATATCTCTCAACCCCTTACCGGCAACAGGTGAATCTTCATCCACACTGAGACGAAGCACTTCAATCTCACCCCGAGCAAACTGATCCAAAACGGGCGTGATAGGACTACGAATCTCCTTGGCCAGTCTTGCTGCAACCAAACGCTCAGGACTGACAAAATCATCTATGCCGAAATGAGCACCATAAGAAAAACGTTTATATTCACGTTGCAGCTTAGCGTGACAACGAGCGATGACATTTTTTGCTCCCAGTGCTTTGGCCAGGGAACTTGCCACTAAATTCACTTCATCCTGAGATGTTAGCGATAGAAAAAACTCACACTCTCCAACACCGGCCTGACGCAGCACACTGACGGAAGTCGCAGATCCTGCAATGACAACTGCATCAAGCTGTGATTCCAACCGTGAAGCGTGCATTTCATCAGCATCGATTAACACCAGTTCATGTCCGCGTGCTATTAATAATTCGCCTAGATGGGAACCCACCTCACCAAGTCCTGAAATAACAATCTTCATGTATGCGTGATGAATAGTTTCGCAATATTCATAGCTACCATCTGAGAAATTGCAACGTCCCTGACTACCTCCATTCGTGTTTCGGATAACGTCGCTTTAATTCTTTTTTAATTTCCGGGTAAGACTCCTTCCAAAAATTCTCCAGATCATCTGTGATTTGTACCGGCCGCATATTAGGGGCCAAAATCTCTACCAACACTTTCACCCTTCCCATAGCGACCGTATATGCGGATGGAGCATCATAAAGATCCTGAATTTTCACGGCAATCACAGGGTCGCGTTGCATGCTGTAACGCACTTTAGCTTTGCGATGCTCATGGATTTTTATATAGGAGGGGGCATAAGCATGAAGTGCCTCTTCCTGGGGAGCGGAAAGCCAGCTCTTGATCACCGGCCAGACATCTTTCTCCTTAATATCTTTATAACTGACCGCCCCTTCGCAGAGCATTTCAAAAATGGCCTGTCTACTTTCCGTATCAATTTGCGGAAGAGAAAGATCCGGGCACCAATCTGCCAGCAAGTTCAACCGCATAATCCATTGTTCTACATCCTCCGTCCATTTTTTTAGAATAAGTTCACCTTGAGCCACTTTCTGTGCCAGCAAACGAGAGGTCTTCTCACCAGGTTCTGCATCCGTTAATTTACAATGAAGCGTAAGGTCGCGAAACATTGTAGACGCCTGCAGCATCACACGACGCATGCTGGCATCAAAAATAACTTCCTGCTTTTCGCAAAAATCTTCAGGAAAAATTTCCTTTAACCACTCAGGCTCAACACGACTGATATTTTCTAAAAAAACCTTGAGTCCTTGTTGCTTTCCACGCTCCACCTCCCGCATGCGAGTCGCAACTAACAATTGACAGTCGCGAACAACAGACTCCTGGGAAATCTCCCCGGAGCGACCATGCACCATCTCACAACGAAGCGTTCCGCCATCTTTTCGTCTGGCAACTTGATCCGCAAAGGCCACGAAAATACATTTTAAGAGAGGTTCATCCTGCTCATCTCCATCTACACTTACGTCCAGACCTTGTTGATAGGCCAAATCATCAATCTGCGAAAAACTTTTTGCTACTTCTCTCGAGGCTAATGAATGAATACCTAATGCATCACAAACATCCCGTGAAAAATTGGCCTCTGCGACATGTTTCCATAAAATAATCTGCGTTAATAAATCAGAATCTTTTCTGCCTCTGCAAACATCTTCTCTACGCTCCTGAATTTGCCTGCTTACCTTACGCAATAAAATATCACGTCCCTGTGTGAGTGCACAAACAAGACAAGCTTCTCTCACACAACCATAACGATCTGCCATCAACAACATTTTCGAATATCTGGGGTGCAAAGGAAAATGCAGCATCTTCTCCCCATCCTTCGTGAGCTGTCCCTCATCATCCTCAACAGCGCCTAAATCTTTTAACAAATTCAAAGCATGATCCGACAAACGCGCTTCTGGCATCTCAAACCAGGGAAGTGCTTTCACATTGCCATAACCCAGTCCCTTTAAAGCCAGGAATGCCTCAGAAAGATCAACCCTATGAACCTCAGCCGTCTCACGAGAAATTCTGGCCTCATGTTCAAACTCTGACCATAAGCGATAACAGACACCGGGGGCTACACGTCCTGCACGACCGGCACGCTGATCCGCAGAGGCGCGACTTATCTTTTCCACGATCAATGCATTAATACCTCGTCCGGCATCATAACGAGCTACCCTGGCCAAACCCGAATCAATGACGATTCTTACACCTTCGATAGTCAGCGATGTCTCAGCTACATTCGTCGCCACAATGATTTTGCGATTTCTCGAAGGAGCTAAAGCCTCGTCCTGCTGATCCACAGACAACTCACCATAAAGCGGGTAAATGGAAATTTTTTCGTTAACCCTTTTGGCTTTCAAGGCTTGGATTGTCTTGTGTATCTCAAAAACGCCCGGCATAAAAATGAGAACATCTCCTTCATGCCCTTCACTTAGACATCGCTGCGCTTGATTTGCGGCCACTTCCCAAACCCCTTCTTTGAGATTTACCCCCTTTTTTGCATAATAAATATCTACTGGGTGTAAACGTGTAGCCGTCTTCACAACAGCACAAATCCCTAAATAAGATTCCACCTCTTTTGTATTTAATGTGGCTGACATCACCATCACATGCAGATCAGGACGCGTTGTCTCCTGCAAATGTTTTGCTCGAGCCAAGCAAAGATCGCTATGTAAGTTCCGTTCATGAAACTCATCAAAGATCAATACAGAGACGCCTTGCAAGTCAGGATCCTCCAGCATTTTGCGTAAGAGCAAAGCCTCCGTTAGAAAAACGACTTGCGTAGCCACACTCGACTTATTGTCAAAGCGCACCTTATAACCCACCTCAGAGCCAAGTCGCACACCCATCTCCTGCGCTACGCGCCGCGCCAACATTCTTGCAGGTAATCTTCTGGGTTGCAGAATAATAATCTGACCATTTTTCGCAAAACCAGCTTGATGCAAAATCTGCGGAACTTGTGAAGATTTACCGGAACCGGTGGGAGCTTGTAAAACCAGCCTTTTCTTTTCCCTTAACCCTTCACTGATATCTCTAGACCTGTCGTTAACTGGCAGATGATTCATAACCATGCGTATTCAATCTGCATATTTTACAGACCCTACCTATTAGTTCAAACCTTCACGTCTTTTCTCTTTCTCTCCATGTGCTCTCACAGATAGATTCTTGAAGCAATGAAAACAGCCATTCAGGACACAGGCATCATAGTGCACACGCGTCGTTATTCTGAAACCAGCTTGATCCTGACCTGGCTGACACATCACCATGGTATCATTACTACCATGGCCAAAGGCGCTCTTAGAAAAAAACAGAAAAATTACCCTCATCTTGATCTTTTTTATGAGGCTCGAATACAGTTTTCCAAATCCACTTCCAGCCAGCTGCATAGCCTTACTGAAGCACTCGTTCAGTCACAAAACAGCTACCTGCAAAAGAATTATACCGCCTTATTAACAGCCTCCTGTTATTACGACTTAATTTCCAGTCTGGCGGAGAAAGACACGCCCATAACAGAACTGTTTGAGCTCTATATTAAAGCGGTTCACTATCTAGATAAAGCTTCCCCCAGCGTAAAAATTCTGGAGCATTTTGAGCGAAGGCTCTACCAAATGCTAGGTCTCGATGACGGAAATCAGCCCTTACTCCGCACACGACAGCGCTGTTTTTCCTCTGGAATGCCTGAATCTTACGCAAAACTCATGAAGCTTTTGAAACCTGATTTCTAAAAACTTCTATAAAAATGAGCTCCTGCATTAGCATTTTTTAAAACCCGTATTATGGTCTTAGAAAATTAGTAATAATAAGGAAACAATATGCTAGAAACTGTCACCGTCCCCAAAGCTGACCCTACAAGTTATGATTTTTCATCCTGCATCTGCTTTGGCATTCGCAAAGCCAGTCGAGCTATTACGCAAATATGCGATGATTCATTGAGATCCAGAGGTCTACGCTCAACACAATTTACCATATTGCTGACTCTTGCCAAGCAGTCACCCATCACCATCGGACGCCTTGCTGATGAATTATGGGTGGATCCCACAGCTTTAAGCCGTAATCTCAAACCTCTGCTGAGAAAAGAACTTGTTAAAGTTCAACCCGGTTCTGATCAGCGCACACGCCTTGTTTCATTGACCGAAACAGGAGAACAGGAAGTAGCGGAATGTTTTAAATTGTGGGAAAAAAATCAAGAAAACATCGCTAAAATTATTCCAACCGATGATATCAAAAACCTTCAGCATGCTTTGGAAAATCTATTTAAAGCTTTGCATGAACATAATGCCTAAACAGTACACAGAATTTTAACAATTTGTGATGTTCTTATAACTTCCCATTTCAGCGCCTCAGCATAGCTTGAGGTCATGTCGCATGCTAAATCCAACGCTTTGACACGCAGAGATCTCCTTAAATTAGGAGGTATGACTGCAGGTATGGCAACAGCCCCTGCCATCATAAGCTGCTCCCGGCACGCTAAGATGCCTCAAAATATCATCCTCATGGTATCTGATGGCATGAGTGCTTCCGTACCTCAGCTGGCAGATGCTTTTTCTCTAACCGTTCGAGGTTCAGACACAAACTGGAAAAAGCTGCTGTTAAATCCTGCGGTCACACAGGGGTCCTTTGACATGGGCTCGCTACAATCTATGGTCACAGATTCCGGTGCCGCCATCACTTCATGGAGTTCAGGAAGCCGAGTTAACAACCGCGCGCTAAACACACTCCCGGATGGAACACAACTCAAGCCCATCGGTAAGATCGCCAAAGAACAAGGACATAAAGTTGGTCTTGTCACCACAACTCGTCTTACCCACGCAACCCCAGCAGGCTTTATTGCCTCCGTACCTGTCCGAGACTATGAAGATGAGATTGCTGAACAGTTTATAGGCTATACCGATATTATGCTTGGCGGCGGCGCTTACTTCTTTGATAAAGATTACCGTAACGATTTTCGTGATCTCTTTGATCTTTACCGCAAGGCAAATTACAAAGTCATCTTCACCCGGGAAGAATTGCATTCCGAAACAACGAAAAATTATCCCGGCCCCATTCTCGGAACCTTTGATGCAGACCACCTGCCTTTCACACTTGACTGGAAGCATGATCCCGAAAAACAAAAGCGTATTCCCACACTTGCAGAGATGACCTTCCAAGCCCTTCATCATTTAAAAGATCAGCCCTTTCTCCTTCAAGTAGAAGGAGGACGCGTGGACCATGCAGCCCATGCCAATGACTTTGCCGGAATCCTCTGGGATCAACTCGCCTTTGATGACGCCCTTGGCGAAGTGCTGAAATTTGCCCATGAACGTGATGATACCCTGGTTATTGTCACGACAGATCACGGCAATTCAAACCCAGGACTCAATGGCTTTGGCTACGGCTACTCCGAGAGCACTCATTATTTTGAAAAAGTGAAAAAGGTGAAAGCCACGTCTTCGTTCATTAATGAAAAAGCAAAAGAAATTTTATACCATCAAAGCTCTGTCACTCCCCAACAGATCATCAATATTATTAAAGAAAATACGTCTTTTGAACTGACAGAAAAAGAAGCTGAAGCGCTTATAGAATCCTTACCCAAAGTATTGCCGCCGAAACCATTAGACTGGAATGAGCAACATCGCAACTTCGGGGGCCTGCTGGGTCAAATGCTTGGTAATCATCTTGGTGTACAATGGACTGGCATCTCACACACCTCAGACTGGGTGCAATCTCTGGCCATGGGGCCCGGCAGTGCAGCGTTGCACGGACATAGACTCAACACAGACCTCTTTCCCATACTCACCAACTTTCTTGGATCCAGCCACAGGAATCCCTCTTTTCCCTCTTAGCGATGTCAGGTTCTGTTGACAAAACTCTCGTGGGCAAAGTTAAAAAAATAGCTCAGAGCAGTCATGCTGATAACGGAAGATTTCCTAGATTGACCTAGGCATCTATCCAGTTCAAATTGCCCGCACTATGGATTACGTTTATCTGCTCATCGGTCTCATAGGCTTATACTATGGTGCAGAGTTTCTGGTTAAAGGAAGTTCAAATCTGGCCCTGCGCCTAGGCATTAGTCCGCTCGTCGTAGGGTTAACCGTAGTGGCATTTGCCACCAGCATGCCGGAAGTTTTCGCTAGCGTTAAGGCCGCACTCTCTGGCAGCTCTGATCTAGCTCTGGGTAATGTTGTCGGTTCTAATCTCTGTAACATTGGTCTCATTCTTGGCCTAGCCGCGCTCCTAAGACCGGTTACAGTTCAGGCCCAACTGCTTCGCTTTGAAATGCCCATCCTAATCATATCCAGTGGAATCATCGCCATCTTTCTCATCAATGGCATTCTTGGAAGAGGTGAAGCCATTGCCTTAGCCATAGGTATTCTTTTTTATGTCATCTATAACGTCTATCGAGCCAAGCAGAGAAAAGCGGAAACACCGCCAGAACCATTGGCGGAAGGAATAACCACTAAAAATGAAATTAAAGGGCATGTCTTCATCGATCTCATCTTTATAGTTCTGGGTATCATCATCCTCGTATATGGAGCTAAGTTTCTCCTCGAAGGAGCAGTCAACATTGCTCAGACCTTAGGCGTAACCGAAGCTCTGATTGGCCTGACAATTGTAGCACTGGGCACCAGTCTTCCCGAACTGGCTACAACCATCGTGGCCGCACGAAAAAAGGAAGGAGACCTCGCCATAGGCAACGCCATTGGTTCATGTATCTTCAACAATATGGCCGTGCTGGGAATTACGGGTTCCATTATTCCCCTGGAAATGGGTGAGCTAAAGTGGATGGATATCTATGCCATGCTCTTCATGGTTCTCATCTGTTTTCCCTTAATGAAGTCGGGCACCAAATTACAACGCCGGGAAGGTGCCTTATTTCTTTTTCTCTACTTTGGCTACATGACTTTTGCATCATGGCAGCAAATTTCAGCCTAAGGAGTTAATAAAGGTCGTCAGATCAAGCACACAGAGATTATCATTTTGAGGTGCAGAGTTATTACATTGAGACAAGCATTCCAAGCTTTTACTTTGAGACAAGAGAAGATATGGAGTTGCAAACAAGACGCAACTGGACAAGACAATGGTTGTTTCTTTTTCAAAAAGATGCAGAGCTAGTCACTTCTGCCCCGGTATTGGAAGAACTAAAACGAACACCCTCTCCTAAGCGAGAAAAAGTTTTATCACTGATAGAAGATTTGCCTGTTTTGGATTATCCTGAAGAAATAGATGAAATTATAGATGTTTATATATCACATAAACTTATGCCAGCTAATGCATTAGGAGATGCAGCACATTTGGCTTTGGCGTCTTACCATAAGTGTGATTATCTTGTGACTTGGAATTGCAAACACATTGCAAATGCTAATAAATTCAACCATATTAGAAGAGTTAACTCTGCTATAGGGCTCTATTGTCCTATTTTGACAACACCTCTTGAACTATTAGGACAAGACAATGATTCAGAATAAAAAAATAAATGACGGCCTTGGATGGCTTCGTAAGATTCGTCGTGATATAGCTGAAGAGAATCATTTCAACTCAAAAGAACTTGGCCGCTATTACCGTAAACAGCAGAAACTATTTAGTGATAAAATTAGAACAAAATCTACTTCCGGGAAAATAAACAAAGACTGATTCGGCTCTGTAAGATTTTATAAATAAAACAAAAAACATTACCAGCCTAGCACCTTTATGATGTTGGATACCGCGAGTAAAGCTATTGGTTGATATAGCCGCAATACATTCGTCACCATTTATCCGTTGCCAATTTATGAATAGACTCTAAAAAGTCAGAATGAAATTTCCTGGAATTATTCTCAGCATTATTATTGCTACCACATCGATCGTCACCGCTCAAAACACTGCCACACAAAATCTAATCAAAGGCCGTGATTTTCTGGAAGACAACGGTAAGCGTTCCGGCGTTAAAACAACCAAGAGCGGATTACAGTATGAGATTGTTAAGAAAGGCACGGGAACATCCCCCAAAGCAAGTGATCGAGTCTTGTGTCACTACGAGGGCAAACTGATTGAAGGAAAGGTTTTTGACAGCTCCTACCGTAATGGAAAACCTATAACTTTTGGTGTTATGCAAGTTATCCCCGGTTGGACGGAAGCTCTACAAATGATGCGAGAAGGCAGCAAATGGAAAATCTACATTCCAGCCAAGCTTGCTTACGGTTACCGCGGTTCACCTCCTGCAATAGGTCCAAATGAAACACTGATTTTCGATATCGAACTCATTAAAGTAAACCCTTAACTCTATGATATTGATAAATAACCTGTTCTTCTGCTCTTCCGTTCCTCATCGGCACTTATGACATTGGTATCACAGGGTTTAAGGGCCTCGGAAAACAAAATAGATGCTGTTGAGTCTACAGTGGATATAGATCTATCAAGCAACGCAGGTTAAGATTTTTTTTCAGATAATGCCACGCCAGTGATTTGACATAGGCGAATAATAACTTACCTAATGCATATGAAAGAAAAGCTCATCAGCATCCTCCAAACGAACAATCTTTATGCCACGCTGCCTCTGAGAATTTCTCTGGCTATGATCATGGTAACGCATGGCGCACAAAAACTATTTGGCTGGTGGGGCGGGGGCGGCATCTCAGGTACTGGCAATTTTTTTGAAAATAATCTTGGACTTGTTCCCGGAGAGTTCTGGGCAGCCCTTGCCGGTGGTACACAATTTTTCGGTGGCCTGTTGGTTTTGATCGGCCTGCTAACACGTCCTGCAGCTTTCGCTATAGCTGGAACAATGGCCGTCGCCATCATAACCGTACATCCCGATGCCTTCTTTGCTAAAGATAAAGGCATGGAGTTTCCTCTCTCTTTACTATTGCTTGCATTGGGTCTTGTGATCAGTGGCGGTGGCGCTTGGTCTGTAGATAGAAAAATCAGCTCTAAAAACTAATGACTATTAGACAAACCAGTTTTTCATAGCGAATTTTGGAGAGGGACCGGTAAATTCCACAAGACCCATGGAAGGGTATACTTCCTTGTCTATGCCGTTTTCAATAATATGCAGAGCCATGGCCACAGTCTCCCCTTCCATTTGCCAGCCTAATCCGTGCGTTGAAATAGATGCTTTGAGCCGGCCTTTTGATTCCGCACCAATTTCCACCGTCTCTTTCTTGGGATAAAAATTGACGCCATCTGCGCTTCGCTCTACTTGCCCAGTATAACTACCACCTACACCCTTCGTAAATGTAATGCGAGCAGGCTCAGGCTTATGAAAAGTTAAGCGTACTTGTTCAGGTGGTTCTCCCCTATAATCAAGACGCATAAAAAAAGTTTCCTCATTAAAACCATAATAAAAATTCACACCTACACGATCTCCCTGATACATCGCTCCCCCATGATTTTTAAGATCCATATGACCCGCCCCCAACCAATCATAAAACCCCTCTTCAACCGTGGTCACATCAGGCAAAATAAAGCTGCTCGGTGTCGTATAGCTACGTAAGGTGCCACGCTGACGAATCGGTACTTTTAGATACTGCGGCGGCTCATGATTCAGGAGAATATAAACATTCTGCAAGTGTAGCCGGAATAATTCATCAAAAAGAAAATCACAGTCGGTCTGGAAATCAGGTCCATACCACCAGAACCAGTCGCTTCCCTCTGCGGCATAGATTTCTTTCCATGCACGCTCAATGGTTTCCTGAGGCAAGTCCGTTCGTTCACTTTCCTCAACAAGAAACTTACGGGTCAATCCCAACCATTCCCAACCACGGTTCTCTTCCGCATCACCAATCCAGATATCAAAGTCTGCGCCAATCCATGATCCTGTGTGCATATGGGTCAACGTATGTTGCGGATGGGCTTCCTGAAAGAGATCACACAAACGCCGTGGGCAAAGCTGATCACTGCTTTGAACGCGGTGGTATACCTGATTGAGAAAAGCTTCGCCTCCATCATTAAATGTTTCCCAGGCATTTTCGCCGTCCAGCACCACACTCACAACATGGTTCGGATGCTTTACTACGGTTTCAAGATGCTCTAGATTATGCACCAGATATTCCGCGCTTTCAGCACCTGGTTGACGCGCCGCATTAAACCCCACGAAATCTGATAAAGGACGTTCACGAAAAATAGCATTGATCTGCTGCCCCTGATATTCACAACGCCAGGTCTGAAAAAGCTCCAAGTGGTCAACTTCACGCCCACTCCAGGCAGCATCCTGCTGCAAACTTTTAAATAACACGTCTTCATCTGTGCAGAAATATTCAATCCCCGCCTCTTTAAAAAGCGGTATGAGTTCAGGCGCCACCGAACCTTCCGAAGGCCACAAACCTTTAGCTGGCTCTCCAAAAACTTCCGCATGTTGCTTCTGAGCCTCTTTCAAATGAGCCGCTACGTCATCAGGTGCGGAAAACTGCGGCGGCAACTCACGTCCGGGCATACAACGGTGGGCGAAATTCGTATCATAAACCAGAGGCATGATGGGATGATAGAAAGGTGTGGTCGTAATTTCCACCTGGCCATCTTCACGAGCCTCGCGGTAAAGCTGTAAAACAAGCTTCACAATCTCATCGTGAATATCCAGCACACGGTTCTTTTCTTCTTCCGTAAACCCGCGACCTTTAAGTTTTAGTTCTGCCAACTCCGGGTAGCGACGTTGCGCACTAAACCCGCACCAGGATAAATTATACCAGGTTTGAAGATCGATATAATCCTGTACTTCAAAATGCCGTACACTCTCCTGAATCGTCCCCAGGTCGTAGTTCTGACCTCGCAAATCAAGCAGCTCTTTGTAGCGTGGAAAAGGAAAAATCAAATTTCCCCAGTGGATCTTAAAAAAGTTTTCCAGGATTTGTTTGCACTCAAGCTCATTAAGATCACTCGCAGGCTTACGGCTTAATTCCTGCCAATGGTCCGTCACCTCACCACGAGCTAACTCCAGGAGTTGTTTTATGAGCACAGGCGTAAAATTAAAGTTCATATGCACTTCGGGATATTTACGCGCCACCTCAATCATATCTAAATACCCCTTAACCGCATGCAAACGGACCCAGGGCATCATAGCCACCTTGGTCAAGGGATTGACGTAGTACGGCTGATGCATATGCCAAAGAAAAACAACATTAATCATGAGCAATGACCTCCTTTAATACGCGTGCCGCTTCTTCCGGCAATACAGGATTAATGTGAAACCCGGTTCCGAATTCAAAACCAGCTATGCCTGTCAGGCGCGGTAAAATCTCAATATGCCATCTGTAATCATGACGCGAAGTTTGCATATCCGGTTTATCCGTTCGTTTGATCGGAGCTGTGTGAATAATTAAATTATAGTCAGGAGCTCCGGCAGCTTCACGCAAGGCACGCAACACTTTGCGAATGGCATCGGCAAGAAGAAACAGTTGGTGATCATCACTCTCATGAAAATGGGGAGATTGAAGACGAGGCATAATACACATTTCAAATGGAAAACGGCTGGCGAAAGGACAAAATGCCGCAAACCCGGCATTCTCAAAAACAAGCCGCTCATTTGTTTTCAATTCGTTACGAAGAATGTCTTCAAATATATTTCTGTCTTTTTGCAGATAATACTTTTGAGCTGTTATCAGTTTCTCCCGAACAATTGTTGGCGTCATTGGAAGAGCGATAATTTGGGAGTGCGCATGAAAAATAGAAGCTCCCGCCAAAGCTCCCACATTCTTAAATACAAGGACGTAGCGAAAACGTTTATCATGCGAAAGATCCTGGGCACGCTTACGGTAGGCCTTAAGCACATTGGCTACGCCGGCAAGCTTTTGATCCTCTAAAGCTTCATCCGTCTTGGGACTTTCTATAACAACCTCATGTGCTCCAACACCGTTCACCCGATCGTAGAAGCCGACAGCTTCTTTATCCAATGAACCCTCAATCCTCAACGCAGGAAAACGGTTAGGCACCACACGCACCTGCCAGCCCGGGCCATTGGGTTCTGAACCCTCATGACGGATCGCAAATACCTCGGGCGGAGTGTACTGCTCATTCCCCTCAGAAAAAGGATCGGAGTCGGGTGTTCCTGGCTCTGGTTTTTCCATGACCAGGCTATTAACAGGACGCCTCAAACGCTCTGGACTAAACACAACCCATCTGCCAACGACAGCATCTTTACGAATCTCAGGCATCTTTACTTGTCTTTAATAATTTCTGGTAAATTTCTTCGTATGCGCCCGCTCTGCTACTCCAGGAAAAATCCCTGCGCATCGCATTAACGCGGATAGTCTGCCACTGCTCATTATTCCGACGCAACCGTATTCCTCGCAAAACCTGTCTGAATAAAGCCTCTCCAGTGTATTCATAAAATTTCAGACCATTTCCCGTAGCGGTCTTCTCATTCCAATCATCGACTGTATCTTCAAGTCCTCCAGTGGCATGAACAATAGGCACTGTGCCGTAACGTTGACTGTAGAGCTGGTTGAGACCACAAGGTTCAAAACGTGAGGGCATGAGAAAAAAGTCCGCACCCGCTTCAATCTGGTGGGACAATTCCGTATCAAAACCCATTTTTACCGCTATCTGCCGCGGATGATCACGCGCCAATTTTTCAAAATACCGTTCATACATGGCTTCCCCCTGCCCTAAAACAATCAACCGAACGCCTAAGCCCAAAAGATCATCCATGATCGATCGAAGCAGCTCCACACCTTTTTGTTCGACCAGCCTGGCAATCATCCCCAGCAGAGGTGTATCCTTCACCGAAGAAGCATCCAATCTCATTTTATCGAGTAAGTAACGCTTGCAATATACCTTACCGGCTAACGCATGGGATGCATACGTCTCCGGCAAGTAGGTATCTGTATCAGGGTTCCAGGTCTCCGTATCAATACCATTGATAATACCGTGTAATTTATTTTGATATTGACGCAAAACGCCATCCAGCCCGCAGCCTTCCGCTTGCTTCTGGATCTCTTGGGCATAAGTTGGACTGACTGTGGTCACCGAATCAGCCGTGACGATACCGCCTTTCATAAAATTCAACTTACCGTAGTACTCCAGGACATCGGGCGAGAAATAAATATCCGGCAGGCCCAGCAGGTTAAAATCTTTGGCCGGGAAAATACCTTGATACGCGAGATTATGAATGGTCAACACAGTCGCCACCTGAAAATTCAAATGTCTCACATAAACAGGCGTCAGCGCACAGTGCCAGTCATTGAGATGTAATATCTCAGGTTTGGGCGAAACGAGCTGACTGAGTGCCGCCACAGCTTTACTGAAAAAAATAAAGCGCACCACATTGTCGGGATACGTTCCATAGCGATCGCCATACAGCCCGCGTCTCTCAAACAGACGTGGCTCATCGATAGCAAAGAGCCGCACTTCGTCCGAGGTGCATCCCTGGCGAATGACTGCATGGTATTTTTCATAACCCACAGGAATGGTGTAGCGCAACCCCGTGTCTTTCCACTCAATGGTTCCTCGACGCATGGACTGATACATGGGGACAACGATAGCAACACTATGCCCCCTATTACGCAAAGCTGCCGGCAGCCCAGCCAGCACATCTCCCAACCCTCCAGTTCTGGCGTAAGGACTTATCTCACTGGAAGCGAATAAGATGTTCATTCTAGGACTTGATTGTGTATAACTTGATTGATGTCATTCCCTGAAGATCTTCAGGATAATCTTTTACGATTACTCCGAAATCCCAAATATCAACCTCTTGATAAAAACGCCCTGGCTCGAAAACTTAAAGTTAAATCAGCACAAAAAAAAGCATTTCGTTTGCTGCTGGACCGCCTGGAAAAGCAAGGAAAAATCGTCCGCATCAGAAAAAACTGCTGGGTGCTACCGCAGCAGGCACAACTGGTCACCGGTGTTATTCATTTCAACCACAAGGGATTTGGCTTTCTTATTCCCGAAGATGGCTCGGAGGATTACTTCGTCGCTGCCGAAAATACCCACGTCGCATTGCATCAGGACCTCGTCACCGCGCGCATCATCATCCCCTCAAAAAATGATCCACCACGCAAAGATAAAGTCGCCTCCAACTTTGCCCATCGTAAGCAAGCGCAAGTTATCCGCATTATCAAACGCCGACGCAACAACATCGTTGGCAGCCTGGAAAAGGCCGGAAAATTCTGGCTCGTCGTTCCGGATGACCCGCGCTTTCAGCACGATATCTACGTACCCAAACCCGGCACTGAAGAACAACCTCGAGCCACCTCGGGCGATAAAGTGCTCGTCAAATTACAACAATGGGAAAACCGCCACCAGAGTCCCGAGGGCCTCATTACAGAACGCCTGGGTAAAAGCGGTGATCCTAAAGTTGACTTCATATCCATTGTCAAAAAATATGATCTCCCCCTTGAGTTTAATACCAAAGCCCTGGCTGAACTGGCGAAATACCCTCAGCCTGAAGGCAACGCTCCATTCAGAAAAACACAGGACCGTGCCGACCTCCGCGATCTCTTCGTCATCACCATTGACCCGGATGATGCGCGGGACTTTGATGATGCCATCTCCGTCACCCCACTGAACGCTGGAAAAGCTGAAATCGGCATTCACATTGCGGATGTCTCCCACTACGTCAAACCCAACAGCGCGCTTGATAAAGAAGCCAAAGGACGCGGTAACAGCGTTTACCTTCCCGGAAAAGTCATTCCCATGCTTCCCGAAGAACTATCTAATGGCTTGTGCTCACTGAGGCCCCATGTCGATCGGCTTGCTTTTTCCACCTTTATTACCCTAAGCCCCAAAGGGCGCATTCTCAAAGCACGCTTCACGCGTTCTGTCATCCACTCGAAGCATCGCCTCAGCTACCAGCAAGCCTACACACGTTTAAAAAGAAAACCCAAAGATGAGCTAGACCACTTCCTGCAACAGGCCTGGAAACTTGCCTCTCAACTTAGAAAGAACCGCTTTTCAGCTGGCTCTCTGGACTTGGACATGCCCGAAGTAAAAGTGTACTGCAACGCCCGCGGCGAAGTCACCCAGCTTCTCAAAGTGGAACACGACATCTCCCACCAGCTCATCGAAGAATTTATGTTGTTGGCCAATGAAGCAGTCGCAGCAGAACTTAAAAGAAAGACCCAACCCGCCTTATACCGCGTTCATGAAAACCCAGATCCTGCCAAGCTTGAAGACTACCGCGAACAACTTGCAGTGGCAGGCATCAAAGTCGGTGATCTGACCAACCGCAAAGAAATTCAAAAAGCCTTGAAACAGGTTGAGGAATTGCCCGAAGCACATAGCCTCAAAGTTGGTCTTTTAAAATCACTCAAACGCGCCGAATACCGGGCCCTGCCTCTGGGGCACTACGGATTAGCCAAAACCAATTACACCCATTTCACTTCGCCCATACGACGCTACGCCGACCTCATTGTTCACCGCGCCCTTGATCGGCTCGTGTATCAACGCAAAACACGTTCTTTTGATATGAAAGACCTCAAAGCAATCGGAGAGCACCTTTGCATCACAGAACGTAACGCAGCAGAAGCCGAACAAGAACTCTCAAAAATCAAAAAGCTGCAATTCTTCGCCAAACAACTGGACAAAAAAGAAAAAGACAAATTCCGCGCTATTGTCATGGAAGTTATGAACTTCGGTCTATTCGTAGAGCTGCCGGACTTTGTTATGAGTGGCCTCATTCATGTCAGTTCTCTGCGCCATGATTTTTATGATTACGACTCTCGAAATCGTTCCCTGCGAGGTCGACGAAAAACCCATGACTTCTCAGCCGGACAGGAAATCTTTGTCCAAGTCGAACGAGTTGACCTCTACAAACAACAACTCGACTTCCGCTTGGCCGCAAGCGTCAAGTGAAGCACCGTATAAAAGAGAGAGCCATTATCCCAACACAAAAGCTGCTATCTTAAAAAGTTTGAGGACCACCACCCTTCCTCTGTGCTATAGGGCCTCCAGCAAAGTTTAGTTGTCGCTTACACAACGGGTGCTCTAGACGCGATTTTTAAAATAATGTTAACGAATGATGACTCTATTTTTTAACTTGTACGTTCATATTAACTAGGAGATCACATCAGTTTGTTTTTGGTATTTCGAAAAAACAACATATAAGATGATAGAGCTATTATTAATTCTAGTATCAGCAAGCCTGCAAACAATATTCTCATCCTAGCATAAAAATTTTGATGTAAATGCCTTAATGATTCCTCAGAATCAATTAATTTAGCTAGGGCATTTTTATTTTCTACTTTTTGATATAAAACTACCAACTCATCTGTCGTTTGTGTTACTGTTGCTTTTTTGTTTATCTTATCAGCTCTGCCATGCAAAGCATGAGCTGCAACAATCAAAACAACTATTAACACTAGTGTGATAGCTAATGACAACATCAAACAAATAACCCATAACTTTTTAGTTTCCATATAATTTCACCTTTTAATATAAAATAATCTGTTACCTATGTCCCAAGATCATACTAGCTGAAAGCTGTTATGTTTGTATTTGTGGTATTGATTAATTGAAATAGTGAACAAGGTCTAAAGAATAAAAGATTATGGTTAATTCTTAACGACGCTAACATTCAATCTGTTAAATTTTTTTACTCCCTTGCCATAAAGATCTCTTTTGACGGATTTTAATTTATATCCTTTTCATTTAGCCCATTTAAAAACTTTTGCTCTAGAATATTTAAAATGGATCCAGATGATAAAAAT
>JBCCWR010000020.1:0-24174 GCA_039193385.1 Verrucomicrobiota bacterium | reverse complement strand
CCCACAGTTCCAGAGAGTCCCAGACTCTCCACAGCCGTAATGACATCAACCATATCAATGGTTGTCTGCGTGAGAACAAAATCGAAGCCAAAGCCATCGGTAATCTCCGTGCGGGTCAGTCCCAGGTTGAGATAGGGGCCGCGCCAGCCTGTACCCAGGCGAATTTCACTATCACCTGTTGGAGTGTTGATACTGTAGGCAGAAAGCGATTCAATCTGCCATAGCTCGGCGAGTTGAGTTTCAGGATCTGTACCAATAACTTGAGGTAATCTGCCGATATCGCCCACAAAACTGGCCGTTTCTTCATCGCCTAAAACAGCAAATTCTATCTCACTGAGCTGACTGAGATTGGCGTCATAATTGGTTTGATCTAATTGTCCTACCAGACTGCGCATAGCCACCGTGGAAACAACAGCAACAACACTGAGTACAACCAGCAGCTCGACCAGGGTAAGACCTCTTTTACCAGGGCGATTTGCTTGCTCAATCGTATTCTTAATGGTGAATATCATGGATTTAAAAATTTAAATAAAGTTAATTAGGATCTGAGGTGAGAAGAAAAAGAACGATGTCGTCACCACGATCCACAACGCCATCATAGTCATAGGCACTATCACCATCATGGTCTGCGGTTGTCAGGTCAGTTTCTAATTCACGGTTCGGACCCGCTGAAACCAGCCACACAAAAGCTTCACCTCCCGTGCCTGTTTCCTGGCCTAGTAACAGGGCTCTACCCCAGCCGTCCAGAATAGCAGGGTCAGTATCAGGAATGATTGTATTGGTAGGGAAGTTCGTTCCGGTAAAATCACCATAGCGCAGACCTTCGTGGACAATGTAAGGGCCACGCCACCCGCGACGACTCGCTGGAGAAAAATTAGTTTCAGTATCGATGTTTTCGATGAGTGCGCCCAGCCGGCTGGGCATTTTGCCTAGATCGCCGCGATAGCCGGGATCTCCGGAGGGGGTGCCGATGAGAGCATCACGTACCGTGCGCATGGTGTCTAGGGTAACCACTTCCCCCATTTCGCGACTTTCTCCATCGGCACCACGTACTTGCACTCTGTCGGAAAAGGTCGCTGTAAAAATACTGCCTACGCCAATGAGAATGACCATGACCACCAGCAACTCAACCAAGGTTAAGCCAGCCTGGTCTGATAGCCTGCAAGATTTATTCGATTTCTGTGAACCGCATTTCATCTTTAATTTATATTCTTTTAATGCTTTTACAATTCAGAGAATACTATTCTATGTTTTTAGCGTTTTATAGGATGTAAATCTCTGTTTATCAAGTTTATCAGCAAGGTTTCAACAACGTTTGTTATCTCTCCCTGTTCAGAATTTCTATCTTGCTCTTAGCACTTAGTGCAAAGGAATGAAAATTCACGCGCTACTAGATTTCCTCAATCTCCTTGCAAATCCTTTCAAAATCAACCTCAAGGGCGCATTCCTTTGAACCGATTCGCTGGTAGGCAAAGGAAATGTAGAGTTGTATTTTCCGAACGCTACCTCTAGAACAGGAAAGGGAGCGATCGCAAATCTTAGTCATGCGATGCTCCCTCCTCTTCGTACAACGTAGATTTATATAAATCTATGTGAATTTACTGCAATAAGGCCGAAGCCTTTACATACGACAGGATTACTGTCCGGAAATTTCTTCCCAATAAACTTCGATGTGGTTGTCACCGGTTTCAAAGGCATCACCGTCAATGCAATAGCTGACGCGTCTGAATTGAGCAGCATCTTCATTCTCAAAAACTTCCATGATAATACCGAAGCGTGAATGTACTTCATCAGGGAGAACGCCAGCAGTGTCACCGAAATGCACAGGAGGTTCTGGAGCTAGGTTGCCAAGAAGAGACCAATCACGGCCAATACCTAACCAAAAGTATCTGCTACCAGCCGGAGCATCAGGTAGGAAAATAGCGTTAGCTTGAGCATTAGAAAGATTAAGAAGTGTACCGCCAGTGGTGAGAGTACGTTGATTTGCACCAATATCAAAAGTTACGTTTGGCGGAGTTCCTGCGTGATCTACTACTGAGGTAATCCCTGCTCCCTCAAGACTGATTACTTCATTAGCAGTAAGAGCGTTTGCTACGAGTGCACCAGTTCCATTAGCACCGCCACCTGTGAGAGTGAAAGTAGCTGCGGAATTGTTGACCGGATCTCCTCCGCCTTCATAGATACCTGAATCAAAGTCGGTACCAAACTCTCCGAACTCAAGTTGAACACGTTGCATCATCTGGTGTACTTCAGGGAATGAAGTTGCACAGGTCGCCACGTGCGTGCGGCTCAGTGCGTTATTGATAGTTGGTACTAAGAGTCCACCGATACCGACCAGGATGACGAGCACGACGAGGAGCTCGATAAGGGTTAAACCCTTTTGATTGCGTTTTCTACGCGCGATCTTTGCTTTCTGCAAAGCACTAGTAATATTTCTTTTCATAATTATATTATTTTTTGGTTGTATTTATATTTAAGTTTTATGCATAGCTTTCGCTACCTGCATCTATTTTTTGCTATCTTGTCAGCGTGATTCGCGATAATGAGAATCATTCTCAACATTGATAGCCAGAAACTGATACCACAGAATAATGATGACGCAACATAAATTTTAGTGCTTATTGTCATAATAGCTATTTGTGCCGTAAGCATTCCGGGAATACTTTTACAAAGAATCTCTTAAATAGGAATACCAGAAGGGGTACAGTAAGCACAGTAAGCAGCCACTTTGTTTGATGAGATAATTTATAGATAACAGGATGTTCTTTGGAGAAAATATACTTGAGCTAAGATTCATATGAAAATGTTCAAGATCATTTACACCTAACTCTATAGTATTAATGGCAATGGCAGTAAAAGCAGGCTGCAGCCTCTTTTTGATGCTTCAAGGTTCTATCTAGAAAGATTCTAGATAACAGAGAGAAAGTTTTTCACTAGAGACCATCAATGATGTTAAGAAAGGCAATCCGTCGCTTCTGCTTGCAGTACTATTTTCCGCTATAAGGTGTGACAGTTCTTTTTTAAGGTACTTTATTTCCTGTTTTTCATTTTTCAATTTTCTTGAAGGTGCTGGTAAAGTAGCATTTTTTGCTTTTTATATCTCAAGATGAAGTGAATATCATACCATTTACTTTTCATCATAAATATCTTTATTTCAATAACTTATGCCTTTTTGAGGAAGGCATATTCTCTTGTGAGATCTTGCTATTTTAAGTGGTATAAAGTGTGATCAGCATTATGCGATTTATATAGTATTATGAAATTGCTTGAAGTCTTAGCTGGTCTAACCGTTGTGGGGTCCTTATCTGCTACGCAGATTCAAAATCATCAGGAAGTCGTTGAAGAAGCCCATGGGACCATGGCGCGTTATCAGTTGGTTCAGCTCGGTAAGGCATTGATGATGGAAAATACGCTGGGGCATCTGCCTTCAGAAGAAGGGTTTTCAGCATGGCTGGATGCAAAGACCATGAAAATAGAGGGGGATGAAACAGGCCTGGATCCCTGGGGCTCTCCTATCCGTTATCATGTGAATGGAAAACGTTTTATGCTGGTCTCAGCCGGAGAAGATTTAAAATACAATACAGAAGATGACATCATCTTTCGCTAATACCTTTCAAGACTACACAGTTGGTAATCCTCAAGCAGTCATTTTTACAAAACATTGTAAGTTCATGGAGAACGGCTCTTATGAATTATGAATAAGAATAAAATGCTAAGGCTGCGAATAGTCTATAAACCTGAATTCGGGATAAGAAATTGAGAGCAAAATACGGCTCCACTTAGTGCGTCATTCTGGACTCCATCTTTTAGTGCGTCATTCCGGAATCCATCTTTTCTTGGCCTCTATGGCTTAATGCGGGTTTAAAGATACTTACATAAACTTGGTTTGGGTAATAGATGATGAATAAAGTTCAGCAAAAGTGAGCCTTATTCATCTTTTTGCCTGATAACGGCAGAGAGTTCATTGTTGAGTGGTTTGGAGTCATCGGTTTGCGTGACCTCAACCTTGCTCGTAATGGTTATACTCTGAGCCGCTATTCTACTTTGGTCGACTTCGACTTCATTCACGGCGACTTGCCCTACTTCCAGGCGAGAGATATTGAACATTCTGGGAACATTTTGCACGCTGACATTATGGATGAGATTCCATAAGGGCTCGGTGCCTTGATTTTGAATGATCGATTGTACTGTGACGGTAGAAGCATTGTTTTCTTGAAGGAGGTAGTGATTGGCAAGTGCAGCATCATAGATACCTCTTTGGTTTCTCTGCAGGAGCCGCGCCAGGTTGATAATCCCATTGCCATAGACAATATCTCGTCCCGCTTGCCCGGCATCATCAGCATGCCTAGATAGAAGATCCTGAAGCGAAGAACCTTTTAAATCAGCATCTTTTGACAGGACCGCAGACAACACGCCCGATACAACAGCCGTGGCCGCTGAAGTCCCGCTAAATGAATAGACCTCATTACTGCCCCATGCCACCCAAAGACCTACGCCAGGAGCTGTAACGTCGAGCGTTTCTCCTCCATTGGAAAATCCGGCGTGTAGACGCTCTAAATCAATAGCTCCCACCGCAACAACGGCAGCATGTCTGGCCGGGTAAGCCAGTTCGGCAAAGCCATCATTACCCGATGCCGCCACGAGAGTGACACCTCTGTCGTTGGCATACTTAATAGCAGCTTCCATGACGGTGTTCATGCCGTAGGATTGCAGGCTCAAGTTGATAATGGCTGCCCCAGCCTGGGTCGCTAGCACAATGGCTTCCGCTAGTGAAAAAGTGTTGCCACTGCCTGTGCTGTCCAACACGGGAATATCTATTAAGGAAACTCCAGGTGCTATGCCGGGAGCTGTCTCATGGTTACTGGCGATCAAGGAAGCGACTGCAGTTCCATGATAGACGGGATTTAGCGTTTGTTCCTCTGCGGCATTGCTGGCGGTTATGGAAGTTGTGCTGGCTGAAGTGACCGTCGAGCTTGCCTCACTGGAAATCTGTATCCTTTGTATGGATACCCCCTGAAAAAAAGGATGATTTTCAATGCCGCTGTCAATCACTGCAACGATGACCCCGCTGCCCCAGTTGGCCTCAGCTTCTTCATACCCCATCCAATCAAGCAACCGGTTGTTAAAAGGCACGGGTTCTCTGTTTTCATCTCCAACTATAGGAATTGACTCCTGGGGAAGGGATACATAAAAATTCGGTGAAACCTCCAGAGCCTCATCATAGGCATCGATTAAGTTAAAAAGACTTGAGCCATCATCGGAGGATAAACGAATGGCATTGAGCTCCGGTATCTTGGACAAGATAGACATATTGTTTCTTTGAGCCTCAAGGAGAAACTGTTCATAATTGGCCGAGGAATCAAAAGTCACCAGTGTTTCATCGGGAATCTGCTTTTCAGTATTTTTCCCAGTATCTTCCTCTACAGGCAGGGAGCGATCTTTGTTGTCTTTTGCTTCAAGGGAAGCGTGAGGGCGCGCATCAATGTCGTCATCGAGATAAAAACTGGAACGCCCAGAATGCTTTGTAGATGAATGCTTGGAAAATGCGTGTTGGTAAGGAGAGGATCTGGAAGCGATATCCGAATCCAGAAAGAAATAAACGCCTACAGCTAAAAGAACAATGGCTGTAGAAATCAGCACAGGTTTCTTTTTCATCCTAGGTTTAAGTTAGCTCCAAATTTCAATATAGCTAGAAGCAGTCTCATAAATGATAACGCGGTCGTTCTTATTTATGAGACTGTTTCTAAATGAAATCCTTCAACAGCGCATATGCCAATGCCTCTTGTACAATCGCATCATTTTTTTGATGGAGACGCTGATATTTCTGACACAGCAGGCTCGCTAAGAAAAATTTCTATAGCGGCATCGGCTTTAAGTTTTTCAATAATGTTTCTTTGCTGCTCAACTTTCTTACTGCGTTTGATAAGCGCAGTCACCCGACTTTGAACATCCTCAAACTGCTTAATGTCTTCAGGAAGCTTTTTCTCCACCTTAAAGACATGCAGGCCGCGCCGTGTCTCAAGCACTTCGCTTACGCTGCCTTCTTTGGCTTCAAACAGTTCTTGTTCGGTTTTAGGATCAACGCGTCCCTTTGAGTAAGTAAAGGCACGCGCATAGGCTTTACCTCTTAAGTTCTTCTCTTTCAGATAGACATTCATTTCGGAGGCCGTCTTGCCAGCTTCCAACATAGCACGCAGCTCCTCAGCCAGTTTCCGGGAAGATTCTGCGTCGTCATTGGCATCCTGACGAACAACACTTTCTAAAACCTGTACACGTTCCGGAGCGTTCCACTTGCTTTTTGTTTTTTCATAAAAAGCGAGAATGTCCTCTTCTGGAATTTCCACAGTGTCTTTTAAATGTTCTTCCAGAACCAATTGTCGTGCTGCTCGGTCACGCGCATTGGCCTCGATCTTGGATAAGTCCGTCTTGGCCTTGGTGAAGTAGACCTCACGTTCCTCCGCAGTTTTATATTTGTCATGGATCCGCTTCACCGCCTCATCGACTTTACTCTGAATGGCTGTTTCTTTACCCAGTTTGATCGCTTCATGGTAAATAATCTCTTTGAGAAGGAGCGTTTCAAGCACCTGTAGGTCCATGGAGTATTTTTGTTGAGGAGAAATTTGTGTGCTACGCTCGCTTAAGGCTTCGAGCCGAGGTGCCAGAATCACATCCAGATCCGAACGTAAGATTTTGATGTCTTTTGCCTTGGCCACCACAAACTTGGGGTGGTTCGGATCACTCGGCGCACAACTGGCCAGTATGACAACGGCCAACATAAGAGTCGTTAAAAGACGCATATTCATATTGATTATTTACCTGATACTTGCGCGCAAACAACATAAAAGTGAATCATAGAATAAACCGTCATGCTATATCCTGTCTTCTTATGTTTATTTGATGAGACTGCATCTAAGAGTGAAAGTGGCCTCCGCTACTCGTAGTAGTAGCTTTCGTTTGAAGTTGTAGCGCTCAGGGGATCGATAGTCAGCTCGACCCAGGAACTCTTGGAACGAAAACGCAGCTCCAGCGGTTCCGCAAGCCCTGCCGTTGTTTGCGTCCAGAGCTGTTCCTTACCTTTGAGCCATTCTTTTTCCTGCCAAAAACGCAGCTCGTAGAGAACTTCCTTGGGAAGGGGTAATGTATAGAGAATCTGCGTTGGCTTATCCTGCGCGAAGAGATGAATCTCCCGCTCCATAAATTTCAGTTGCATATTCTTCTGCTGCGTGATGGCCTCTTTATGCGTTGTGCGTACCAGGGCCTTGAACTCGACCACTGTGCCGCGTAGAGGTTCGTTCGATCGAAGAGCTGCTAGCGATGGAATCAGGAGACCTGTTACTGTAATAACAACAAAAATAACGATACAGACTTCGATCAGTGAGAAACCGCGGCAGGACGTTGGCTGAAGCATAACCTTGGGGATTATTCCCAGTTACCGATATCATCCTCAGTGCCTTCGAGTCGATCCGGACCTTTGGAGTAAAGGTCGAAGCTGCGCGCATTTTTCTTGCCGGGGAAACTATAAACATACTCATTTCCCCAGGGGTCCATAGGCACCTCATCAATAAACTGCGTCCACTTTCTCGGTTTAGGCGAACTGGATGGTTTTACGACCAGAGCGTTCAACCCCTGTTCAGAAGAGGGGGGGCGCAAATTCATCGATTCATACATATTGAGTGCCGCACTGATAGCCTGAATGTCATAGGAGGCTGTATTCACCTTAGCCACATTTCCCATGCCCTGCATTTTGTAAATAACCGTTCCCATTAAAACCATAATGATGCCTAGCACGATCATGATCTCCATTAGTGAGAAACCGCTCCGTTTTGATGTTATAAATTGTCTGAATAATTGCTTATAAGTCTGTTTCTTCATTGGTTATGATTTCTTCTCCTTCGTTTTCATAGCTCTCAAAATTTTCTGATGTCGGGTCATAGATAAGCTCAAGAGAAAGATCTCGCACCGCTACGGGATCTGGAACTCCCGTCTCAGACTGCTCTTGAGATATCTCCCAATCAATCATCAGACGATTGGATCCTTCCTGCAAAATTCCTTGAGGAATAAAAACAGAAGCTCGCCGCCATCCTATGTAGGTTCCGTTTTTATTTTTGAGATAACCAGCATCATTCAAGGGCGGAACCATGACTTGTAAAGGCAAACGATGTTCCTGGTTGACCCAAACCGTAACCCGGGCATCCATGGGCAAACCGGAGAGTTTGGCCTCCACGCGCGCCATATCAGGCATACTTTCAAGTTCAAAAACAAACTCGACCACATCTTCAATTCTTTGCGGCTTATCAATCAGGGGGGCTTTGACCAGACGCACGTCATAGACATCGTCTACCGCCAGCGGAGGGTCACCACTGATCTCATAAGCATTGTAAACTTCTCCCGAAGCATCTACGTAAGCCAGCTCGGATTGGTTCTGATCAATGGAAATGTAATGAGACTGCAGCCAGGAAAATTCAATCTGAATCAATGAATGAGTTGATTCGCCGCCTAGCAAAATCAGCTCGCCTCCATTTCTCAGTAATTTTGCCGGCAGAACAAGCGTGCGCCTGTTCTTCATCCCCACGCCTTCATATAAATTCTCCGATAGAGTGATCGCGCTTTGATTCATTCTCCAGAAAAGACGTAGCAGGCTGCCATAAGCTTCATCGAAGAAAAGAGTCACGGCTAGATCTTGCTCCCCCGTCGAGTTTTCTGGAACGATAGAAAAAACCTCTTTTGCCAGAAGGGTCGTGCTCGTTTTTGACGTAATATTTTCCAACCAGAGTGGAGAAGCTTGAGGGATGTCTGAGGACGCATACCAGGTATAAGATTCGCGTGCATGAAGCGGGGCAGACATCAAGGTTATGCCGACGGCGAATGGGACCAGAAATTTAATAAGGACGCTCATGGCGAAACTGATAAATAATATAGTTTATAAAAGGTCCAAGGGCAATATCATCTTCCCGACTTAACATTAAGTGAATTGACCGTGTCAAAGATGGCCGCAAAAATAGAATAAGCGACTAAACCGATGAGCAGAGCCATACCCACAACGATAACGGGCTGAATCAGCGTGGTTAGCTTCACAAGCTTGTTATTCAAACTCTTTTCAAAGCGGCGTGCAATCTTCAATAAAGCACCGCCCAGCTCGCCCGTCTGTTCCCCTACCTGAATCATATCGATAATCTCCTGAGGGATGACATTATGCTTACGCATACCAAAGCTGAGACTCCCGCCCTCCTCCACGACAGAGAGTACTTCCTGAAACCGCTCCTTGAGATAGTGATTTTGTGTGCCACGGTTGGTGAGCTGCAGCGCCTTGAGGAGAGGAATGCCATTGGATACCAGCGTTCCCAGCGTAAAAGTAAGCTGCGTGAAAACGCGTGTCTCCAAAACCGGGCCAAACAGAGGGATCTTTAATTGATTGGTATGCCACCACACGACGCCGCTGGGCTTGCTTAAAAAAATCCAGATGCCCAATAGAGCCAGAATGATCAAAGTAAAAAAGACCCACCAGTAATTAGCGAAAACTTCACTCGTTCCAATAAGCACCTGCGTCATCAGAGGTAACTCCTCACCCGTTTGTTTCAGTAAGCCTGTCAGTTGAGGTAAGAGATAAATAAGAAACACGGATACCAGGGCCACACTGGCGCCGATTAAAAAGAAGGGGTAGATAAGCGCATTGGTTACCTTACTCTGTAAATCCATCTGAGCTGAGAGATAGTCCGCCTGTCGCTTTAAAATAGCCGGGAGCGTACCGGAAATTTCCCCCGCCTCAACCAGCGAGCAGTAGAGATCATTAAAACTCTTGGAAGTTGTTTGCAGTGCTCGCGAAAAACCAATGCCCTCTCGTACCTGGTTGCGTAGCGCATCCGCCATGTCCTTCACCCGACTGACTCCCTTGCGTTGGGCCAGCGTCCGCAAAGCGGGCTCCAACTGCATCCCCGCATCCAGTAAATCAGATAAATCCTCGGTGAAATAAAGCAGTTCTTTTTTGTTCAGCACCAGGCCATCATCACTGGCCTTCTTCATCACACGTCGTGTGAAGGATTTATCCTCCCGCTCATTTTTCAGCGTCATCGGCTGAAGGCCCTGCCGCATAACCAGACGAAAAGCCTCCTGCCGCGTCGTAGCGGTAATAACGCCATTGACGCGCACCCCGGAGGATTTCAGAGCTTCATAAACAAACTCGGGCATCCTACTAGCATTGAGAAAAGATCCCCATCTAGCCAGCAGTTTCTTTATGAATTTAAATACGTACAACAGCCAGCTCTATGCCAAGTTGAAAATGACAAAACCAAGTCTGAAAGACTAGCCAACGAAGACAGAGTCCAAGCTGTTTAGAAGCTGGAGCTTGAATAAAACCAATGCTATGTCTGAAAGACATAAATTAGAAACTCTGGAAGAGCATTAAGCATGACTGAGAGGACAGGGGCAATAAAATAAGCTACCTGACTTTAGGACTCATAGTGTGCGAATTTTGCGTATACGGCTGCCTTTTTCTATTTCTTCAGACGCACCAACACCGAGATCACTGAGACGGTGCCGAGGTGCTAGAGGCGGTCTTGGGTGGGGTGCTTCAGGTTTCATAAATTGCTTATAGCTCAGCATGATGATTGCGAAAAGAATTGCTTTCATTCGAATCAATCGGTTGTAATTTGTAGGATATAGTTATGAGTGTAGCAGAAATAATTGAGGAATTGCCTAAGCTTTCTCTTCAAGAAAGGCGTCAGATTTGTGATCAGCTTTTAAACCTTGAGGCAGATCATGAAGATTTACAGCTTTGCGTAGAAGCTACTGAAGCCATATTTTTGGAACTTGACCGCCAAGAAGAAAGCAATGCAAAGCTTTAATGTTGGTGAAGTATGGCAAGTTGATTTGGGGATGGCAGCGAAAGTTCGTCCGTGTCTAATTTTAACAGCCGCTCCTGATGATGAAGACTTGGCGGTTGTGACTGTCCTTGCTCACACAACGCAAAGACGTAAAAGTCAATGGGAACTAGAACTCAAGAAACCATTTTTAAAAAATGGGATTTTTCATCTTCAACTTATACAGACAGTTCCTTTTACTAAGCTTTTAAGAAAATTGGGTTCTCTTAACACAGGTGAAATGGATCAAATCAAAGACATGTTGGCGGAACGTTTTCAGCTATAATTAGAAGATTGTTGGTCCTATTGATTTTATGAATAGAAAGAGGTCGATCAGTCATTCATGCCATATTTAATTTTATTTTGCTTATAATCATATAAGCTTCTTCAGCAGAAGGCGCAGATAGAAGAAGGTATGCAATTGTCTAATAGTGTTTTAAATCTGAACAGATTTTTGCTGAGGGCTTTCGTGGAATCGATTTCCTTTTGGTTTTGATGGTCTATGATGCCAATGGGTTCATTGTGCCGGCTTGATGCTCCCCCTGTTCCAGTGTCAGTATTTTGGTATTAGCTTAGGTATTTATACCATTGAGGTTGATGGAGCTTAGGAACTGATGCGCTGTCATGTATTTTAGGGCAAATTTGTGGCTGTCATTGACTTCGAGGGAAGCTCGCCTTATTTTTCGGAATGCCATCACTTGATTCTTTAAAAAAGACGCCTCTAGCGGAGGTGCATGAGGAAATGGGCGCGCGTATGGTGGAGTTCAGCGGCTGGCTTATGCCAGTGCAGTATGAAGGCATTATCAAGGAGCACCATGCAGTGCGGCAAAATGCTGGCCTTTTTGATATCAGCCATATGGGTAACTTCATTGTGAGCGGAAATCAGGCTGCCGAATTTCTCGATACTATGCTGACCAATCATGTCGGTAAGCTTGAAATCAATAGCGGTCATTACACGCTGATGTTGAATGAAAGGGGTGGGGTGATAGATGACCTGCTGCTTTATCGTATCTCTGAGGCTACCTTTTACCTGGTGGTTAATGCGGCGAAGAAAGATGAAGACCTCAGTTGGCTGAAAAAACATGCTAAAGATTTTAAGGTCACTCTTAATGATGTGAGTGAGGAAACGGCTGGTCTTGCCTTGCAGGGGCCACGTTCTGAGGAGATCTTTCGTCGACTTTTTCCCCATAAGGAGATGCCTTTTCGGAATAAGATTGAGTTCTGGAAGTGGTCTGGTTCGGAGATGGCCGTAGCTCGTACGGGGTATACGGGTGAAGATGGGTTTGAATTTTTTATGCCGGGGGAGAAAGCAGCCACTTTTTGGAATCTTGTTTTAGAAAAATGTCAGGATCTGGGCTGCAAGCCCTGTGGCCTGGGGGCGCGGGATACGTTGCGTCTGGAGGCTTGTCTGCCACTCAACGGCAGCGATCTTGCCCCGGGTATTTCGCCCATTGAAGCCGGCTTGAAAATGTTTGTGAAATTAAACAAGGAGCAGTCCTTTGTAGGACGTGCTGTGCTTGAAGAGCAGCTTAGCCAGGGGCCATCGCGTCGACTTATGGCCTTTGCCGTTAAGCAAACGGGAGCACCGCCACGTTCGCATTACCTTGTTTACGCCCCTAAAGGTAAGGAACCTATCGGCGAGGTGACCAGCGGCGGTGTGTCGCCCATGCTTGAAAAAGGGATTGGTCTGGCATTGATCTATGCTCAGTATGCTAAGGTGAACACAGACATTGAAATAGAGATTCGAGGCAAACGTATTCTTGCCAAATTAGAAAACAAACCCCTTTATAAAAGATCATGAGCCAAATACCTGAAAATCTTAAATACACGGAGACCCATGAGTGGGTGAAGATAGAAAATGATATTGCGATCATAGGCATTACGGATCACGCACAGGAGGAGTTGAGCGATGTTGTTTATGTGGAGCTACCTGAAAAAGGTGCACTGACGGAGGAGCAAAGCACGGCGGCTGTGGTGGAGAGTGTGAAGGCGGCGTCTGATATTTACGCGCCGCTCAAGGGAGAGATTATTGAGGTGAATGAGAGTCTTGCAGATGACCCTTCTCTGGTGAATTCTTCTCCTTACGAGAATGGCTGGATTTTTAAAATCAAGATCGATGATGCTTCAGCTGCGAAACGGCTCAAATCTTCGCAGGAATATGAGGAGCATTTGGGGTGATGATCGCTTTGAAATAAATAAATTTATGCATTATACTCGGCTTCGTTGTTGCTTTAAAAGGAGATGGTTTTTTTCAGGTTTGAGAGAATTATTCATTCTCTATTTGAAGCGGAAGGACGGTTCTTTTACGCAAACCAAGCATTACATTTAAGTATTATTTAAAACATGCATACAAATTTAATATCTGACATTTCTGTACCTACTGAACAAAACGAACATACACCAAACTCAAATTTTCCTGAGCGGCATATCGGGACCAATACAGAGGATGCGGCAGAAATGGCTTCTTTCCTTGGCTATGATTGTGCTGAGGCATTAGCTGAAGCGGCCATACCAGAATGCATCAAAATCAAAGCACCGCTCAACCTGCCCGAGGCCGTCAATGAAGAGGTGGCCCTGCAAGAGCTGCGTTCTATGGCAGATAAGAATGAGGTTTTTCGCAACTATATCGGTCTAGGCTATTACAACTGCCACACTCCAGCGGTTATCCAACGCAGTATTCTGGAAAACCCGGCATGGTATACCGCTTACACGCCTTATCAGGCTGAGATTGCGCAGGGACGTCTTGAAGCCTTGCTCAATTTTCAAACGATGATTGCAGATCTCACGGGCATGGATATTGCCAATGCTTCTTTGCTGGATGAGGCCACGGCAGCGGCGGAAGCCGTTACGCTTTGTCAGGCGATTGTGCGGGGGAATGCGTCAACTTTATGGGTGTCGGAAACCTGTCACCCGCAAACTATTGAGGTGATTAAGACGCGGGCCAACCCCATTGGCATTAAAGTGATCGTCAGTGCGGTTGAGAAGTTTTCTGTGGATGAGGATACTTTCGCCGCTGTGGTTCAGTATCCCGATACCCAGGGAAATATTGCGGATTATGCTGACCTATCGAAAAAACTGCAGGCGCAGAAGGGGCTCCTCATCGTCGCGACAGATCTTCTGGCTTTGACCCAGTTACGACCTCCTGGTGAGTTTGGCGCGGATGTGGTCATTGGCAGTTCGCAGCGCTTTGGTGTGCCTATGGGCTATGGAGGACCTCACGCAGCTTTCTTTGCTACGCGGGATAAGTTTAAACGTCAGATGCCAGGGCGCCTCATCGGCGTCACACATGACTCAAATAACAAGACGGCGTATCGTCTTTCTTTGCAGACGCGTGAGCAGCACATCCGTCGTGATAAAGCGACGAGTAATATATGCACGGCGCAGGTTCTGCTGGCGGTCATGGCATCCATGTTTGCCATATATCATGGGCCTAATCGGCTGAAAGCAATAGCGCAACGAGTGACACACCTCACCCATTTTCTGGCCAGTAAATTGGCCGAGGCCGGATTCACGCTCCCGAACGAAGCTTTCTTTGACACCATCACCATTGCGGTGGATGAGAAGCAGAAGGCCTCTCTGGCGGCTAAAGCTGTTGAACAGAAAATGAACTTCCGGCTAGATCAGGAAGGTAAGATCGGTCTTTCACTGGATGAAACGACAAGCTGTCAGGATGTCATAGAAATGATCAAGCTCTTTACGGGCAAGGATGTTTCCTATGCTGAAGATCTACCGCAACTTTCTTTTGCATCTTTTCAGCGGCAAGGCGATATCCTGACGCACTCTGTTTTCAACAGCTATCATACGGAGACAGATTTTTTGCGTTATCTGCGTTTTCTTGAGCTAAAGGACGTCTCCCTGGCCACGTCGATGATTCCTCTAGGTTCATGCACCATGAAGCTCAATGCAGCTTCGGAGATGATTCCTGTGACCTGGCCTGAATTTTCCTCTATGCATCCATTTGCGCCACTAGAACAAACTACGGGTTATCAAATGATGTTTGAACAACTCGAGTCCTGGCTGGCCGAAATCACTGGATTTCATTCTATTTCGCTTCAACCGAATGCTGGATCACAAGGAGAGTATGCAGGGTTGTTAGCTATTCGCGAGTATCATCTTTCTCGAGGCGATCAAGACCGTCGGGTTTGTCTTATTCCTCAATCTGCTCATGGAACCAATCCTGCCAGTGCCATCATGGCTGGGTTTAAGGTCATTCCGGTTGCCTGTACTAAAGGTGGGATTGATCTGGATGATTTGAAAGAAAAAGTGCAGCAGCATGGCAAGGAGCTGGCGGCCATCATGATTACCTATCCTTCCACTTATGGCATCTTTGAAGAGGGTGTGAAGGAGGTCTGTGACATCATCCATGAGGCAGGAGGGCAAGTTTATATGGATGGAGCCAACCTGAATGCCCAAGTTGGTCTTTGTCAACCTGGTGCTATTGGCGCGGATGTGTGTCATCTTAATTTACATAAGACATTCTGTATACCTCATGGCGGCGGCGGTCCGGGTATGGGCCCCATAGGCGTGCTCGAGCATCTGGCTCCATTTTTACCTCGGCATCCTTTGATTCAGTTATCTGATGGAGACCGTGATGCCAGCGGACCGTTGACCATATCCGCAGGTCCTTGGGGGAGCCCCGGAATTCTACCGATTTCCTGGATGTATATCCGTATGATGGGTGCGGAAGGTCTTACTCATGCCACGCGCATCGCCATTCTCAGTGCAAACTACATCGCCAACAAACTGGAACCGTATTTCCCCACACTCTTTCGCAGTGCCAACACGCTGATTGCCCATGAGTGCATTATTGATGCAAGGCTGTGGAAAGAGGAATTAGATATCGATGTGGAAGACATAGCGAAACGTCTCATTGATTACGGTTTTCATGCGCCTACGATGTCCTGGCCTGTGCCGGGTACGATGATGATTGAGCCAACGGAAAGTGAATCTAAAGCAGAGCTGGACCGTTTCTGTGATGCCATGATTTCTATCTATAATGAAATTCAAGAAGTCAAAAATGGAAGCGTTGACCGAGAGAGCAATGTTTTGAAGAAGGCACCCCATACAGCAGAAGTTTTGATTGCTGACGGATGGGACCATGCGTATTCAAGAGAGAAGGCGGCTTATCCACTGCACTGGGTGCTGGAACGAAAATACTGGCCGCCCGTGGGCCGCATCGACAATGTATTTGGTGATAGAAACCTGGTCTGTTCCTGTCCAGATATGGATAGTTATACCGATTCCTAAATTGAGCTATAAACTTTAGGATTAACGTATATACATTTGGATGTTATCAATACCATTTATGAGCACAGACACAAACTGTATCCATCTGGCCAATGGTTTTATCTCCTGGTCAGCTTACAGTCAGGCATGTAAGACGATTCTTTATTCTCATGCTTTTGCGCACAAAAAGCAGGTGGTATTGATTGATCCTATCGAGCTGACTCCAGAAATTGAAAGTGAGCTTCTCAAACTGGGCCAGCCAACTGTTATTATGCTGACCAATGCCAATCATGAGCGAGCGTCATTAGACTTGCGTAGCAAGTATAACATTCCTCTTGCAGCGAGCGTACATGCTGTCAAAGAACTTATTCGTAAGCCGGAAGTCATTTGTGAGGATGTCTCTCAAATTCATGAGTTAACGCCTATAAGTATTTATGGGGCTGCTCCGGGTGAGACAGCATTTTATCACGCACAAACCCGTACTATGATCGTCGGGGATGCTTTGATCAATTTGGATGAAACAGGGTTTGATCTGCTGCCGGAGAAGTATTGTGAGAATCAAATTGATATGCGCAAGTCGCTGACCAAACTACTGGATTATCCTTTTGAGACATTGCTTGTAGCCCATGGTGATCCTTTGACGAATGATGCCTTCAATCAACTCAAATCTCTACTCGCTGCTTAAAACACTTAAAACAAGCGATAAGCTATGGCTGACAATGATCTTTTGGCTTGGGACGTCCCACGACCATGAAATATTTTTTTTGTAAGCAAGCGTTTTTGCTGATCATGGCATTATCTGGGTTTATGGCACTTGCATCGGCTGTAGAGCCTCGCGCTCCTTCTTTGCCTACAACACCGCGGATTGATACTTCACTCGAGGCGAATAAAGAAGTGCCACAGCAGGTACAGGAGAAAATTAATCGTTTGTTTGAAGGGATTCGCGAGGGACGTATTGAAGGTTCCTTTCGTGAACTTTTTCATGGAACTCAGTTTCAGAAGCAGTCTGAATTGAGCGATCAGATTCTCGAGATGGCAAAAGGTTCTATTGAACACTTTGGAAACATTTCTGAAGTTGTGCCGTATAGCAACAAGTCCTACGGCTCACGTATTATCAGAACCACACATCTTACCCTACACCCCAAGAAACAACTTCGCTGGCAATTTGTCTATTGTGCGCTTGATGGGAGCGCATGGCAGCTCATCAATTTAAATGTGGATGACTTACGGCATTTTCTGCCAGACGAGCCGATCACCTCCCAGCCTCCGGCTTCCGCGCAAATCAAACTGGAAAAGTTTTTTCTTTCAATTCAGAACCGCCAAGTGCGTCAAGGCTTTGAATTATTACTGGAGGGTACAGGGCTTGTTCAGCAACCGGGAACCATGGATCAGTTTATTGGAAATATTGAAAATGCTATCTCGGAGTACGGGGCGATGAATGCTTATGAGCTTTATGATAACCGACCCCTGGGTCTGGATATCAGACTTCTGACCTTCATTGCTTTTTTGAGAGACGAGCCCTTACGCTGGCAGTTTTTTTATCGCGTTCGCAGCCGTAATGATTGGGAAATCATCAACCTCCGTGTGGATGATCTTCTGGATGATACTCTGGTCCAGTAAATGTCCTGGATGCTGCTTTGCTGTTAGTCACTTAGTCGCTTGATGTTTTGATCTTTCGGTCGTTTGGTCTTGTGATCTTTTGTAGAGGAAAGGGTTGAAAATAAAATAAGCCTCCTGTGGTAAACGCACAAACACGCCAACACAAGAGGCTTATGGATTAAACTTTAACCTTAGGCGCAGAAGTCAGCGATACGCTTAATGCCTTTTTCGATGTCTTCCATGCCCAGAGCATAGGAAAGACGAACTGTAGTATCATCACCGAAAGCAACGCCCGGAACAACGGCTACTTTTTCCTGTTCCAGAAGATCTTGCGCAAACTCTGCTGAATTCATACCGGTTCGCGAAATATCCAGCAAAACATAGAAGGCTCCTTGTGGTTTGACATAGGAAAGTTTTTCAATGCCATCCAGCAGGCTGCACATTTTAAGGCGGCGCTCATCATAGGCTTTGGCCATATCTGTCACGCATTGCTGAGGGCTCTTGAGAGCAGCCAGTGCGCCTTTCTGTGCGAAAGAAGTCGGGTTGGAAGTGGTGTGACTCTGCATGGAGTTAATGGCTTTAGTCACTTCCTTAGGTCCAGCCAGGTAGCCCAAACGCCATCCTGTCATAGCATAGGATTTACTGAAGCCATTGATAACGATGGTGCTGTCGTAGACTTGTTTGCTGAAGCTGGCGATGGACACGTGCTTGGTGTCATCATAGATCAGTTTTTCATAAATTTCGTCAGATAGAATGAGGATTTCTTCATCCAGAGCGATCTCTGCCAGCGCGGCCAGCTCGTTCTCATCATAAACAGAGCCCGTGGGATTCCCAGGAGAGTTGATGATGATCATCTTTGTCATGGGACTCATGTATTCCAGAAACTGGTCGGGGGTGATTTTATAACCGTTTTCCGCCGTGGTGGGGACGACGATGGGTTCACCGCCGGCCGCGCGCACCATTTCCGGGTAGCTCAACCAGTAAGGCGCAGGAATAAGTACCTCCTCGCCGGGGTTAATGGTAGCCATAATCGCATTGAAAATAGAGTGCTTGGCGCCACTGCTGACAATGATCTGGCTTGGCTCATAGTCGAGGCCATTGTCCTCTTTTAATTTTTCAGCAATCGCTTCACGTAGTTCAGGAATACCTGAAGCAGGGGTGTACTTGGTAAAGCCAGCATCGAGGGAGCCCATAGCTGCTGCTTTGATGTGTTCGGGTGTATCGAAATCAGGTTCGCCGGCTCCGAAACCCACGACATCCTGTCCTTCAGCTTTGAGCGCCTTCGCCTTTGCGGAAATGGCGAGGGAGGCTGAAGGAGTTAAACTTTGAACTCTTTCTGCTAATTCCATAAGAGGATCGTTCTATACGACTATTGTGGTTTCTTCCAGTGTTTATTTCAGGAAAATAAAAATACTATGGTGTTTGATGTTTTCATTCATGCCATTTTGCAGCATAAGATGTAGATGGTATAAGCATTGCAGGAGTCCTTTATAATTCCTTTAAAGTCCTTTATTCAATGAGCCATGAAGGATCATGGATGACGAATTGCCAGTTGCCTCGATACTGGTTGAGTTCAGCGTAGAACTTCATTTTTTCTCCAATACGATAGTGGGTGAAAATCAAGGTGCGCAGTTTTTTGTCATGCGACCATAGAACAAATGTTTCTGAATCAACCTGGACCTTGAAGGGTTTTTGATGGGTGACATCGGCCTCAACATACAAGATGTTTCCATAATTGAGGGAATTCTGCAGATGTGATGTGGGAGGCAGTTCGGTGGTTTTAATGGCTTTTTTGAGATCAAATTTTCTGAAGTTGACCTGATGGATTTTCTGGGGAGGAACGGGTTCGATGGTTGGTTTTTCTAAAAAGAGGTAACGTTCGGGTATGGTCTTAAGGACTGTGGTGAAATTGGCCGCAATAGGAAAGTGATCTGAATACCCATAACCGTTATTTGCAAAAGACCAGCGCTTAGGCACACCGCTGATTTCGTTGGCATTTAATCCGGGGACAGCGATAACACGAAATGAGTTATCTACGTATTGGATTCCTTGATAGTCATAAAGACCACGAGGAATGATCATGTTCATAAGCGTGTAATGCTCAAAATTAAAAATTTCACTATAACGCTTCTCAGCCGGAAGTTCGTACCAGAGACTGTAAAGCGAGGGTGCGTTCGGGTCTTCGGTTGTACGAATGGCCAGCTCATCTCCTTGAATACCGAGCACATCATTGATTCCAGTGCGTTCCATTCCCGGGAAAAGATATTTCTGGTTGTAATGTGAGTTAAAGTCTCCTGCGATAATGAAGTCGGCTTGGGGATTTTCTTTGAGCACAGCATCAACACGAGTACGGAGCACACGTGCGTTGCCTGTGCGAATCAGTTCGGACTCTTCGGATGCGGTGCCGGATTTCCAGTGGTTGTTGAAAAGAGTGAGCGCGTTGCCATCAATATCTACTTTTACTTCCTGTATACTGCGGGCGCCTGCGCTGTGATGTGTGTCGGAACTGATAATGGGGAATTTGGTGAAGATGCCATTACGGTGGGCTGTTGGTCGACCCAAGGGATTGTTTCGATGATCGGCCATAGCCACGTTGTAGTCACCGAGACCTGTTTCAAAAAGAATGCGCCAAAGCCAGACTTCTATGGGCAGGTGTTGATAATTTTCCGCCAGCTCCGAAGTAAGAATCTCGTAAGTTGATAGATTCTCAGTTTCCGCCAGGAACTGTTCAAAGGTTCCGTCCCAATCATTTGGCGTAAGGTCAGATTCAAGTTCTTGAAAAAGAATGATATCAGGTCCTTCGCCATTTCTGAATTTGCTTAAGACTTCCGCAATATTTTCCAGTTTAGTTAAAAGATGAGAGGCTGTGTAGCCGCGGGGATGTTCCAGTGAAGGAGGACGGTAATCCGGAAAATTAGACTTTCCATCAATATCGAAGAGGTTCTCTACGTTGTAGGCGACAACAGTAAACCGTGTGGGTTTACCATACGTCTGGGAGGATGGGATCTCATCTTCCGCTCGGGCCTCATAACTATCTTGAGCAGCGTCCTTAGAACAGCCCCATAGCAGAAAGCTGATGAATAGAATGAAGTTTGGAAAAACTCTCAGCATGGCTCAGAGAATACGACGTCTAGGATAGATTCCAACAAAAACGGTGAGCCATGAGACTCACCGTTTTATGAAAAGTTATGGGCATTTTATGAAATCAAAGCATCTGAAAACAAATAACATATAGAGCTAAGAGCTACGTCTATTTTGTTATTCTGAGCTAAGATGCGTTTGCTTCTACTTTTATTTGCCAGCACCTTTTTCCCAATCTTCCATAAACTTTTTAAGGCCAATGTCAGTCATGGGGTGTTTGATCAGTTGCTTAAGAACTTTGCCTGGAGCGGTGATGACGTCAGAGCCGATCTTCGCCGCATTGAGAAAGTGCATGGGGCTGCGGGCTGAAGCCGTCAGGATCATGGTTTCCATACCATAGTTGTCATAGACCTGGCGAATGTCAGCAATCAGGTCCATACCTTCCTGGCTCAGGTCATCCAGACGACCGACGAAGGGGCTGATGTAAGTAGCTCCCGCTTTAGCCGCGAGTAGAGCTTGAGAAGCCGAGAAACAGAGAGTGACGTTTGTCTTAATACCTTTTTCGCTTAAGCGGGCGGTTGCTTTGAGACCTTCTTCAATGAGGGGAACCTTAACAACTACGTTTTCATGCCATGCGGCACATTCTTCACCTTCCTTAACCATGGTGGCGGCATCAAGCGAGGTCACTTCCGCACTGATAGGGCCATCTACGATTTTGCAGATCTCCAGGATAAGGTCTTTAAATTTCTTACCGCTGGCAGCAGCAAGGGATGGGTTTGTGGTTACACCGTCTACGATGCCCATTTCATTGAGTTCTTTAATTTCGTCAGTATTACCGGAGTCGATAAAAATGATCATATTGTAATTCCTTATAGGTTATGGTTGTCGCTAAACGCCGATAGTTTCCCGCAATGGCTGCAGAATTTTTTCAGCGCTGGGCGAGAGCTTACTGGCATCTTTGCATTCGATCAACAGGCGAATTTTATTTTCTGTGCCCGAGTAACGGAGTAAGGCACGGCCTTCACGGCCCAGATCCGTCTCTACTTCCTGTATAGCGGCCTGGACAGCAGGTAGTTCGTTGATGGGTGGTTTGGAGGTTACTTTTAGATTTATCAGCTTTTGAGGGTATTTTTTCATGCCACTGCGTAGCTCACAGAGCTTTTTTTTGCTGCGGACAAGCAACTCAAAAACTTGCAGGGCGGATAGGAGACCATCCCCGGTGGTCATCTTATCCAGAAACAGCATATGGCCTGATTGTTCACCGCCCAGGACGTGGCCGTGTTCACGCATGGTTTCGAGAACATAGCGATCTCCCACCTTGGTGCGGCAGACGTTACCGCCTGCCTGGGCAACAGCTTCATCCAAGCCCAGATTACTCATGACTGTGGCCACGACGGTGTTATTTGCAAGCGTTTGGCGGGCGATTCTGTCCAGAGCGAGGAGAGCCAATACATCATCACCATCCAGAGCTTGGCCTTGTTCATCAATGAGAATGAAGCGGTCAGCATCCCCGTCATGGGCTAGGCCAATAGCACCCGGTGTTTTCTTAACACGCTCTTGTAGTTCTTCAGTGTGTTGGCTGCCACAGTTGGCGTTGATGTTCTTGCCGTCAGGCGAGTGATAGATGGGCGTTACTTCAGCGCCGAGCCCAGTTAAAATTTCCGGTGTGGTTTTCCAGGCGGCCCCATTACCACAGTCGACAAGGATATTCAAACCGGTGAGGGACGTATCCGCAGGTAGTGTTTCAATGAGGTGCTGCTGATACGTTTTGAAAGCCTCAAGGTCTGGCTCGAAATGGAGGGAGGGTTCTGCAAGAGGGGATGTGGGCCCAGGCTGTTGTTCGATGATGGCTTCGATCTTGAGTTCAGCTTCATCCGTAAGCTTAAAGCCATCATGCCCGAAGCATTTGATGCCATTATCTTCGTAGGGGTTATGGGAGGCACTGATCATGATGCCGGCTGTGGCACCGCGCTTCATAGTAAGCAAAGCCACAGCACCTGTAGGGATGACGCCGAGATTTGCCACCTTGCCACCTGCATGCTGGATACCTTCACTCAATGCCTGTTGCAGAGCGGGACCCGAAGCGCGTGTATCACGCGCAATGACAAACTGGTTGTTTCCACCCTTTTGAAAATAACGACCTAAGGCATAACCAACACGGTAAGCGAAGGCCGGGGTCATAGGTTCCTGGCCAAAAGTACCCCGGATACCATCCGTACCAAACCATTTTCTCTTTTTGTCCATCGTCGCGGAATTTGTACTAGTGCTCATCTCTGGCGGACTGTAGCGGTTCATGGAGAGATTTCCACATTTGAATGAGTTGATGTGTTTCTTTCACATCGTGCACACGCCAGATTTGAGGCGTGCATCCATAAGCGAGCAGCCAGGCATGACTGGTGATGGTGCCGATGAGTCGATCATTGGGTTCTGTCTGGAGAATTTTCCCAATGTAAGATTTTCGCGAAAGCCCCCATAAGATAGGACGCTCCAATTGCTTCCAGATCTCCTGGGCTCGGATGAGAGCCAGATTGTGTTCTAATGTTTTTCCAAAACCGATACCAGGGTCACAGACAATACGCTCAGCTTCTACACCGGCATCCATAAGGTCTGAAGTGGTTTGTCTTAGAAAATGAAAAATGTCTTCCACAGCATTTTGATAAGCAGGGGATGCCTGCATCTCAGCAGGGCGGTCGAGCGCATGCATACAGACATAGCCGGCTTTGGATTGTACAACCACCTCCCGTAAGTTTGGGTCCCAACGGCAGGCACTGACGTCGTTAATAATGGAAGCACCATTTTCCAGAGCTGCCTCTGCCACAAGGCCTTTGTAAGTATCTATCGAAATAAGGACATTAGGCCATTGTTGGTGGATCGTGCGTATGATATTGCGCGTGCGGGAGATTTCCTCATCGACTAGTACAGGGGTCGCACCAGGCCGGGTAGATTCTCCTCCCACATCAATGATCTGGGCTCCATCGCCAATCATCTTCTCTGCTTGCATCAGTGCTTGATCGGGATCAAAAAAACAATTTCCGTCTGAAAATGAATCGGGTGTGGTGTTTAAAATACCCATGATAATGGGCTTATCCGTCAGTTTGAGATGACCGTGGGGGTGTTGCCAGATCGTTGAAGTCATTGTGAGATGAAAAAGAATGTGCCCCCTCTAGGATTCGAACCTAGGGCCAAGTGATTAAGAGTCACCTGCTCTACCGCTGAGCTAAGGAGGCGCTTATGCTTATACAAACGGACTCAACATAAAACGCCTTTTACAAGCATCGAGCAAGAAAAAACATTTTGCTTGCGTTACAGGTTATGGAAAAGGTTAGGGCAAAGAAATTAGTAATTTAGGATGTCGGAGTCAATATGACAGATATTGGTTTATGGTCGCTTGTTTTACGTTTTGAACTGAGTG
>JBCCWR010000019.1:0-24346 GCA_039193385.1 Verrucomicrobiota bacterium | reverse complement strand
CTGGACCGTATCGCATCTGAGGGAATGATCTTCCGACGAGCCTATGTCGGTAATTCTATTTGCGCGCCCAGATTGGGTGTAATATTCTCCGCTTCTAAATGTCCCCCATAAGCACCAAAAGCTTGTGTGGCATGGTCGTCCGTAAATATCCAAAGAATATTGGGGCGCTCTTCGGCTTTTATGCTTTGAAGGGTTAGACTAAAAGTGAATACGATAATTAGGGGATATTTAATAAACATCATAATTTTATATATAAAAACAAGTTACTAGGCTGTCGGTATTTTAAAATCACAAAATAAAATCTGGAAGGGGCGTTAGAAAACACAATCTGTCATGAGAGGGGCAAGTATTGCTTATCATGCACTCTTTATAACATTCTAAATTTAAGCGTCAAATTTTTGAAATAAAATAAATGCTTTAATCGTAAATCAGAGTTCCTTTTTATCAATTTATGACAAATTTTATCGTCTTTAGGTGAATCCTAGTCTTTGGCAAAAAGGGTGATGGAGGCTATATGTGCTCCAATTATAAATGCAGTTCTTGCTCATCAAGACGGCATCCATCTTGTTGGAGTAGGCAGAAGGAAGTTATCTGGCAGCTAGAACGATGCTTCCTAAGAAGACACGACCGTATCCTCTGTGGAATTTTAAGTTGAATTTTACCTCCTGGCCTTTTCGCGTTTTTAATAAACCTTTGGGAACTTCCTGAAACTGTCGGGTGCGATATTCATTGATACCAATAATGATCATGCCTTTTTCCAGTCCGGCATCAAAAGAAGGTGAGTTTTCTTCGACTTCGGTAATGAGGAGCCCATCATAGGGACGAAAGCCAAAATGCTGACTAAGCTCAGGTGTGAGCTCTTGTACATCAAGGCCAAATTTTTGCTGAAATATTTCTACGAGCGTGGCGCGAGGTGGCTCTTTTATTTCTCCTCGTGCGATGGCGATGGACATATCGACAAAAGCTTTGACGCGTTCACCGGGAATAGCAAAGCCGATGTTATCAATATTCACAGCGTTATTGGATTGATGCATCTTTACCGTATTGAGTCCTACGAGGTTGCCATCAATATCAATTAAAGGACCTCCTGAGTTTCCTGGATTAATGGCCGCATCTGTTTGCAGGAGGCCATCAATTGTAAAGTCTTCGATTTGTAGGCTGCGGTCTTTAGCTGAGAGGATACCCATACTGACACTCGATTCGTAGCCGACGGGATTGCCGATGGCTATAACAGTTTGACCTAGAAGATTAGGTGAAAGATCGTTCAGGCTGAGATTGGGAAATTGAGGCAGAGGCGTTTCTTTATTTATGGCATGGCTCATTTGAACGAGAGCTAGGTCTTGCTCTTCATCGGCGCGAATGAGCTTGGCTTCATAGTTGCTTCCATCATGTAAAGTTATTTTTATGGTGCCTTCATTAGCTCGGTCAACCACATGGTAATTCGTCACCACATAACCATCTGGGCTGACGATAAGGCCTGATCCTAAACTGCGGAAGGGAACTTTAGCAATTCGGTTGCCGCGGGTATAGCCAGGTCCAAAGAATTGTTCAAAAAACAAATCCCGCCGGTCGCGGACACGGCGTAACTCAACGCCCTCTGTGTAAATATTTACCACGGCAGGCAAAGATTTTTGCACAGCTTTAACGACGGGTTCATTCTTGGGCCCGGCAAAGATGTTAATTATGAGGCAAGTGGAAATGGCTGTGATTGTAATGGAAAGTCTCATCCATATCTTTGATGGCTCAGGTCAGAAATTATTCAAGAAAGTATTATAAAAATAAGCCCGGCAGAGGCCGGGCTCGTTGATTGAGACTAAAATATAGGGTCGTTATTTCTTAACAGGGTAGTATTGCTCTAACACTGCAATAGCATTTTTAAGTTCATCACCATATTTAGCATCAGCGTTTTGTTTTGCTTTCATGGCAGCGAGAATCACAGCATGGTGGTTCTTGAGACGCTCCTGGTAATCTTTAGCATCAGGTTTTACTCTTTGAGTCAAAAAATAGTCACCCATTGTGCTAATGATTTTTTGAGCATGAGATTCTTTATTCATGACCCATCTGTTTATTTGATTCATTGACTGAGCATCTGTTTTTCCAGCGAGTTCATTGATGAGTTTAGCGGCTTTAATAACCGTGTCAGCGTCTTCGAGCATTGCTTGAACTCTGGCAAAATCATCATAAATCCCACAGGGAACCTGGCAATGTGCCTGTAGTTGTGAAACAGATGTTAATAGAGATAGAGTGCTGATTGTAATAAGAGTTAGGATGGTATTTTTCATAGCTTGTAATTTGATGGATAGATTTAGTTTAGGATTAGGTTAGTGCTGTTATTTTTTAATAGCAGAGATAGCGAGGGTGATCTTGACCTGATCTCCAACAGGTCCAATGCCGTATTTCATGCCATAGTCGCTACGCTTTATTTTAAAGGTTGTCTCAGCACCTCGGCGTGTTTCCCCCTGGCTTCCTTTGATAGGGCCAAAGGTTTCCATTTCCACAGTGATGGGTTTGGTAACATCCAGCAACTTTAAGTCTCCTGTTACTTCCCATGTGTTTTCAGCTGTTTTTTTCAGAGCGGTCTTTTTAAAGGTAATATCAGGGTATTTTTCAATATTGAAAAAATCTTCATTTCTAAGGTGTTCGTCGCGGTCTGTATTATCCGTATCAATACTGGTTGCTTTAATCGTGAATTCAACGGTTGATTTCTCGGGCGCCTTTTCATCAAAGCTAATAGCTCCCTCGTAATCTGTGAATCGTCCTGAAACTTTACTGATGCCGAGGTGCCTGATTTCGAAGGAAACCGTGGAGTGGCTTTGGTCTATCTCGTAGATCTCAGCTGCTTGAACAACTGCGACGCTAATGGCTGAAATGGCCATCATGGTAATGAAATGTTGAATTTTCATAGCACTTGTAGGTTAAAGTAAATTTTTCAATGAGCAAATACTAGAAAAACAAAATAAATGAATATGCATGTGACGTAATAGCCTAAATGCTTGTGAGATGGTGTCGGCTCGAACTTGACCCGAGAGACGTACTTTTATACTCTCCAACGTTCATTGTGAAAGAAATGACTCCTTTAGAAGAGATCAGGCATTCTACGGCGCATGTCCTGGCTACAGCTGTATTAAGATTGTTTCCCAAGACCAAGTTGGATATTGGGCCTCCCACTGAGAATGGTTTTTATTATGATTTTGATATCGACCACAAGTTTACCTTGGAAGATTTAGAAAAAATCGAAGCTGAGATGACTAAAGTCATTAAAGAAAATCAAAAATTTGAGCGTTTGGAAGTAACCCGCAAAGAAGCCGTTGATATGATCAAGTCTTTTGATCAGGAACGCTATAAATTGGGACGCTTGGATGATATTCCTGAAGGAGATACAATTAGCTTTTATAAGAATGGGGAATTTCTAGATCTCTGCGCGGGAACGCACGTGCGTTACACAAAAAATATTAAAGCATTTAAGTTATTAAGTATCGCTGGAGCCTACCATCGCGGTAATGAAAAAAATAAGCAACTTCAGCGTATTTACGGGACAGCTTTTGCCAATAAAGCAGATCTTACGGAGTATCTGGAAAGAATGGAAGAAGCGCAAAAGCGGGATCATCGTAAACTAGGGCGTGAGCTCAAACTTTTTCATATTGATGAAGCTGTGGGGCAGGGCTTCATTCTTTGGCTTCCCAAGGGCGCGATTATTCGCCAGGAATTACAGAATTTTATTTCTGAGGAGCTCTTTAAGCAGGATTATAAACAAGTGTTTACACCGCATGTGGGTAAGCTTGATCTTTACCGCACCTCCGGGCATTTTCCATATTATAGTGAGTCTCAATTCCCTCCCGTGATGGAAAAAAGTGCATTAAAAAAATTAAACGATGAGGGTCGTCATAGTTCAGAGCTAACCAGCTTGTTGGATGAAGGTGCTGTTTCCGGCTTTTTACTCAAACCTATGAACTGCCCTCACCATGTTAAAATTTTTGATTCAGAGCCCCATTCCTATAAAGATTTGCCAGTGCGTCTAGCAGAATTTGGCACGGTCTATCGTTGGGAACAATCTGGAGAATTAGGCGGCATGACTCGTGTGCGTGCTTTTACGCAGGACGATGCTCATATTTTTTGTACACCGGATCAAGTTGCGCAAGAGGTTAAAGGGTGTCTCTCACTGGTAAACACCGTTTTGACGACACTGGGTATAGGTGACTATCGTGTACGGGTTGGTTTGCGTGATCCTGACTCTGAAAAATATACGGGAGATGCTGCTGATTGGGATCGAGCTGAAAAGGCCTGTAGAGATGCAGCGGAGACGCTGGGCAAACCTTTTTCCGAAGAGCCTGGAGAAGCGGCGTTTTATGGCCCCAAGATCGATTTTGTGGTGAAAGATGTGATTGGCCGAGAATGGCAGTTGGGCACGGTACAGGTGGATTATAGCTTACCCAAGCGGTTTGATCTGAATTATGTGGATTCCGATAATAGCCGCAAACGTCCCGTGATGATACATCGTGCACCCTTTGGTTCTATGGAGCGTTTTGTAGGTGTATTGATCGAACACTTTGCCGGTGCCTTCCCATTATGGCTGGCGCCAGAGCAGATTCGTTTTATTCCAATTACAGATGCGCAAATAGAAATTTGTGAAAAATTTCAAGAGAGATGTCGGCAGAATAATCTTCGCTGCTCGGTGGACGGTTCATCTGAAAAGATGGGGGCCAAAATTCGCAAGGCACAATTGGAAAAAGTTCCTTATATGCTGGTTGTGGGCAAGCGTGAAGCTGAGGCCGAACAGGTTGCCGTTCGTTCGCGGGTTAAGGGGGATGAAGGCGCGCAACGCTTTGAAACTTTTCTGGAGCAGGCGCTTCTTGAGGTTAAAGAACGCAAGCTTTCGACCGTTTGATGAACATTCAATAAAATAGATGTAATGGCAACTCTGGGTTTAACTGGTGGCATTGGCTCCGGTAAAACAACCGTATCAAATTTATTGGCTGAAGCGGGTTGGCATGTCATTGATACAGATAGGATCGCCCGGGAAATGTGCGTCATTGGGCATGAGGGCTATAAAAATGTTGTTGACGCATTCGGAACGATGATACTAAATAACAACAGGTCTATAAACAGAGCTGTTCTTGGACGGATTATATTTGAAACGCCGGAAAAAAGAAAGCTACTGAACTCGATCCTTCACCCTCTCATTCGAGCTGAATGGCATAGTCAGCTAAATAGGCATAAAGATGAGAGCCCGTCGATTCCAGCTGTGGTTGTTATCCCGCTGTTATATGAAACGGGAGCTGAACAAGTATTTGATTCGGTGGTGTGTGTAGCCTGTTCACGCGAAATACAAATGAGCAGGCTCAAGGAAAGAGGATTAACTTCAGAAGATGCAATATTAAGAATTCAGACACAACATTCTATGGAAGATAAAATGAAACAAAGTCAGTTTGTACTTTGGAATAACGGGAATTTAGGACTACTAAAACAACAAGTAAATAGATTCAAAAATGTTTGGATTTCGAAAACAAGAAAGTAAGGGAGAGCCGATGTCAGAAGAACAAGAAACATCTCCAGAGTTTGCCGCTAAGGTTGCCAAAACTAAGAAAGCCGCCCAAGACATAAAAAATCAAGAACAGGATCTTCCGCTGAGTTCCGAGAATGAGGCTAAAGAAGAAAGCGGTGAAGAAAAAGAGTACGACCGTGCCAAAAGACGTCCTCAGGATAAACGAAATAGAGACAATAGGGATAGGAACCGCCGCGGGAATAACAACCGCCGTGGCAATAACAACCGTCGTAACGGAGGGAAACGACCAGGTTCTCAGGATGATTATTCCAACATGGACTATGATGAAATTTTACCTCCCGAGGGAGAGGGTGTAGATGAAAATGGGGAACCATTGCCGCCTCCGCCTCCAGGAGTAGATCTTCATTTTAATGACCTGCAGAAGCTGCCTATTAAAGAGCTGCATGAAAAAGCTGCGGACTTCAACATTGAGAACATAGGCACCTTACGCAAACATGAGCTCATTTTTGCTATCATGCGTCGTAACGCAGAGCGGAATGGACGTCTTTTCGGTGAAGGTGTTTTAGAAATTCTACCGGACTCGTATGGCTTTCTCCGCTTATCAGCTTACAACTACACACCCTGTCCTGAGGATATGTATGTATCTCCTTCGCAGATACGTCGTCATGGTTTGAAGAAGGGTAATTTGATCGGCGGAGAAATCCGCCCCCCACGTGACAAAGAGAAATACTTTGCCTTGGTTTCCATAGATAAGATCGAAGAGCGTTCGCCCGAGGAAGGTAAGAGCATGACTTACTTTGATAACCTCACGCCTCTTTTCCCCAATCGACGCATTGTCTTGGAAAATGGTGAAAAGAATGATTTAGCTATGAGAGCGATGGATCTGATCACGCCCATTGGATTTGGCCAGCGCGGTTTAATTGTTGCGCCACCTCGCGCGGGTAAAACAGTTTTAATGCAAAAAATAGCCAATGCTATTACGGATAATAACCCCAATGCGCATCTCATCGTCTTACTCATTGATGAACGCCCCGAAGAGGTGACTGATATGTCCCGCTCCGTCAAAGGTGAAGTGATTAGCTCTACATTTGACGAACATGCCGAACGACATGTTCAGGTGGCGGAGATGGTTATTGAGCGTGCAAAACGCTTAGCCGAACGCGGCCGAGATGTCATTATTCTGCTTGATAGTATCACCCGTCTAGCACGTGCTTATAATACCTTGCAGCCTCATAGTGGAAAGATTCTCTCTGGGGGTGTTGATGCCAATGCGCTGCACAAGCCTCGTCGCTTTTTTGCCGCTGCTCGTAATCTTGAGGAAGGTGGAAGTCTTACTATTCTTGCCACGGCTTTGATTGAAACCGGCAGTAAAATGGATGAGGTTATTTTCGAAGAATTTAAAGGGACGGGTAATATGGAAATTCACCTCGACCGTGAACTAGTCAGCAAACGTGTTTATCCGGCGGTAAACATTGCCAAGTCTGGCACACGTAAGGAAGAATTGCTTTATCATAAGGACGAGATGCCTCGCATAGACGCTTTGCGCAAAGCCTTTAGCTCTCTTCCTGCTGTCGAAGCCATGGAAATTCTCCTTGGAAGACTTAAGAAGACTAAGAGCAATGCGGAATTTCTTCTGGCTATGAATTTAAAAGATTAGGCATCTTAAGATTTCACGGCTAACTGCAATACAAGTGAGACCATGCCAGCGCGTAAAAGAAATAATGTTCAGACAAAACAAATTAGCGTCGGACAATTTTATGCGAACCATCAGAATGATTTAAGTCTTCGACTTGTCGCAGGCACTGATGGAATGGATCGTCCTATAAGTGAGGGTTCTGTTAATCGTATTGGTTTAGCCTTAACAGGTTTTTTCAAATATTTTGCCTTTCGTCGTGTGCAACTCATCGGCAATAGTGAGATGGCCTACCTTAGATCGCTTTCAAAAATCGAGCGAAAGCAAAGGCTTCTGAATGTATTCCGCAAAAAGATACCTTGTGCCATCGTTTCTAGAAATATGAAAATGCCGGAGGATATTATTGAAGTGGCCAATAAGACAAACGTCCCACTTTTTATATCCCCTATCAAAACGATGCGGTTAGTGAATGCTGTGACAATTTGCCTTGAGTCAGATTTTGCTCCAGTCACATCCGAGCACGGCAGTATGGTAGATATTCAGGGAGTTGGAGCTTTAATTCGTGGTGAAAGCGGCATTGGTAAAAGCGAGTGCGTGCTCGGTTTGATAGAAAAGGGGTATTCACTTGTTTCTGACGATATCACGCGTTTTACTCTGATTGAGGGGAGAGATTTGATCGGAACATCTGCAGAGCTGACGCGACATTATATTGAAGTTCGCGGGATCGGCATACTTAATATTGCAAGTATCTACGGTGCCAGCAGTATTCGCTACAAAAAGCAATTGGATTTAGTCGTAACACTCGTAGAGTGGGAAAAACTGAGTGACGTTGAAAGAATTGGCTTAGATCAAAGATATTACGAAATCTTGCAAATCCAGATTCCTCATGTCACAATTCCAGTTAGACCGGGTCGTGATTTATCAGGCTTAGTTGAAGTAGCCGCGCTTGACCAGAAGCTAAAGCTTATGGGACAGTTTGCTGCTAATGAATTCAATGAACGCTTGATAAGTAAAATGCAAAGAAAGATTTAAGAAGGAAAAAAGGACAAGATCTTGACTAATCAATCGGGGACAGAAGGCAATAGAGTTGTCAGAGAGTTGGAAGTTCAGAATAAACTTGGCATGCACGCACGACCTGCTGCCATGTTTGTAAGAGTTGCAAACCGTTACCCTTGTGAAATTTGGGTAGAGAAAGATAACGAAGAAGTAAACGGCAAGAGCATCATGGGGTTGATGATGCTGGCAGCAGGTTGTGGCTCCACGTTAAAGGTTTCAGCCATTGGTGAAAAATCAGAAGAAGCTTTGAAAGAATTACAGGATTTACTGGACAGAAAGTTTGACGAAGAATAAATTTCTAGATTAAGCGGAAAGAAAGCTTAGTCGATGTCTCAGCCAGAGGATGCACAGGAAAAGCGGTACAAGGGCATAGCAGTCGTACCTGGGGTTACTCACGGAAAGTTAGTTGTTATTGACCGTGAAGAGTTGCACGTACCTCCGCATGAAATTCAGGAAAGTGATATTCCCAACGAAATCTCTCGTCTTGAATCAGCACTGATTAAAACGCGCGAACAGATTCAAGAAATTAAAGATCATCTATCTCAATCCCTGGGAGAAAAGGACGCCAGTATCTTTGATGCACACCTGCTCGTCGTAGAAGACTCCTCTATTACTGAAGCAGTGAAGAAGCAACTTCAACTGCGTAAGTTGTGTGTAGAATATATTTACCATCATTTAACGCAGTCTTTCGCACAAAGTATGCGTGAAGTGGATGATCCTTACTTAAAGGAACGTTCTTCGGATATTCTGGATGTGGGTCGTCGTGTCTTAAACAATCTTATGGGAAATGCCTTTGTTCGAAAGATCGAACTGAGCGAACCATGCATTGTCGTTGCTCATGATTTAACGCCATCTGATACCGCAGTGCTTAATCGCGAGTTAGTCTTAGGTTTTGCCACGGATTTAGGAAATAAAACATCACATACGGCCATCATGGCTCGTTCCATGAATATTCCCGCCATCGTCGGGCTGAAAGATATTTCGCAAAAAGCAATTTCAGGTCAGAGCGCTATTCTAGACGGGTATGAAGGTTATCTCATTACGGATGCGACAGATGATACGAATTTTGCCTATGGCCGTATTGAAAAACGCCGTCACGAAGTTGAAGAAAGTTTAGCTTCTCTCAGAGAAGTGTCTGCGGAAACCAAGGACGGAAGGCGAATTATCGTATCAGCCAATGTTGAATTGCCGGCAGATCTTGAGATGCTTCCAAAGTCTGGTGCAGAAGGCATCGGTCTCTATCGGTCAGAATTTTTGTTTTTAAATCGTATGGAGCTTCCCGATGAGCAAGAACAGCTGGAAACATATCGTAAAGTTGTTCAAGCATCCAAACCCTATCCAGCCATTATTAGAACATTGGATATTGGAGGAGATAAGCTTCTGGAAGAATCATTTGTTCATGATGACCTAAACCCTTTCCTAGGGTGGCGGGCCATTCGTTATCTTTTAGAGAGAACCGATGTATTTAAAACACAGCTCCGCGCGATACTTCGCGCAGGTGCTGGAACTTCTGTGCGTATTATGTTTCCTATGATAGCTACGTATGAAGAACTGATGCGGAGCAAGGAAATTCTGGAGGAGTGTATGCATGAACTGGATAAGGAAGGTATTGCTCAAGCCAAGGAAATAGAACTTGGGGCCATGGTGGAAGTTCCTTCTTTTGCACTCACTGTTGAAAAAGCTATTGAGGAAGTGGATTTTTTAAGCATCGGAACCAATGACCTGGTGCAATACACTTTAGCTGTAGATCGAACCAATGAAAAAGTAGCGTATCTCTATCAGCCTTGTCATCCTGCCATTATTCATCTCATCAAACATGTCGTAGATGTGGCCCATGCCCATTCTAAATGGGTGGGTGTATGTGGTGAAATGGCAGGTGAAATAACACTGACTCCTATGCTTCTGGGCCTTGGTATCGACGAACTCAGTATGGGTTCTATTTTTATCTCCAGGGTTAAACGTGCTATACAGACACTGACCTATCGCGACATGCAGGCCATGGTTGAAGAGGTGCAAAAATTCAATACGTCAGAACAGATTCAAAAGCATCTCGATCAAATTGCCCTTGCGCACTATCCCGAGTTACTGGAATAAAATGCTTCTTTCGTTAGATGCCGCCTAAGCGGGGGCCTTTGACCTCCATAACAGCGCGCTTTGTTTCCAAGCGGCGTAAAAGGGCCTCAGACTTAGCTGATATATCCTCGAGTTGTAGAAGAAACTTACGTGTGCTTGCATCATGCTTCAGGGTGTCTTGCGCAAGCAAAGCTTTAATGGAATCACGACGTAGTTGCATCAGAGAACGCAGGGAACCGATCTGCATGCGCACACGTTCCATTTCTACGACCGTGCCAGAGGCTACGTTCTCCATCTTCTCAGCCTTATCATTCGCCTCTTGATAGGATTGTGCGAGCATCTTGTTTTCACTTTTGTAAATGGCGATTTGTTCGCTCAGCATATCAGCCTTTTTTTGAGCTTCTTCTGCCTGACTGCGAATTTTTTGAGTTTCCTGAGCCATCATGCGATTTTCCGACTGGTAAATCTTATTGCGTTCAGTAAGTTCCGCTTTCTCCTGTTCCGCTTGATCACGGTAGCGGTTATACTCGTCAGCTAGCATAGTATTCTCTTTCTTAAACACCGCAATTGTACTACGAAGATCACCCTCTTGCTTTTTACTTTCAGAAAGTTGAGTCAGAGCATCATGAAATTGTGTTCGCAGGCTTTCAATGGTGCGGTCAAAGGTATCTTGATCTAATGTTACTTCAGGCGGTGCGATAGCAATGCTCGGTTCTTGACTAAAGTCGTCTACGGGTTGAGCTCGACGAATGATTTCAGCGGGTTCGCTTTGGTGTTGATGTTGTGGAGTTGAGGCGGTGACTGTCAGAGGAGGACTCACTCCTGCACGCAGACTGCCATCTTCAATAACAGGCATTTCATTTTCTTGTTTCTGAGATGCTTTTTCATTTTCCTCATCTGTATTTTGAGATGAGCTCGAACCTGTGCGAAAATCGAGCTCAGTGATGATATTCTTTACATGCTTGATGCGGTAGTTGACCACACTGTATTCCCATTTCGGGTTGTCCGTTTTGATTTGCTCAAGTCTTTGGTGAACCTCGTTGTAAAGTTCCAGAGCCTCATTGAGTTTGCCCAGTCGTTCAAGCTCTTCGGCCTTCTGAATCATCAGATAGGTATGAAAAAAACGCGTTTGAGTTTCATTGCCTTGGGCCTGCACCACGGAACCAAAGCTGCAACAGATCAGGGCAACTATCCCCTGTAAACGGATACTTAAAAGAATGTTTTTCATGATGTTTTCCTTACATTTCTAGTAACACCATGTGATATTACAGCTATCAAATAGCTGATAGCATCAGGGCAATCCTCCCCTCTACACCACTGGGCACCTACTAGGTGCTATCGGTAAAGGTTTGGTAAACATTAGAGATAAGCGTCTTTCGGTTTTCTCTCTCAAGCACTTCGGTTAGACAGCTCAAGTTGATCAAGTGTGAGTGCCATCAAAGAGTGATTTTCTGCCCTTGAGCTTTATTGCAAGCATTTATGGGATGAATTTTCAACATATGCCAGAGCTTCAGGAAGAGCGAGCATACCCCATAGTGCTTTGCACTATGGGGATAGTCGCGTTGAGCACCATCCTATATTTTAAGCGAAAGAAATGGCTCTAGTGGATGTCTAAAACCTTCCTTCGCGGATTTGAGCCGGGCTATAGGTGCCAGAGTCGTTCGATGGTTGCTCATCTTCAGGACGCGGGCCTTCTCTAGCCTCGGCTAATCGAGCGAGGTTACCATCCAGACGAACGCCAGAGTCATCTGCGGTCGCAGGTTTGTCTTGAACGTTAGCATTCGTTGCCGAAGCTTGCCGTCTCACAACATCCTGATCGACTAACTGTTCAGCACCTTGACGGGGACGAACAGTATACTCATAGATATCCCTGGCTGGATCGATTGTCTGAGGGTTGGTATAACCCGCTCCAATTCCATCAATAGGTGTAGCCATACTATAAAAAGTCGGAAGTTACAGACGTTTTCATGAATGATAACGGATGAGAGAAAAAGAGTTTTCTCAAAGAGTACTTTTTTTCTTTAAAACACAGGACTTGGAGGTCACCAAATCCTCGAAAGTAGAAAAAAGTACCACTTTACCGCGTAAGATCTGACACAGAATCGGAACATGAGATCCCACAGAGCTACGTTAAAAAGTCATTGAGTACAATAATAAGGTCTTGATTCCTGGTCGAACCTCTCCAGAAGATAGAGTAACTTTGAAGGAGAGTATGGTGAGAAAGTTGATTTATATCTGTCTTACTTCTTTGATTGCATTGAGTTACGAGGTTCAATCTGTCCAAGCTGCTGAGGCTGTGCTGGATTTTTGTCTGCCCACGGAGAACGATCATATTTTTAAAAATAAATTAGAGACCTTCTATCAACCTACGGTGAGTAAGCGAGCCATCTCCGGTATGTATGGTTTTGTGCGCACAAATGGACCTGAACCTCCCAAGTATTTTGAACGCTTTCATGAGGGTATTGACATTAAACCTCTGCGTAAAACATCAACGGGTATTCCCTTGGATCCCATAGTTAGTGTTCAGGATGGTATCGTTGTCTATGTGAATACGAACCGCTGGGAATCTTCTTATGGGATCTACGTGACCGTAGAACATGAGGCGGGCCCTTACCGTATTTATACTTTATATGCTCATCTGGCCAGTGCTTCGGTTAAGACGGGGGATGCTGTGCAAAAAGGGCAAAAGCTGGGGGTGCTGGGTTATACCGGAAGTGGTCTTGTGCGATCCCGAGCCCACCTGCATTTTGAAATAAACTTTCAAGTCAGCTCTGATTTTATGGGTTGGTATGAAAAATATGGTCGAACCCATGCCAGGCAGGTGAATCATCATGGAAACTTCAGCGGACTCAATCTTATAGGAGTGGCCCCTGCACCTATTTTAGAAGCGGCGTATAGAGGCAAGCCTCTCACGGTTGAGCAGATTATGAACAAAGAAAAAGTTTGTTTTAAAGTGCTCATACCCTCGCAAGGTAAAATGATATATTGGCAAAAGCAGTTTCCATTTCAGATTCAAGGTTGGAAATCTGGAGATCCCTTACCAGCATCATGGGTAGTTCACTGCAACCGCGTGGGTATGCCGCTGCGTTTTGACGCGTCGGATAAAAAATGCTCTGAGGCGCAATTGCTTTGGTTTGATACAACTTTACCCTACAAAAAATCATTCACACGTGGCCTGTGCCGCCGCCGAGGTAACAACGTTACTCTCGAACCAAGAGGACAACGTTGGTTCTCCCTGCTTTGCTGGCCTCATAAGCATTGGTCTGGCCTTAAACTTTCTCCTCCACCTATGGCGAAATAAAGTCAGTACTTGCTACCGTTTAGGAAGTAATATTGTGCATTGACGGGTCATCTTTGCCCGGCATGATTTCGCTTTTATTTTGAACCAAGCATGGAACGTATGGCAAAAGGGTATCAGAGACAACAACAGCGTAGGGGCCTACTCAATGCATTTGGCAAAGATTTAGTGCGGCGTTCTCGTTCCAAGTGTGAGCTCTGTGAATCATCCGGCAGTAAATTGCAGGCTTTTGAAGTAGAACCCCTATCTCCTGAGCCTGAGGTCGATCGTTGTATTTTTATCTGTCAAAAATGTAAGGATGAATTAACTCAGGTGCGTTTGCTGGACCTTGGTCACTGGAAGTGTTTGTATAATTCAATATGGAGTGACGTTCCTGCAGTGCAGGTCATGACGTTGCGCCTCTTAAAAAAAATTGCCCAAAAGGAGCACTGGGCCCAAGAACTCATCGAGCAAGTTTATCTCGAAGATGAAATGATGGAATGGGTGGATGAAGTTGATATGTAGATATTAATCCGGTCTATCAAATTCAGAAAGATCGATACTTCTAGGGTAAGATAATTTTGTTGAACTACCGTCATGCTCTATTTCCACAATGGCATAACGCCATTTATCAACGCCTTTAGTATGTTTTTCAGACATACCGAAAAAAACTTTGTGCCTTTTGTTTGGCTTTAATTCATTAGGTCTCATGTAAGATGTGCCATCACCTGGTGAAACGCTGGTTGGCTTTTTATGTTTTTGAAGTAGCTCTTTATTCTTATCATATACATAAAGTTTGTAGTTAACTTTCTTGCCGGGCATTTCTTTTAAAGCCGAGAAGGTTACCTCTAGAGTCTCTACATCGTATTTCCATGCTTTCTCAACATAGGCATACTTTTTAGTTTTCTTTATAGTATATATCTTAAAGAAATCAGCATAGGCTGTTAAACCGGTTGTCAGTAGAATTAAAGCGGCTAAAAAAATTTTGTTCATCATAGTAACCATCTGATATTTGATTTTTTTTAAAAAAAGCACCACCTGTTTAAAAAAAATCTAATGATTTGCAATATTATTATGCGTTAGCTTTGTAGGCTGCTAAGCGTATTGATTCCAACATCATTGGTCAAAAGGAAGGCCCAATCCAGTAGTCTTTAACCCAGAAACGAATCATCTTGCATCTAAGAAAAGAGGAAAGCTTTACTTTTTTCTTTGTAGGTAAAATATTTGAGCTAAAGGATGTAAATATGATTTTAGTTACTGGTGGTACAGGTTTTATCGGGCAGGTGCTCGTACAGCGTTTTGCAGAAGCAGGTCACGAAGTTCGAGTGCTAGCCCGAGATGTTGAGAAAGCGGAGAAGCTTTTTGGCCAAAGAAACAAGACCAAGATTGAAATAGTACAGGGTGATGTGCTTGATCCTGATTCAATTAAAAACGCCTGTTCGGGTGTGAAAGCAGTCGTACATCTAGTCGGAATTATTTGTGAAATAGGAAGGAACACCTTTGAGAAAATGCATGTCGAAGCGACTAGAAATGTTGTGACTGCAGCGACGGATGCAGGTGTTTCGCGTTATCTTCACATGAGTGCCATAGGCACACGTGTCCATGCTCAAACGAACTATCATAAGACGAAATGGCAGGCGGAGAACATTGTCCGTGGTAGTCAACTTCAGTGGACTATCTTTCGGCCATCTGTTGTTTACGGGGCTGGTGATGAAATGACCAGGACGCTTGCCAGCCTTCTTGATTTTCCGCTCAATATTTTGACAGGTTTTAGTATGCCTTGTCTGGGCGAGGGGGATGCTTTGCTGGGGCCTGTTGCTGTGGATGAAGTAGCAGAGGCTTTTTTACAGGCATTGCCCAATGACCGTATGTTCGGTCGTGAAATTGATGTGATCGGGCCGAAGTTAATGTATCGTGAAATGTTGGTGCAGATAGCCAAAGTAAAAGGGCTCAAGGCGAAATTTATAGACTGCCACCCTGTCGTCTTGCCTGCGGTTGCGCTTATGACATTACTCACGGGCGTTAATAGAGTCATTGTTGCTCTACCGGAAGTTCTATGCCGCGTGGGTGCTTTTGCCTGTGAAGTTTCGGGAGTTTTAGTGGTGCTGGGCAAGTTGAGCGAAGCGGGTTTTCCCGTGCCCAAGTTGATTCCTACTCAAGATGTGATTACCATGGCCAATGAAAGTCAGGGAGGCGATGACACCGCTTTGCGGGAAGAATTAGGTATCCATCCTCAGCCCTTTGCTGAAGGCATTGCAGCATACCTTACTAAATAATTTTCACCTTTGATGCTGGCCTTATCTTTAATCTCTAGTTTAAAGAGAAAGTCCCTTAGCGTTCGCCTTTTTGTGGAATAAACAAAAAAACGGCCTCTTAAAAGAGACCGTCTATGAAATGATAGCAATGATGTTCGAAATAAGCTGTTAATCTGTTTTTCGACTAGTTCAACTATTACTAGATTTATGAACTGGTTGGTTTTCCGGATGAAGCGGAGCCTGACTTGTCGAGTTGTGAAAATATTTTAGAGAAGTCTGCTGTAGGACTCTTACCTTGTAATGTATCAGAACGGCCCACAAACGTTACGTTATCTCCAACAGTAATTTTCGGAGACTGGATGTCTCCATAAAGATGAGCATTTCCACTTAATTCTACACGATCCACGGCTCTGACATTTCCTTGAACTTTACCTCGAAGTTCGACACTGGAGGCGCAGTTGATATTACCCTTGATGATAGCGGCATCGCCAATAATCAGTGCGCCGTCAGCGATAATTTCACCTTCCAGCTTGCCGTTTAATTCTGCACGAGAATTAAAGTAAAGCGTTCCTTTAAATTCAACATCTTCGGAGAGATAAGCACCTGTTCCTTTGGATTTTGATTTGCTAAGAAGCGAGCTGCTACTACTCGAAGTTGAGGAAGAAGTAGACATGCCGGATTCTTTGTTTTCGGTTTTTAATAACTCGTTAGTTTTTTTAAGAACATCATCGATTAACATAGCTTTTGGAATATCCAGATTTAGAGTCTTCAACGCAATAATATTTTTCGAAAAACATCCTCAAGACTTTAAGAATATTTGTTTTCATGCACGCTTGACAGTTAGTCTGCGTTTGTCTGTTATCAATTCCTTCCATGGTTCTCCACTTAAAACTCATCAAACAAAAGGGCGAAGATCAGGACGCCGCCGCGGAGAGGTTGATGATTGAGGCGCGTATTCGCTTGTTGAAAATTCCTGAAGTGGTCAATCTTTTCTGTGGTAAGAGAATTGATGAAGCAACGGATTTGGGTGAGTTTTTTTTAGCCATGGAGTTTGAAAATATGGCCAAAAAAGACATTGCACTCAATAGTCCCATCTATGTCACTTTTAGTCATCAGGTTCTGGATAAAGTGACGGCTAAGATCACGGAAATGAACTTTGAAATGGAACCTGGTAAAGACGTTCGTTATTCCTGATTTTTAGAATTTCTCTTCTATTGCAAAAGGTATTTGCTTATGCATTTAAAAAGTTATTAACAATTGCAATTGCATTTAATATTCTCTAGAGTCAACTTGACGCAGCCTTGCAACTCTTATTAATAAAGGGATCGTCAAGTATATCCGTTCTAAGGCATTTATTCATGAGGGTTTTGGAGAGTGTATACTATCTAATCTTGTATTTTAAAGGCTTTCAGGAGATGCTTCGCTGAAAATTAATATTGACGCAATAAAATTGTCATGTAGGAAATAGTTATTCACAATTATTATAAAGCATAGTTGTGAATAACTTAAACCAACAAGGAGATTGTAATTATATGATGAATCGTGCACAACTCGTAGAGAAAGTTCAGAAAGAATTAGGCGCTGAGACAAGCAAAGCAGCAGCAGAGAGAGCCTTGAACGCTGTTATTGATTCGATTAAAGCAGGTGTTAAAAAAGAGAAGAAAGTACAGTTAATCGGATTCGGTTCTTTTGAAGTAAAGAAACGTGCTGCTCGTAATGGTATTAACCCCAAGACAGGTGAGAAAATCAAAATCAAAGCTTCTAAAACTGTAAAGTTCACTGCGGGTGCTGATTTCAAAAATAGCATCTAATATTTTATTAAATTCAGTTTAATGAACATCCCGGATTGGCATATGTAGCTGATCCGGGTTGTTTGTTTTATGGTCTTTATGATGCACTATCAATTTATTAGAGAAATTATTGAAATTAAGAAAAATGTTTCAGCGGAGGCGATGAGCTATTTTTCGTCAGATGATACTATTTTTAATGATCATTTTCCGGGAACGCCACTTGTACCGGGTGCGCTCATGGTAGAACTTATGGCGCAAACCGCAGGGTGGCTTATCGGATATTCCACGGACTTTGCCAAGAAATCTGTCTTAGCAACCGTGGATAACGCAAAGTTTCGTCATAACGTACGGCCAGAGATGGCTATTTTTTCGTCGGTTCAGCTTACCGCAATCCATCACAACCGCGCTGCGGTCAAAGCTAAAATAGAAATTCCCATGGAGCATAAGCGCCAGCTCTGTGCTTCGGCAGACATAGGCTTCTACTTACATGATCTCAATGATCAGCCATCGGAAAACTCGATTTTTAATAAAGCGCAGATTCAACCCTGGATGAAAAAGTCGTTTCAGGATCTTGCCAGGAAGCTCTCCATAGAGTAACAGGACTTTGTTGTATGCCAGAGCTAGACCTAAAAAATTCTCAATTTTATGAGATCGCTTCTAGGAGGAATCTTGTCTCATGGGGCTGAAGTTAAACTGTTCATTGAGCGTTGTGAAAACATCTGAAATCAAAGTAGCTCAGAATGAAGCTATTCAACTCAGAGAAAGGCTGCGGAAGGCGGGATGGAAAGATCATCTCAAAGCTTTAAAGCTCATGGATCGACGGAGCCAACTGTTGGTCGCTGGGGCTTTGGATATATGTGACAACTCAGATATCAATCTCTTAAAGCCGGATGAGAGACGTGGTATAGCTGTGGCGGTTCGTTCTATTCCCTTCATCGATGCCCAGGCTCTAAAAGATGTGCTAGAGAAGGACGGAGCATTTTTTAAAGAGTTACATCCGCTATGGCTTCTTAAAGTATTACCTAATATGCCGGCCGCGCATCTATCAATTCTGACACATTCAAAAGGACCTTGTCATACGGCTTGTGGAGATAGAGGTGGTCTAGCTGTTTTTGAGCAGGCCTGCATCGAACTCGATGCGGGATTTGCCGATACGATGATTTATGCCCATGTTTTTACCCGGCAGGACATAGAACATGTGATTTGTTGTGTTTTGCAGAAAGGGTCTGGGTTTGATGCCATTCCCAACAGTGAGGAGAGCTTATGCCGGCTGCTGAATTGCTAGGAAAAGTTGTTTTTATCACCGGAGGGAAGGGTGAGCTTGGCCGCGCTTTGGCGAAAGTATTCCGCGAAGCGGGGGCTGATGTTTGGGCTAGTTGTTACAGCTCCAACCTTGAGTCAGATAAGGATGTTGCAATAGATCTTCATGATACCATGAAAATTCAGCGAGCATTTCGTAAAGTGTATGATGTGACGCAACGTATTGATATTCTCATTAATAATGCCGGAGTAACGCACAATGGACTTTTACTTGCAGATAAAGACGAGCAATGGAATGAAGTGCTGGATGTTAACCTCCAGGGGATGATGCGTTGCTGCAGAGAGGTTTTAAAATATATGGTTCCGGCGAGGCGTGGAGTCATAATTAATGTCTCATCTCTGGCCGCGTTACGTTCCGAAGTGGGCCAATCCATTTATGCTGCCAGTAAAGCGGGAGTTGAGTCCGTGACACGAACCTTGGCTTTGGAAGTTGCTTCTAAAAACATTCGTGTGAATGCTGTTGCTCCAGGATTTCTTGATACTGCTATGCTCAAGACACTTGGCCAGCAACGCGTTCATCTTTTAAAAGAAAAAGTGCCATTGAAACGCTTGGGTCAGGTCAATGAGATAGCCTTACTTGTGCAATGGCTGGCCAGTGACCAGGCAAATTATATAACCGGTCAAACCTTGCGCATAGACGGCGGTATGGGAATGTAGATTTTCAAGGGCACCAACGAAGCATTAACGCACATCGTCAGAGGCTTGAGGGAATTTTCTTATGAAACGAGAATTGATTTTTCAGAAATTACAAGAGCAGCTTGCTGCTGCTTTGGAAGTGGAAACGCATGAAGTAAAGCTCGAGGCTAAGATTGTAGATGACCTGGGGGCGGAATCCATTGATTTGCTGGATATAACATTTCGCCTGGAGCGAAGTTTCGGCCTGGCCATCAAAGACGAAGATCTTTTTCAGAAAAGCGGCCTGAATATAGGCCAAGTAACCGTTTCGTATCTCGTTGATTTTATCGAGTCCAAGTTAAGTTGAAACATGTCTGCAAAAACCGCTGATCAACGCGTCGTGATCACAGGCTTAGGGTCTGTGAACGCCATTGGCAAAGATGTTTCTTCTTTTAGAAGAAGTCTTGTAGAAGGTATTTCGGGGGTTCGTCCATTGAGTCGTTTGCCCAGCGATGACTTTCCGGTCAAGATCGCTGCGGAAATTTCCCATCCCGCTGTAGATAAAGATAATTTTGTGGAGCATGATTTCCTCTCGCGCTCCTCAGCACTGGCTTGGTTGAGCGCCAAGGAAGCACTTGAGGATGCTCAGCTGGCGGATTTTTTGCCACGCCAGTTGAAGCTCGGTTTAGTGGGTTCTATCGGCTGGCGACCGCATCGAGAAAGCGAGCTGAAAGGAGAAGAAAGGATGCAGCCTGTCCTTCTCCATGAGGGGGTGGAATGGTTGGCGGAAAAGCTGGCCTTAAATGGCCTTGTGCGTGGTTGTTTGAGTGCCTGTGCCGCATCGACCCAAAGCATTGGTCAGGCTTGCCAGTATCTCTTGCGAGGTTATGCGGATGCCATGTTGGCCGGAGGGGCAGATAGTCGTATTCATCGATTAGGTCTTACTGGTTATGCTCGGTTGGGGGTATTAACTGAAGCCTGGAATGATGCACCGCATCTTGCCAGCCGTCCTTTTGATCGTCAGCGAAATGGTTTTGTTACTGGCGAAGGGGGAGCCTTTCTTGTTTTGGAGACTTTGCAGCACGCACAGGCGCGTAGCGCAAAAATATATGCTGAGGTTGCTTCTTGGTCCGCTACGTCGGATGCCTTTCGAGTCACCGATCCACAGCCTGATGGAGAGGGTGCTGCGCGCTGTATGCATCTTTGTTTAGAGCGTAGCAATGTCAGTCTCTCTGATGTGGATGTTATCAATGCTCATGGCACTTCCACATGGGCCAACGATTCCATGGAGGCACGAGCACTTGCAAAAGTATTCGGAGAACGCCTTCGAGACATCCCCGTTGTCGCCATGAAGTCACAGATGGGGCATTTATCGATGGCGGCAGGAGCTGCTGAAACAGTTGGCGCAGTGTTAATGATGCAGGAAGATCAAGTGCCGGGAACTTTGAACTTTCATCAGGGAGATGCTGACCTAGTATATTCACTTAACATTTCGAATAAGACGCGCCAGGTGAAGGCCGTGAAGCAGGTTCTGAAAAATTCTTTCGGGTTCGGTGGACAGAATGCATGCCTGCTTTTGAAGAAACTAGATGAAGCAAGAAGATAGTCATAAAGAGGTCGCTAACAATCGCTCCGGATTCCGCGAAGTACTGGCAAACAAAAATTTCTTCCGTTTATGGGTAGGGCAGATTGTGGCATCCATTGGCGACCGCTTTTATCAGTTCGCCATTTTGCATGTCGTCATCATCTTAGGGACAGAAGCGGTTGATACCGGAGTAGGTAAGGAAAGCGCACGCATTTTATTTTTTGGCATGTTACCCACAGTCTTGTTTTTCCCTTGGCTCGGGCAAATCGTCGATCGCTTCTCGCGCCGTGATGTCATGATTTTTACCGATCTCATGCGCGCTGCTTGCGTGATGATGATGTTGTTAGTCTGGCAGCTTTATGAGGATCCTAAGTTGATGTATTTTTTCATCGCTTTGGCAGGCTTAATGAATGGTCTTTTTATTCCTGCACGCCAGGCCTCTGTGCCGCTGCTTGTTGAAGGCAGGCAACTGATTCGAGCCAATGCCCTGGTTACCGTGGTAGGTATTGTAGCTAGTTTACTAGGCGCCTTGGCGGGAGTCTACGTCGCTGTATTTGGAGCTCAGTCCAGCTTTATCATCACCTCCCTCGGTTTTCTGTTTTCCGGCTGGATGTTGAGTCGCATCAAAGATCCCCTGCGTCTCAAAGAGAAAGTGTCTCTGCGTGCTCAATGGGGACATATGCAGGAAATTTTAAGATCCGTGTTGGGTGACCGCATCGTACGCTTTCTGTTTTTCTTTAGCGGCGGGACGCAGTTCATTACCGGTTTATTTTTTATTTTTGTACTCGAGTATACAGTGGATCAAATGGACCTGAGTTGGCTGAACCATTTTGTGGAATGGTTTAAAAACCTGGCTGTTTCTTTCAACTTTAAAGAACCGACCTTTAACGTGGATCTCTTGGCCTTGGTCTTTCTACTTTGCTGTACAGGCGCAGGCTTAATTTGTGGCGTAGCTATCTCTGGTAAGTTCTACCGCTTTGCGCACTGGGAGGGTTTACCCATTGTCATGTTTGGTTTACTGGGGGGTGGTTTCATTATGTTCAGTCAGATTGAGACATTCCCTTTGGCCATGCTGGCCAGTGTGGTCATTGGATGCACAGCGGCTCTACTTAATATTCCCATTGATTCTCGTTTGCAGGCGCATGTGCATGACCATACACATGGACGGGTCTTTGCGGCCAAGACAGCCTGGATGCATATTTGCTTTTTGTTGGCCATGCTGTTGAATCTAGATGGTCGCATTCTGGAGTGGCAGGGACCGCAAACCATGCTGCTCTACCTCGGTAGTTTTTGTATGGTAGCCTGCTTATTGATCGCATTGAATTATAGAGACACATTAGGAAAATTTTGGGAGGCAGATGATGATTGAGCCCGACCACATTGCTCTCATGGGGGAAGAGGTAGCGGTTAAATGGAAAGACGGTTCAGAGAACTATTATCCTATGAGTTATCTGCGTAAAATGTCTCCCAGCGCTTCCAATCAGGGTGAGAGCGATCTTCTTGGAAACCGCTATGGAGGAACGGATCAGACGGAATTTCCTGACGTACGCGTCAAAGGCTGGAATTTTATCGGCGGCTATGCCGTACAGTTTCATTTTACGGATGGTCATCAAACAGGTCTATACAGTTATGATTATCTGAAAAAACTAGCGGAGAACCTTTAAAGCGCCTGACTATGTTGATTGAGTGTCCCTTTCCTAAGAAGTACCCTAATGAGCTGCAACGTGATGAAACGTACTTCATGTCTATGGCGTACAATCAGGCCATTGAAGCCTGGAAGCGTGATGAAGTGCCTATTGGTGCTGTCATTGAATTTGAGGGGCGTGTCATTGCCTCTGCTTATAATCAAGTCGAAGGGCTTAAAGATCCCACTGCCCATGCAGAAGTGCTGGCTATTACTAAAGCCGCGCAGGTTATGGACGATTGGCGTCTCAATGGTGCCACCCTTTACGTGACCAAAGAACCCTGTCCCATGTGTTCCGGAGCCTGTGTTATGGCAAGATTAAGTGCCGTGGTCTATGCTGTGAGGGACCCTAAGATGGGGTGCTTAGGAGGCGCTGCCAGTATACATAAGATAGAGACGCTCAATCATCAAGTTGAGGTTCGTTATGGAGTTATGGATTATGCATGCAAAGAATTACTACAAACATTTTTTCAGCTGAAGCGCAACCAACAGAATCATTCCGTTGCCGGAACCAATGGGCAAGATGAGTTAGATAAGAAACTGTGGAACTGATTTTTTTAGGCACTGGAACCTCAACCGGAGTTCCCATGATTGGATCCGAGCCTCATCAATGCGATGTCGGCAATCCTAAAAACTGGCGAACGCGTACCAGCGCTCATCTCGTCATGGATGGGTTTCACATTCAGATCGATGCTGCTCCCGAGCTTCGTCTGCAATGCTTATGGAATAAAATCAATAAGGTGGATCTGGTTATACTCACACATGGACATTCGGATCACATCATGGGTATGGATGATCTAAGACGTTTTTGCACCATGAACGGAGGGTCTGCTCTAGACGTATATTCCTGTGAGGATGGCTTACAGCGTGTGCGAGAGTCTTTTGCCTATGCCATTCGAGATAAACCGATGTATCTCGGCTACCCCGCTTTTTTTTTGCATGATTTTCCACAGATGCCTTCTGAGCTCGAATTAGCATGTGGTAAAGTAAGAGCCACACTTTTACCTCATGGCAAGTTCCAGGTGTTGGGTCTTGTTTTTGAAGAAAAAAGTTCTGGCAAGCGACTGGCCTACTATACGGATTGCCATGCAGTTACCCCTCTGGCTTATGAACTAGCGCATGGCGCGGATGTTCTTGTTATAGATGGTCTGCGGCATAAGCCACACCCCTCACATCTCACTTTAGAACAGGCCGTGGAAGTTTCGCAAAATATCCAGGCCGAGCAGACGTACCTCATTCACATCGGGCATTGGATTGACCATGAGCGCGACAGTAAGCTGCTTCCTCATGGCGTTGCTTTGGCCTATGACGGGTTAAAAATTAATCTCTAATTTTGACCTTAATCTGTTTCCTGAGGCGCTCTTGTTTTCGGACGTTTCCATAGCGACGTAGAACCTCAAAAAATCTCAGACAAAGATTTTATGTATAAGTAAAATTTATGATAAGGCGGTAATTTGTTTTTAATTTGTCTTTAATTTACCGATATGAAATTTATTGTGATATCGCCCTCTATTGCATCATGCGGATTAAATCGCCATGCAGAAGTTAGAGTCGG
>JBCCWR010000018.1:0-24425 GCA_039193385.1 Verrucomicrobiota bacterium | reverse complement strand
GCATCTCATCTGCTAAGAATTTTTCAGAAGGAGGTCACATGCTACATGCAGAATGTCGCAACAGATTGAAGGTACAAGATTTCGAATTTATCATTCATGTACTAAAAAATAGCGAGGAAGACACGCTAACACTGGAAGATTTGTTAAAAGATGAAAATACACGGGATTTACTTTTAGACCATGATCTAATCTACCATTCCATGCTAGAGCGATGTGATTGCATCCGTATCTCCTCAGCTTTCTTCTTTTATGTTTTAACTAGAAGAATGTTAAAAAATATAGGATTGGATAATCGTAGAGTGGCAGACTACATTGCCTCCTTATTGGAATTATTTAGCCGCCAAGGGAGCAAGCCCAAGACAATGAGTGATCCTTCTATGACTTATCATAGACCTTATATTAGTGAAATGATGGAGATGCTGGATCACGCCGCACCTGATGAAAGTTTTCTGATACATGCTCACATTGCAGACTACGCTTTATTCTTGAGCGGTGTTTTCCCCGTGCGAGTCCAAGCCAACAGTGAGCGTCATGGTAGCCCTGGTTTAAGTTTTTATGAAGGTGTAGGTAGAAGCAATTACCATTGTGCATCATCTCATAGACTGGCTAAAGATTCAGACTTATCCTGTGTGATGAAAAGTTTATCCGAAAGCTTTCATGAAGTGCGCTGTGCGCTCAATCAATTGTCGGAAGAAGTTTTACACTTTGAAAGCCAAAATAACGAAAAATTAATCGCTTTGGAAGCATAATTACCAATTTAAGACGTAGGCAAAAATAAGAGGAGCCACAATCGTTGCATCTGATTCAATAATATGTTTCGGAGTTTCTATACTTAACTTACCCCATGTGATTTTTTCATTGGGAACTGCACCTGAATAAGATCCATAACTGGTGGTGCTGTCACTGATTTGGCAAAAGTAGCCCCATAGTGGCACATTATCTCGCTTCAAATCCTGGTGTAACATCGGCACAACACAAATAGGAAAATCACCTGCAATGCCTCCCCCTATTTGGAAAAAGCCTATAGGTGCTTGAGGCGCCATCTTTGTATACCATTCTGCTAGCTGCACCATATACTCGATACCACTCTTGGTTACATGAGCTCCTGACAAATCGCCATTGACTACATGAGCTGCAAAAATATTGCCTAATGTTGAATCCTCCCAACCGGGCACAAACATGGGTAGGTTTCTCTTAGCTGCTTCTAGCAGCCAGCTATCAGCAGGATCAATTTGATAGTACTTTTCCAACTCACCACTGAGTAAAACCTGGTACATGTATTCATGCGGAAAATACCGTTGGTCATGCTTATCTGCCTGCATCCAGTTTTTGAGCACGATGTTTTCAATTCTACGCATCGCCTCATCTTCTGGAATACAGGTATCTGTAACACGATTGAGATGTTGATCTAAAAGCTTTTGTTCATCATTAGGCGTTAGGTCTCGATAATTGGGGATTCGTTTATAATGCTTATGCGCCACAAGATTAAAAACGTCCTCCTCGAGGTTTGCCCCCGTGCAGCAAATAGCATGAACTTTTTCCTGACGTATCATTTCTGCTAGCGAGAGCCCTAACTCCGCGGTGCTCATAGCACCAGCCAGAGTCGCCAACATCATTCCACCTTTTTCTAAATGACTATTGTACCCTTCTGCTGCATCTATCAATGCCGCAGCGTTAAAATGACGGTAGTGATGTTTGATAAAAGAACTGACGTTTCCCTGTGACATAATGCAAAACTGTACGTGTAATGTCATTTGTAGACAAGCATCCGCTAACGGTTGAATATATTCTGAGAATCACTCGTCAAATTAAAGTGTAATGATACGCTACCTCTGTCATACTAAAGGCCTGTCTTGCTGTTTTGGCAACGTCACGGTACAGTTTAGAGACATGAAACAATTTCGCCCTCTATTGATTGGTCTGATTCTTTTAGCCCTTAGTGCTAATACTTCCGTTGCACAAGTCGAGCCAAGCATGCGTGCCGAACGTCAAGACTTTCTTCAATATGAACCTGCTATTTTTGAACTCGGTCTCAAAAACATATCCGACAGCGACATCATATTTGCCAAAGATGATAACGGTAAACCTTGGGTCAATTTTATTATTAAACACATCAATTTAAACCGTCGTGTTATGAAAGAGAAGGAGCTGGAAATTCCTAATGTGATTATTCCAAAATTTGGTTCCAGAACACTGCCTATTAATATCACCCCTTATTATACAATTCGTGAAACAGGCCAATACACTATACAAGCTGCAGTCAAACTTAAAACAGGCGGAGCATTGGTAACGAGTCCTCTAGTATTCAACATTGGTCGTGGCAGTAAAATGTGGGAAGAAAACAAAATCGTTCAAGGATCCAAGCTCGAATTTAGTCTGCTTCGTTTTGGAACCAAAAGTAATGTCAATCTTTACATGCGAGTAGAATCTCCTGCAGATAATCTTGTTTATGCCACAAACATATTGGGGCCTATTGTAGCCTTTGCTCCGCCTGTCGTTGAATTTGATCCAGACTTAACCTGGCATGTTTTGCACGCTGTTGGAGCAAAGACGTACCGCTATTCAATGATTGATAGTCATGGAAAGATTTTGTTACAAGAAGATCGACGCGTGAGTGGAACTCTACCTCGCTTTACCCGCAATCAAAATGGCTTAATAACTATAGTAGGTGGCACTAAACCACAAGATACAAGTGAAGCTGAACTTCTCTCCGCTGGTCAAAGTGGACTTAGTGAACTCACACAATAACCCTTATGGATTTTTCATTTACAAGCAACGTGTAAAGCTACAGTTCCAAAAGTCATAGATTTAAAAGAAACACTCTTAAATGCATGATTTTGCAGGAATAATTTAAACTGTTGAGCGGCAGGAAAAGCCATGACACTTGATGATAAATGCTTATAGGCAGATTTTTCATTACAGAATACTCCGGTGATCACTGGCATCATACGATCTAGATAAAAATAATAGAATGGACGTATCCATAAAGAAGGCTGAGAAAATTCCAGAATGTAAAGCTTCCCTCCAGGTTTTAATACACGTCGGAGCTCTTCTAACACACAAGATTTATCCGTAAAATTTCTATAACCAAAAGCAATTGTGACAGCATCGACCGTTTGATTGGCCAAGGGCAAGCGGTGTGCATCCGCCCCACTCACAGATGTAAACTTTTTCTTTTGTGCAATCTCCAGCATGGGCTGACAGAAATCAAAGCCAATAACAGACAATTTCATTTTCTTGAGCGCTAGTGCAACATCGCCAGTCCCGGTTGCCAGATCCAAAGTTAACTCGGGATTCTGTCTTTTTACGGCCAAGGTCAATTGCCTTCGCCAGTAAAGATCAATGCCCATGCTAAAAAAGTGATTAAAAAAATCGTAGGGAATAGCAATGCGGGAAAAGTAGTCATGTATTTCATGAGATTTTTGATTGGTGTTTACTAAGGCCATCTGCTGAATGTAATGATTCATAGAGAAAGCGCAATGAGATCACTGCCCGACAAAAACAAAATACTCGTTTTAATCCCTGCTTGGGATGAGGAAAAAACGATAGGTGATGTCGTCAAATCTTTGCTCGAGCGAGGATTTACAAGGGTGCGCGTTGTGGATAACGGAAGCACAGACAGAACTGTACAAGAAGCTGAAGCTAGTGGTGCAGAAGTCGTCCGTGAACCACGACGCGGCTATGGTCGTGCCTGCTGGTCAGGTTTGCAAGATATGCCCTGTGAGATCGAATGGATATTGTTTTGTGATGGAGATGGCAGCGATGATCTATCTCGTCTTGATGATTTTCTACAAGAAACGACCAACGGTTCTGAAATGATACTCGGTAATAGACGAGCCTATGCTAAAAGCCGCAAAGCGCTAACACCTGTTCAGCTTTTTGGCAACTGGCTCGCTGGAAAACTTATATTTCTAGGATGGGGAAAGAAATTTGAAGATCTTGGGCCACTGCGACTGATAAGGCGTAAGACGCTGGAAATGATGCGAATGGAAGATCGTGGCTTTGGTTGGACCGTTGAAATGCAAGCCAAAGCAGCAGAACTAGGAATTCCTACAAGTGAATTACCCGTGCAATATTTTTCTCGTAAAGGCGGCAAATCAAAAATCTCTGGAACCGTTAAAGGTAGTTTTAATGCTGGAATTATTATCCTTAGCACACTGGGCAAACTGATGCTTAAGTCATGGCTTAAAAAAATAAATCATTTTATTAATCAAAAATGGATGCAAATATTTTTAACAATTGCTTCAACTGCCTTTCTTTTTGCAGGAGCTATGACTATGAAGCCTTATGGCGATTTTGCCATAGCAGACAATGTTCTCATTTTTCTGAAAGCTGCATTTTTCATGATGTTAGGCTTTAGTTGCTCCTGGTTGATTAAAAAGTGGCTTGGATGGAGAATGCTATTGTTCTGGATCGTTGCAGTTGGCACACGTTTACTTTTATTAGGAATGCATCCGGGTGATGATATATGGCGCTATCTCTGGGAAGGGATTATTCAGTCTCATGGCTTTAGCCCCTATCATTACACTCCCAATGCAGAAGCGCTAACACCTCTTCGAACAGAATGGTGGCATTTAATCAATCATCGTGAAGTTTCTGCAGCTTATCCTCCTTTGGTACAATTAATCTTTAAATCCATAACAACCGTGTCCTCAACGGTATTGATGATGAAGGCAAGCATCCTTTTGGCTGATTTAATAACATTATGCTTGCTTGCCAGTCGTTTCGGGTTAGGGCGATCTGTTTGGTATGCCTGGAACCCTCTCATTATCTATAGTTTTGCCGGGGGTGGGCATTACGATAGCTTCTTTATTCTCTGCTTAACCGGCGCTTGGTTACTGTGGGATAAAAGACGTCATCTATTGACTTGGTCTGGAATTGTCTTACTCCTTGGATCCAGCGTGGCTATCAAATGGGTTACTTTACCCATTCTTTGTTATGCTGGTTGGAAGTGTTTACGCGAGTGTGGCTTTGTGAAAGCCACCTTGCTGGGTCTTTTGAGCTTACTACCGTTTACTATATCACTCTTGTTAGTTTGCCATAATCACTATGAACTACCATTTAAGGAGGAATATAATTTATCTCTCAAATCAACTGTTCTTTATTTCAAAGAATCATTTCCCATAGTTCCTGGCGAGTTTGCTCAAAAAGCACGCAGTGCAGAATTTATTCCTCATTTTTTACTTATACTCTGGCCTGGCACCTTGCAGATGAATTGGATTTTTTCCATTCCTTTAGTCTTTGCCACGCTATGGTTTTTAGTTCGTGCTAAAGATTTTCATGCATTTTCAGAGAATTATTTTTTCTGGCTATTGATACTAGCCCCTATGATACACGCTTGGTATTTTACTTGGCTTGTTCCATTTGCTGTTTTTTCTCGTAACAAAGGCACATTACTTATCAGCTTAAGCTCTTTTCTGTACTTTTTATTAAAATACCGTTATGAGCTGGCTAATGCAGAATGGATACAACCCATATGGGAAAAAACACTTATGTGGACTCCCTTTATTCTGGGGTTTATCTGGAGTTCACACTTAAAAGCTAAAAAATAGTCTATAGATTATTTTAATTTTCTTTAACCCGGATTATGCCGTAGAGAGTGAGTCAGATGTGTAAAAGCTTGAGGAGAAGAGGCTTTAGAGACAATACAGTTGTATCTAAAGGTGATACTACAAGTTGGCTCTAAAGTCTCCACTTCCAAGATCTTGCACAGATGGTCATGTCGCTATTGCTTAATACGGGTTTAATGAATGATTTCCGTGCCTATCCCTCGATCCGTGAATAGCTCTAACAAAAGAGCATGGGGAATACGGCCATCTATTAAATGAACTTTTTCTGTTCCTGAATGAAGAACCTGTAATGCAGAATCCATCTTGGGAATCATTCCACCACTGAGCACTCCATCCACTCTAAGTTGCTCAACATCTTCTTGTGTGACTGTTGGAATCAGTGTTTCAGGGTTAGAAGGATCTTTAAGAATACCGCGAACATCAGAAAGATAAATAATACGTCCTGCATTAAGAGCCATCGTTATTTCTGCAGCAGCTGTATCAGCATTTACATTATAAGGATGGCCATATCGATCTTCACCTACTGGAGAAACGACAGGAACGACTTCATGAGAGATGGCCATACGCAGATCAAAAACATCACAACCTATGACCTCGCCAACATAGCCTAGATCGATTTCCTCTCCAGCTTCATTAAAATGTTTTTTCTTCTTTACTCGAAGCACACGGTTGCCCTGATAAGAACGGGCGTGCCCTCCCATCGAATTAATACGTGCCACAATATCAGGGTTAATCACCTTATTTAACACTTCATCAACAATACGCACAGACGGCTCATCGGTGACACGAAGGCCATGAACAAAATGAGATTCTAACCCCTTTTCTTTCATGCGTGTGGAAATCGCTTTACCTCCTCCATGTACGACAACGGGATTGATACCCACAGCTTCAAGGAAAACAATATCTTTAAGTGTCGACTCTACTAGATCAGGTCGTTCCATAGCGCTACCGCCATATTTGATAACAATAGTCTGGCCACGTAGTTTTTGGATGTAAGGTAATGCCTCGATGAGTGTAGATGCCCGGATAGTTGGATCAAAATTTGCTGTCGCTACGTCATTCACTTTTATTCACCCAAATTAATACGGACATATTCTTCTGTGAAATCATTCGTCAGCAAGTTGTATCTACCCTTCCCGAGGTGCAGATCGATCGTAATCGTAAAGGTTTTTTTACGAGTGATTTTCTTTAACTTTGTCAAAGGTGTTTTTGCTACAAGCCCACCCTTTGTAGCTGCCAGTCCATCGTAAAAAATATCAACCAGCTCTTCACGCACACGAGCCCCTGAATAGCCTAGCGCTGCCATAATACGACCCCAATTAGGATCACCTCCAGCCCACGAACACTTAACTAATGCAGAACAAGCTATTGCCTCAGCATGCTTTTTGGCATCTGCAGTGCTTGCTGCTCCCTGAATTTGAATTTCCACCACCTTGGTAATACCTTCACCATCAGCCACAATCAAACGAGCCAGCTTTTGCATGACATAAGTTAAAGCTTCCTGAAAACGACCCACTTGTGCATGTCCTTTACGCAATTTATTATTTTCTGTCAGACCATTTGCCAGAACAATAATAGAGTCATTTGTGCTGGTATCACCATCGACTGAGATACGGTTAAAAGTTTCTTCAACAGCATTGAGAGTACACTTTTGCAAGGTGACTTTATCAATGAGCGCATCTGTTGTTATAAACGAAAGCATCGTCGCCATGTTTGGATGAATCATGCCAGCTCCTTTTGCTATACCTCCTATGGTCACACGCTTTCCATCAATAGGTAATGTGATGGCAAATTCTTTGCTAAACGTGTCGGTCGTCATGATAGCTTCAGCAGCTTTCTTGCCCGATTTGACATCAGCTTTTTGAACAAGCTGAGGAATTCCTTTAAGCAACTTAGTCATGGGAAGAAAGGTAGAGATAGGGCCCGTAGAACAAACTAATGTATCGCGACGTGCGATCTTCAATTCTCCAGCAACTGCTTCGACCATAGCCTTAGCATCACTAATGCCTTGAACACCCGTGCAGGCATTGGCGCATCCACTGTTCGCAATGATAGCTTTACAAGTACCACGCCTTACATGCTGTATACTTAGTTTTACTGGTGCTGCTTTGATCTGATTTGTCGTAAATGCAGCACCTACTTCACACGCTGTATCCGAGGCAATAAGAGCTAAATCGCTTTTTCCTCCAGATTTTATACCACATGATATGCCTGCCGCTTTAAAACCAGGTGCAGAGGTAATACCACCATTATTAATTTCTTTTAAACCTGTGAGCATTGTTTCTCTAGTAATTTAAAAAATGTTAACTTGTAAGACCTTCCCATTGACTGAAACCAAAACGTTGATTCAAGCACTGAACTGCCTGAGTGGCAGCACCTTTACCTAGGTTATCAATAGCACTCATAGCAATAATACGGTTGGTACGCGCATCATAACGCAATGCCATCTGACAATTATTAGTTCGAACTACGCGGCGTGTCTCAGGAAGATCTCCGTTCTCTAGCACATGAACAAAGGGACTGTCTTTATAGAAATCCTGATAAAGCGAAATGAGCTGACTGTCATTTATATTTGTAGTAGCAGGACAAGTGATGGTTGATAACATACCTCTCTGCACTGGGATAAGATGTGGCACAAAAGTTATACGAAGCATGTGTCCTGCCAAGTGGGAAAGCTCTTGCTCGATCTCACAAATATGCCGATGTTTTGGTACCCCATAAGGTTTTACACTCTCATTCAATTCACAAAAAGAAAAGCCAAGTTCAGCCTTTTTACCCGCACCGGAAACACCGCTCATCGAAGTAATATTTATATGATCCGTATCTAATAAACCCTTTTTTAATGCCGGAGCCAGAGCGAGAAGAATACTGGTTGGGTAACAACCTGGGCAGGCAATTAGATCAGCAGTCTTTAAGGCTTCACCATAAATTTCTGGATTACCATAAACAGCTTGCTCCAGCAGCTCCGGTGCAGGATGTTTCTTCCCATAAAATTCCTCATAAACTACAGGATCCTTCATACGAAAATCTGCACTAAGATCTAAAACAATTTTACGGGCAGTCCGTAAAGGAACCATATATTTGGCAGCAACTCCATGCGGTAACGCTAGGAAGAAAACATCAGCTCGCTCAATAAGTTCATCAGCAGATAAGTTTTTAAATTTCAAGTCCGGGTAAAGATTCTTAGCACCCATAAACTGGTTGAGAGACTGCCCCTCATTCTGACGCGATGTAACAGCGCTGAGTTTCATGCGAGGGTGAGAGATAAGCACGCGCAGAAGTTCCTCACCCGTATAACCGGAGGCTCCCACAACTGCAACACGGATGCTTGAATCGTTCATAGTAAGACAAGAAAAGGATTAAGTATTTATCAAGTCTGCTTCATGCTGTCAGTTAAATTGCGCTGAAAAAATAAACAGCTTGGATCATTAAAAACAAGCCCGGCTTAAGATTGCCGGGCTCGATGTAAAGCTAAGAGAATGTAAAATTCTTAGAATGCTATTAACGTTTAGAGAATTGGAAACGTTTACGAGCACCGGGTTGCCCAGACTTTTTACGTTCTTTCATGCGTGAATCACGAGTTAAAAAGCCAGCTTTCTTAAGAACGGAGCGAAGTTCCCCATCATATTGATTTAGTGCTCGTGCAATAGCCATCTTGATAGCACCTGCTTGACCATTAAGTCCTCCTCCATCGGTTCGGACAAGAATATCAAATTTCTTTTGCAACTCTGTAGTGAGCAGAGGGCGAAGAGCTTCAATACGCTGGCCAGGCGTTACAAAGTATTCGTCAAAATCTCTGCCGTTAACGGTGATTTTACCTGAACCATCTTTTAGGTTAACACGAGCTGTTGAACTCTTGCGCCGACCCGTTGCCATGAAAATTGTAGGAGCTGCCATTAATTTTATCCTTATTTATTCAAACTCATCGTTTCAGGTTTTTGAGCTTCATGAGGGTGCTCTGTACCCTTATAAACATGAAGTTTCTTATAAATTGCACGACCTAAACGATTATGCGGAATCATGCCTTTAACAGCTTTTTCCATAATAAGTTCGGGATGACGTTCACGGAGCTTTTTAGGATTTTCGTCCCGGTGTCCACCCACATAGCCTGAAAAGTAAGTATATTTTTTGTCTGTTTCTTTTTTACCCGTAAAAACAGCTTTTTCAGCATTAATAATAATGACATTGTCCCCAGAATCGATATGAGGGGTGTAAATAGGCTTATGCTTACCACGAAGAAGCACAGCAGCTTTTTCAGCTATCTTACCTACAACTTGATTCTCCGCATCGATTACCCACCATTTACGGTCAAGCTCATGCGCTTTTGCAGAAATTGTTTTCATAAAAGGGACGAGGAAAATACGGATTTGCAACATTAGTGTCAACGATTTTATCTAAATAATATTGTCAGACTGAAATTCAGCACTAGTTTAACCATTCCCATTAAATTAAATAAAAAATTATTATGAGCACAACAACCTCACAAAATAAAACAAAGTCGATGTCTAAAAATTCAGATATTAAACCCAGTAAACTCGGACCTGCCATGAAGGGGTGTGATGTACTTGTGAAATGTTTGGAACGTGAGGGTGTGGACACCATTTTCGCTTATCCTGGTGGGGCCAGTATGCAAATGCATCAGTCTCTAACAAAGTCGACCCAAATACGCACGATTCTTCCTCGTCACGAACAAGGCGGTTCTTTTATGGCCGGAGGTTACGCACGTGCTAGTGGTAAGCCAGGTGTATGCATGGCCACATCGGGTCCTGGAGCTACTAACCTCATCACAGGTATTGCAGATGCATGGATGGACTCCGTTCCATTGATTGCCATTACAGGACAAGTCAAACGAGATGCTATTGGTAAATCAGCTTTTCAGGAAACAGATTTTTTCGGTATGACGCTACCTTGCGTCAAGCACAGTTATCTCGTTATGGATGCCAATGATTTGCCACGCATCATTAAAGAAGCTTTTACCATTGCTACGACGGGTCGCCCCGGTCCCGTGGTTATCGATATTCCCAAGGATGTTCAGGCCGATATGATTCAACCCGTTTTTGTTGATGACATTGATCTTCCTGGGCTGGTCCAACCAGCAAAAGCTGATGATGTTGCTCTGCACGAAATCCTTGGCCTCATCGATAAGGCAGAAAAACCTGTTCTTTATGTCGGAGGTGGAATCATCACTTCAGATGCAGCTGAAGATTTGAAGAAATTTATCGAGCTAACGAGTATTCCTGTTACTACGACGTTGATGGGTGTAGGGGCTTTCCCTGAAACCGATGAGCGCTCCATGAAATGGTTGGGCATGCACGGAACGGTCTATGCAAACTATGCGGTTCGCGACAGCGACTTACTTTTAGCCATGGGAGTTCGCTTTGATGATCGTGTTACCGGTAAGGTCAGCGCCTTTGCAAAAAACGCAACCATTGTTCATATAGAAGTTGATAATTCTGAGATCAATAAGAACAAACATGTTCATCTTCCGATTCTGAGTGATGTTAAGTATGCATTAAAACGCCTAAACGAAATAATGATTGAGCAGAAACGTCCGAAGAAAGATCTCTCTGCGTGGATCTCACAAATCTCCGCGTGGAAAAAAGAATATCCTCTTCACTATACCGAAGAACCAGGCACCATCATGCCCCAACATGTTATCGAAGAGCTATTTAAATTAACCAAAGGCGAAGCCATTGTTACTACGGGAGTAGGTCAACATCAGATGTGGGCCGGACAATTTTACGATTATGTTCACCCTAGAAGTTTTCTAACTTCCGCTGGTCTGGGTTCGATGGGCTTTGGATATCCAGCGGCTGTCGGTGCCAAAGTTGCATGCCCGGATCGTCAAGTGATCGATATTGATGGTGACGGTAGTTTTGTCATGAATGTTCAAGAGCTCGCTTGTGCTATAGCAGAAGGAATAGCTGCAAAAGCAATTATCATAAACAATCAATACCTGGGTATGGTTGTTCAGTGGGAAGACCGCTTTTTTGAGGGAAATCGTGGACATACCTACCTCGGTTTGCCGAATGATCCCAAGCAAATTTATCCTGACTATGTTAAAATGTGCGAGGGCTTTGGCGTAACATGTGAGCGCGTCATTGAATCGAAGGATTTAATTCCAGCATTGCAACGCATGTTGGATTCCAAAGAAGCCTATGTTTTAGATGTTATGGTTCCATACACAGAGCACGTTCTGCCTATGATTCCGGCTGGAGCTACTGTGGATGATATTATTATTGAGCCGATGAGTACAGAGAATGATCATGTTAAAGGCGATATTCCGGGATAAATAACTTTAAATCTAATAAAAAACACAGCATGAGTGGCGTTGTAAAAACAATTACCAGAGAATTAACCACAGGAAATGTGGAAGCTCGTGTAGGACGTGTGATGGATAATGCAACTTACTGGAAAGACCGATCCTTACTTGAAGCAGAAGTCTATATCCGTAAAAATCCAGTTCAATCTGTAGGCTATGCAGCAGCAGCTGGCTTCGTTGCAGGGGTCCTTATCTCAGCTATCCTGCTTACCAGATCCGAGAATAAGGACTAGGCAGCAGACAATTCTTAATTTCTAAAAGCCGCATTCTTTAAAAATATTTTTATTTTTCACGCTCACTAGAAATATTTGCTATTATCAATAATTCGACTTATATAACATTTATAAGTGGCAAACCAAAAACTATTATCCTACTTAGAAATTTTAGGACCTCAACAAAGCACAGGATGTATCAAATCCTGGAAACCTGATACTGAGGAAGAAGGGCATATTTTTCTTTATAAGGGAGATATTATTTATGCGCGTTGCGGAACATTCTCAAGTATTTCCGCTATATTTATTATGTTGGCTTGGCATGGCGCTGAAGTTGAATTTGAGCGGGAAAAGAAATCTCCCAAAATAAATTGCAACTATAAGACTGACCTCATTATTTTTCAATTTATTGGCTTAGAAGATCGATTTCAAAACGAGCTTGAGATTATTCGTCATATTCACTCTGAGGCAAACCGTAGAGAACAGCGTAAGACTCTAAATCTACCCGATATCAAGAAATATGCGCTCTACCTTGAAGTTGATCATCCAGATTTTCCTCCGGTGATTTATGAGATCAAGGATGGGGGGCAGCTTCTGGGAACAGATGACCAGTGTGATTTTCAATTGCAGTCCATGACAGTATCAAAAATTCACTGCCGCTTGAATCTTGTGGATCAAATGCTCACAGTCACTGATCTGGGCTCAACAAACGGAACCTATGTGCAAGGCAGGCTTATTGATCATGAGAATGTTTTTACAGGTGATGAATTAATACTGGGTGATCTTTGCCTCCAGATTAAAGGGACCTTAAAACGCAAACTCGCACGTAGCACAGCAACCGTTGCCATACCTAATAACTATAAAAACCTTAAAGCCAGACAACAGGACCAGAATTCTGAACCACTACAACCACCTGAAATAACAGAAGACATATTTGATTCCTCTGAAGATAATACTCGCACCATACACTGGAAGAATTTTAAGAAAAAACCTAAATCCAAAGGCTTGTTTGATATTCTTAAAAAGAAGTAGGCTTATTTATCTGTTTCACGATGATTTGCGAATATACTAGTCTGACGGCGGTAAATCTGAGCTAGAGTTGCATCAATGTGAAACTGCATAACAAATTTATCTGGCGCAGTTAGTCCATTCTTTAATCGCTTGCTTTCATAGAGAAAATCCATCTTTTTAAGAGTAACAAAAAACCAGGCCACATCAACATACCGAGTGAGTGATCCTTCTGTTCTCAAAATGCTATAGTCACTAGTGGCGATCCATACATGACCCGAGATATGATTCATTACTTTTTCTTCGCGTGAGTTATAATCCTGATCTGGCTTGGGTTCAAAAAAAATCTTATACGCTCGTTGTTTGCGAACACTTTCTTTTCCAAGAAGCTTAAACTTAAACCGATCTCTCATATCACTAATAGTAAACTTAGCTGTGATATTTTTTTTTCGGTCTGGCTTAGGTTTATGCCCAGCTTCCAACATTTCTTCAGCATCGTCCACATCCATACTATAAGATATGAGTCGGGCTGGTCGCATAGTTTTTGTCTCTGTTTTTGATTTAAGGGTTTCACCATGACGACTGAGTTTGTCAATTGTAATGGTCAATTCATACTCCATACCCTCTTGCTGTTCGCGAACAGAACCATCATGTTTAACGGCACGATTAATGATTTCCTCCGCAGCCAATGCAAAGGCAGCACTTGAAGAACACAACACCTGTATTCCAAGCAACAATAATGTCAGAGTTAAAAATCTCATCTGAATTGCCAATGTGGAGGAAGTTCTCTAAATTTCAACTTCCATGTCGCAACCAAAGTTATTTATTCCAGGCCCTATTCAAGTATCTGCTAAAAGCTTTAAAGCTTTCAGCAAGCCAATGGTGGGGCATCGATCCAAGGATTTTCAAGAACTCAATGCTCGCGTTCAGCCTGGTCTACAAAAACTTTTTTATACAAATCAACCTGTCTTTGTAGCCACAGGTTCTGCCTGGTCTGTTATGGAGGCAGCCTTGCGTAATCTTGTTTCCAAGAAAGTTCTGAACTGCATGAGTGGTGCTTTCTCTGATAAATGGTATAATGTTGCTCTGAAATGTGGTAAGCAAGCGGAGGCCTATCAAGTTGCATGGGGCAAACCTATTCTCGCCGAAGTCATTGATGAAAAACTTGCGACTGGCGAATTCGATGCTGTTACGCTTATTCATAATGAAACCTCGACTGGAACACTCAATCCGCTTAGTGAAATTGCTCAACTTAAAGAAAAATATCCTGATGTAATGTTTCTTGTGGATACGGTTTCATCTTTCAGCACTATGAAAATTCCTTTCGATGAATTTAAACTCGATGTCATGCTCGCAGGTGTACAAAAAGCATTGGCATTACCCGCTGGAGCAGCCGTCTTCACAGTATCTGAACAAGCATTTACCAAAGCAGAAACAATTCATGACCGTGGCTATTACTTAGATTTCCTTGAATTCAGAAAGAATCAGGAAAAGAGCATGACTCCTACAACGCCATCCATCTCTCACTACTATGCTCTAGAGAGCAAAATAGAGGATATCATGAGTGAGGGACAAGATGAGCGCTATGCCCGTCATCGCAAAAATCAGGAGATAACCCACCAATGGGTAAAAGATAACGGGTTCGAACTATTCCCCGAAAAAGGCTATGAATCCATCTCGCTGACATGCTTAAAAAATAACCGGGGTATTGATGTATCAGCACTGCAAAAGTGGTTACGTAAAGAGCGTAATGTGATTATGGATGGCGGTTATGGCAAAATTAAAGGTGAAACTTTCCGTATCTCCCATATGGGTGATGAAACGAATGAGACCGTTCAAGAGTACCTGAATTGGATGAGCGAGGGTATCAAAGCCATAGCTTAAACTTACAACCTGCCCAACTACAGAACAGACACCTGTGGCAGCTTCCAAATGGCCTCAGCATATTGACCAATCGTCCTATCACTTGAGAAAAAGCCCAGGCGAGATGTATTGAGAATGGCCATTTTAGCCCAATATGACTTATCTCTATAAGCCTCGCCCACTTCTAGTTGTTTCTCGCAATAAGAACGGAAATCTGCCAGAACGAGAAAAGGGTCACCCCCTTCAAGCAGACTATGACGCAGTTGCCAGGTTGCGCCTGGCTCCTCGGGTGTAAAATGGTTAGAACCTACCCAATCGACTACCGCACGTAGTTCTTGATCTGCAGCATAGAAATCCCAGGGGTTATAACCCTTAGCCTGAAGCGCATGAACTTCCTCAACAGTCATACCAAAGATGAAGATATTTTCATCTCCTACTTTCTCTTTAATCTCAACATTGGCTCCATCAAGCGTGCCAATTGTTAGCGCGCCATTGAGTGATAATTTCATGTTTCCTGTTCCGGAAGCTTCTTTACCTGCGGTAGAAATCTGTTCAGATAAATCGGCTGCGGGAATGATACGTTGTGCTAGAGACACGCGATAATTTGGAAGAAAGACTACTTTTAATTTACCCTGTATTTTCGAATCATTATTGATCATTTCTCCGACAGCATTAATCGTCTTGATAATACATTTAGCCAAATCATAACCAGGAGCTGCTTTTGCCGCGAAGATAAATACTCTCGGTGTAATATCCCAATCAGGATTCTGCAAAAGTTTTCTATATAACCATAAAATATGTAATAGATTAAGATGTTGCCTTTTATATTCATGCAAACGCTTAATCTGCACATCAAACATAGCGAAAGGATCGACATCAACTCCACATGCTGTCTTAATAATCTTGGCTAATTCGACTTTATTTTTGTGCTTCACACCCATGAATTGCTCTTGAAATGCCACATCTTCGGCAAAACTCTCCAGCTCTCTAAGTTCATCCAAATTCTTGATCCAGCCGGCTCCAATCTTACTGGTGATCAATGCTGTCAATCTCGGGTTTGCCGCCTGCATCCAACGACGTGGCGTAACACCATTTGTCATATTTACAATCTTGCCAGGATACATCTGCTCAAAGTCATAGAAGAGTGTTTGCTTCAATAAACGAGAATGAAGAGCTGCCACTCCATTCACTGTATGACTACCTACTACAGCGAGATAAGCCATCCTTACCATTTTATGACCTTCGTTCTCTTCAATGAGCGAAAGTTTACTCTTCATTTCATTATTACCGGGCCACTTAGCCTCTACTTGCTCTAGAAAGCGTCTATTAATCTCAAAAATAATCTGTAAATGACGAGGAAGTACATGTTCAAATAGTTGCACACTCCATTTTTCAAGAGCCTCTGGCAGCAGGGTATGATTCGTATATGAGAAAGTTTTTGTGACGATGGACCACGCCTTTTCCCACTCGATTTTTTCCACATCATGGAGAATACGCATGAGCTCAGCCACACCAACTGCAGGATGTGTGTCATTTAACTGCACAGCTACTTTATCTGGGAAAACCTCCCAGTCATTGTTGAGTTTTCTGAAGCGGCGTATAATGTCCTGCAAAGAACAGCTGACGAAGAAATATTGTTGAACGAGGCGCAGCTCTTTTCCGCTCTCAGTTTTATCATTCGGATAAAGAACTTTTGATATTGTTTCCGCAAACACCTTATCTTTTACAGCATCTGTGTATCCCCCATCGTTAAAAGCAGCCAAATCAAAATCTTCGGATGGATGTGATTCCCATAACCGCAAAAAATTCACCGTATTCGTTCCATATCCTGCAATAGGAATATCATAGGGAATCCCTAAAACAGTTTTTGTATTAACCCAACGTGGTGCATAGTTTCCATGGTCATCAAATACGTTTTCTACATGACCAAAGATTTCTACGGTCGTAGTATATTCAGGTCTTATAATCTCCCAGGGTGTGCCAAATTTCATCCACTCATCCGGCAGCTCAACTTGATGTCCCTTATTAAATTCCTGCTTAAATAGGCCGAACTCATAATGAATCCCGTAACCAACTGCAGGAAGATCAAGTGTTGCTAATGAATCCAGGAAACATGATGCCAGCCTTCCTAGCCCCCCATTTCCTAAAGCCATATCATATTCTTCATTACGTATTTCCTCAATGTCCTGACCAAGCTCATTTAAGGCCTGTTCAACTTGTTGAAACACTCCAGAATTATAAAGATTATTTGAATAGAGTCGTCCCATAAGAAACTCTAAGGAAAGATAGTAAACACGCCGGACGTTATTGGTGTTATGAACTGCCTGAGTTGCAATCAGTCGTTCGATGATTCGGTCCTGAATCGCCTTGCAGGATGATAGATACCAGTCGTTTTTCGTAGCTGATTGCTGGTCTCTGGCAAGACTCAGCTTTAAGTGCTGGAGAATAGATTGTTTTATAGATTCACAATTATTTTGGAGAGATGACTGAAAAGCTGAAGCGTGATTCATAAATTAGCCTTTTACCTCAGTCACCCATCAAGTCAAAACCAGAATGCTATTGAGCTATTTTGACAAGAGAATGTTTTATGACTGTAACAGCGATGTGGGTTATTGTTTTTCAGAGATCTCGATAGTAACACCAATGCCTCCATTCTGCTCATTCAGCCCTTGCCCCATGACTCGAATATAGGATGGGATATTCAGCTTAGTTTTGAGCTGATAGATACCTGGTTGCGTAATTTCAGAAAGATCTATAGGAAAACTTTCAACACCGCTGGATTTTCTATAATTTAAATCCTTTATTTCAGCAACTATCACCTCAGGAACAATGCTTACTTTGTTGATCCGAAGATTGGATGCTAAAGCAGTTAGCTCAGGTTTTCTTACTTTCAAACGCTCTATCCGTATTTCAGCCAATACTAACTGCAGCGCTACTGGTTCTATTTTTGAAACTTTTACTCCTTCGGGGATATTGGCAATCATTTCAGGAGCAAGGTTAATTTCTAATTTTTTGTTATTGGGTTTGTACTCAGCTAGATCGACATCAAGACTTAATTTTTCAGGTAAATTAAAATCTTCTGGACGAGATAAATAAAGCAGACATGTCTTAGGAGGCGTCTCACCATGAATGAAAACATTCTCTGCCATTCCTGTATAACGAATACTCGCTTCAATCGTTTCTGTGATTAAAGGCGAATCAGCAGACCTATCTTTAAACGCCTGGACTTGATATGTACCAACCGCTCCAAGTAATCCGGCTGTTATCCAAAGCACAATAGAAAGAAAGAGAGGATTTTTTGTGCGACTTTTTCCGGGTAAGATTTCGAGTATCTCCCTTAAACGTCTATCAATATTATCACGCGTCGTAGGACGTATGACACTCAGCTTACCTTCGCGGGCATGTGAGACCACTCCGCGCTCTTCCGATACGACTAAAACGTCAGCATCACAACGCTCTGAAAGGCCTAGTGCAGCGAGGTGCCTTGTGCCTAACTCAGCACCTGCGCCATCGGCTGAAGCCAAAGGCAAAACTGATCCTACGCGCTTGATCCTATTTCCATTAACCACGACTGCCCCATCATGTCGGGGAGACTTTGTACTGAAAATAGACAGCAAAAGCGTTTTATTTAACTCAGCCTCCACTCCTTCTCCACCACTAATTAAAGAGTCGATGCTATCGCCACGAGGTAAAACAATAAGTCCGCCGCGTCTTATTTCAGCCATTTCAGAGAGAGCATCACCTAAAATAGGAATGATTTCACGAGACACTTGCCCACGAGCACCAAAGAGATTGCCATGACTTGCTGCTTGATACACCCGGCTTAACTCAGGCAAAAAGGAAAGTATGATAATAATGAGAATGGGCGCTAGAAGAACCGCCACCAAGATGTTGGCAAATGGTAATTTAAAATAATAAATCAGAGAGACAGCAATAGCCAAACCAATGACAGAAAGTAAAAGCCACAGTAACCTACGGTAGGTCACTAACCAACCAAGAACTATACGTAAAAGCAACGCGCATACTGCTACGTCAATTGTGTGCAACCATAACTTGTCCATTGACTCTATCTGCAAAATGTAAGCCAGAGTCTTAATCTAACACCCTAGATTGCTCCGCTTAATATGATCATAAATACTTTTATGCTGCACTCAAACAAAACAGTGCTGGAGCGATAAATTTTTTTTGAGGATTGATGAGCGCGAATTTAAATGAAGCCGAGATCTCTAAGATCTTTAATATTGGATTGTCCCGATGACGCAGCAATTTCAACCATGAACTTAAGCAAACTAACTTCCCAGGCATCGTCCACACCAGTCATTACCACAGAGAGGGGATCTTCCTTACTAGAAACTTGCTCTTTTACTTTATCACAAACTTCAGGCAAGGATTCATGGAGCTGATAAAATTTAATTTCTTTTTTCTTCAGGCTAAAGCCATACTGAAGAAAGGTCATTTTTTTCAAATTTGGACCCAGCGCATCAATAAATGCTTCACCTTGCTCACCCCAGCCATCTAGCATTAGATTAGCCATACGATCCGGCGTAATAATTTCTGGTTTCTCAGCAACGATTTGTCCTTCGCGAACATTTGAACAATTAACCTGATCCATCTCTTCTGTAATGAGATAATAACTTAACACAGAAGTACCAAACGTCTCAAGTCGCCGATCTGGCGGTAGAAGAATACGCGTACTCTCCAAGGCATATTGGTAACTATCTATGCTAAACATTAGTATTTAAACATATCTTATTTAAGAATTTAGGCCACGTTTATTTTCTTAAGGTCATCTGCTAAAAAGATCTATATTTCTTACCACATCCAAATCAGGCTCTCGACAAAGTTCTGAAAGATCCGATGGACATAACTTTTTGGTAATCTTTTTGTAATCATCCACACATGACATTTCCTGTGTCTCTCTACGCCAGGTTTCTTTAGATGGAAAATACTCACTATAGCCAGGCACTACTTTACGGAAAAGGACGCATGCCTCATGCTCGCCATAGAACCATACCGCTGTAGCAAAATGACGATGCATAAATAGCATCCTTTCTTCTAATGTAATTTCAGGATGCACTTCCGCTGTTTCGAGAAAATGTAATGTCTTGCGAAAGAAGAAAGGATCTGCCAATGCTGCACGCCCAACCATGACACCTGCACAACCGATTTCATCAATCATTCGTTTAGCATCATGATGTGTTGATACATCGCCATTGCCAAAAACGGGAATTTTTTTCACCGACTCAACTACAGCACGAATTCCATCGAGATTTACACTGCCTGTGTACCCCTGCTCTCGTGTGCGTCCGTGAATAGCAACTGCCGCTACGCCCATCTGCTCAAGACGCGGCGCAATCTTATGCGCATTGATGTTATCATCATCCCAACCCAGGCGCATTTTCACCGTAACTGGCAAATCAACTGCATCGACAACATTGCGTACAAGCTCCTCTGTCAACTCTTCATCCTTCATCAAAGCCGCTCCACCGCCTTGTTTCGTCACTTTCTCTACAGGACATCCCATATTAATATCAATCAGATCAATACCTAGATCCTCCAGAAAACGTGCTGCATCACGCAATTCATCGGATTTACCTCCAAAAAGCTGTACCCCGAGGGGCCGATCATTGGAGCAACTAGCTACCATTCGTATACCCTTCGGATTCATTTCAAGTAATGAACGGGCGCTAACCAAATCTGTCGTTGCAATCGATAAGCCGCCCAAAGAGCGTACACAGAGACGGAAGGGCAAGTTCGTGTAACCTGCCATAGGAGAAAGTAATAAAGGAGACCTAAGGATCAAATCCTTAAGTTTTATTGCGAACATGAACGATTTACTTGATCAATTTTCGCCCACTATACCACCGAGAGCACCTTGACCTTCCCAACTCTGGGGCGAGTTCCAAGGGAGTGTAGAAACTTGATCTTCTTCTCCTGTGGAAGTAGAAGCACATGATACAAAAACTGACAATACGGCTGTAAGCACGAGACCAAAAGTAATTTTACAAAGCTTGAACATATAGAACTAGAGGGTGTCAGAAAATAACCTGATCGCCAATCTGAATTTCAGCTTTTGTCCAATCTGGAAGAATGTCTGCAATAGCTGTGTTAGCATCAACGCTGACCGTCCTCACCTTACCAACTAGGTCATTGCCGCGATAAACAGTCAAATCAATCCCATCAGCTAACTGATCATCTTTGCCAACATTTAATACAACGAAATTCCACTCCTTATTAATAGCTACAATTTTACCCGTTAAAGATAGAGGAGCACGCTGTTCATTGGCTAAAACTTCTAATTCTTTATATTTCTGTAGTTCCTGAGACATGGTAACAACCTTATCATCCAAAATCTTTTTCTCCGCCTTGGCTACGCGAAGAGCTTCATTGGAATTATCCAGTTCAGCTGCTACTTGTGCGGCATCGCGTCCTCCCAAATCTTCACTGATTTTTGTCAGTTGACCTTCCAAATCCTGCGCTTTGGTTTTAGCTGCTTCCATCTCCTGGCTTGCTGTTTCTACCTTACGCTCTACTTCGGTTAATTTAGCTGTGAGTGATTGAACTTCTGACTCAGTACTATCGAGAGTTGCTTTCGTTGTATCGAGTTCCTTTTGCAGATTATCTCGCTCCTCCATGAAACCTACCGCTATTTTACCAGCTTTCTCAATAGAAGCAGCAGGTTCGCCTTTGTTTACCAGATAGTTGGCGCTATATCCGAATATAGGGGTTTGCTTGAGCGCACGCTCCGTTTGAACCAATTGCCCCATATAGGTTTTCTTTTCCCCATTGAGCCCGAGTCCAAAAAATATACCAGCCGCACTGGCTATAATGGTTACGAGCGGGAAAATCACTTTTAACATGTTAGACATTATTTTCTCCTGTATAGCCTGTATTTCTAACTACTTACGGAAGTTTGAGGTCTATTTTTTTTCTGTCAATTATAATTATCTACCATTTAGCCTTTAAATGGATTTTATCCAATTCCTTAGACCAAACTCCTGTTTCATTTTCTATTTCACGCTGTAACCATTTCGGATCCACTGAGATAGCTCCTAAGGATTCAACCATTCTACGCTCTCCTCCATCTGCTGTTACCACCCAAACTTGTGTCGAATCTGGTACTTTTGCGACGAGTCTCTCGATGATAGCATCAGCTGTTTGATGACTTTGCGCATAAAGTACAACCATTTTTCCCTTCTGAGCTTTTTCCACAACTCCTTGTTGTCCATCAAAAACCAGCGTTACCAACCAATCTGAAATATCATGGAACTTTCCCAGTTGATCTATGAGTTGCATACGAGCTGCACGCCGATCTTTTTCATGCAATTTTCTAAGATGTGGCCATGCATATATAACACTATGCCCATCGATCAATAGATATTTACCGCTAACCGCCATTTTTTTAATTGTGTCACATTTCAAGAGTCAAGCTCAAGCAGTCCTTTAGAGACATTTTGTCGCAAATTTAATTATTATTTTTACTACTAATTAGCTCTATTGTGACTTTTTAAATAAAAAGGTGTTTTCGGCTTGTCTGTAGATTTCTTCGTTCTCTAATAGCTCTCACACATGTTATCAGAAAGTTCGCACACACTTAACAGCGACGCCACATGGGAAAAGATCTGCAAAGAACTTCAGAATCTCATTTCTCCTGACGCTTTTCAAAGATGGTTCGCCCCTATCACAGTTAATTCATACGATTCTGGACGCTTAAGCCTAGGCATTGAGAATTCTATCTACGAATACTGGATCGAAGAAAATTATCTGAATCAACTTAGAGATGCAGCCGAACATGTAACTGGTAGGAATGTGGAAATTATTTTTGAATCCATCCATTCAAATGGAACATCTGTTAAAGCAGATAAAAAGGCTGTTGAGGAAAAAATGAAGCAATCTCAAGTCGAGCTTTCCAAGTCAACTGCTCAACAGAAAAACAATCTTAAAACCAACTACGAATTTCAAAGTTTTGTCGTGGGTGTTAATAACCAATTTGCCCATGCCGCGGCCCTTGCTGTATCTGATTCACCCGCTCGAGTTTATAATCCTCTCTTCATTCATGGTTCTGTTGGATTAGGTAAAACACACCTGATGCACGCCGTGGGACATCATATTCAGAAAAACAACAGAAACGCTCGCGTTATCTATGTGACCTCAGAACATTTTACAAATGAATTTATTGATGCCATCCAACACGGTGAACTCGTTAAGTTCCGCCGCCGTTATCGACAAGCCGAAGTACTACTTATTGATGATATTCAATTCTTCGCAGGTAAAGATCGCTCCCAGGAAGAGTTTTTTCATACGTTCAATACACTCTTTGATGGAAACAAGCAGATCGTCCTATCTAGTGACTGCCCTCCCAGTGATGTGAGTAATCTTGAACAACGCCTTGTTTCTCGTTTCGAATGGGGACTAACAGCTGAGCTTCAACCTCCAGATATTGAAACACGTCTTGCCATTCTACGTTCTAAGGCCACCAAAATGCAGGTCCGACTAGGGGACTCAGTTTTACTATTTATAGCAGAACGTGTTAAAGCAAATATCCGCCGCCTAGAAGGAGCATTAAACAGAGTTGCGGCATGGGCTACACTCAATGACCGTAAAATCACTCAAAATCAAGTTGAAGAACTACTGAAAGATTTCATCCAACAAGAAGCCCGTCAAATTGTCACCATTGAAAGCATACAAAAACGAGTAGCTGAAAACTTTGACATACGTATGACAGACATGACAAGCAAGCGACGTCCAGCCAACATTGCTGTGCCTCGTATGGTTGCTATGTATCTTAGCCGTAAAATGACACCCAAATCTCTTCAGGAAATTGGTGAAGCATTTGGTGGACGCGACCATGGCACTGTCCTACACGCATGCAAAACCATCGAAGAACGCATGAACTCTAATGAAAAATTTCGTCATTCAGTAGATTCCGTCACACAAAAGCTTGAAGGTGTACACTAGAATTTTATCGACAGAATGTATATCTTACAAAAAACCGAGTAGGTGAAAATTCACTCTACTCGGTTTTTCTATTACGGCTCAAAGTAAGATACGATTATTTCTTAGGAGGAAGAAATTTAATTGTAGTCACATTGAGAGGAAAACGATAAGCATCAATATAACGAAGAGCGACACGATCTCCGACGTCAAGATGGTCAAGGCTCTTAATGTAAAACATCTTGGGTTGACCATTTTCATCAATGGCAGTGAAGCCACGGCCCACTTTGTAGCCATTACTATTAACAGCTGTAACTGTTCCCTTCCATCGAACCTCCTTAGCTTCGACTACGGATTGCGACAAAGAGAGTCCAGCTATCGCCAGAACTAGAGCAAGAATTTTATTCATAGAAAGTAAGATTGTAGTTCTAACATCTCGATCTCGTATCCTCAAAGTTACAATTAGGCGACGATAAGTATTTTCAAGAGTGATTATATAAATTATATTAACAATTG
>JBCCWR010000017.1:0-25891 GCA_039193385.1 Verrucomicrobiota bacterium | reverse complement strand
GGTAAAGCCTCCGTCTAGTGAGGAGATAATCCATATAAAAGCAAGGAAGCCTCCGCCAACAAATAAACAGAATTGCACGACATCAGTCCAGATAACCGTGGTCATCCCGCCCATAAGTGTCCAGCCTATGGCAAAAAGTGCGATGATAATGATACAAAGCTCGATGGGAATATTAGTGATTGTGCGAAGAATAATAGCAGTAACAAGAAGACGCACACTTTGGCCTAGAATAGAACCTAAAAAAAACAGGAAGGTGGTTATAGCCTTGAGATCAGCACCCAGTTTGCGAGCCATGAATTCATAGGGGCTATAAACTTCTTCTTTATAGTAAATTGGCACTAGGAAATAGCCTATGATGAATCGAGCTACAATGGACCCGAAGGCCCATTGCAGGTATGTAAAGTTGCCGCCCATAGCGAAGATAGTTCCGGGTACGGCAATGAAAGTAATAGCGCTGATTTCTGTAGCGATGATTGAGCCGCAGACAGCAGGCCAAGGAAGGCTACGACCTGCCAGAAAGAAATCTCGCATCGTAGATTGTTTGCCACGTAATGCATGGCCAACCCACGTCGTGAATAACAGATAGCCTGCTACGACCAACCAGTCGATCCAGGTAAATGCTGAGGCAATGGATTCCATCAGTTTAGTTGTGTGGTGGATTAGCTAGTAATTGGTCCACGACAGCTTCAGGATTTTTCGCTTTCATGATAGGTCGTCCTATCACGATGTGATGGCTGCCATTTTTTAATGCTTCCTCAGGCGTTGTGACTCTAGTCTGATCATCAAGGTCAGCCCCTGCGGGGCGGACTCCCGGAGTTACCAGGGTGAAATGTTCGCCAAATTCATCTCGTAGCAGTGGCACTTCAAGTGGTGAGCAGACAAGTCCGCTTATTCCCGAAGATTTAGCTAGGCGTGCAAGGTGAAGCACTTGTCCTTGAGGTGTGTGATCGAAACCGATATCTGTTAACTCACTTTCATCGTGGTGAGTTAAGACGGTAACACCCAGTAATTGTGTTTGAGGAAAAGCGGAGGCTGCTTTGACCGCTTCAAGCATCATGGCTTTCCCTCCTAGGGTATGAATAGTCAGGAAATGAATATCCAGTTGGCATACACTTTCGATGGCGCGACCCACTGTGTTTGGAATATCATGAAATTTTAAATCTAAAAATACCTTAGCACCCGTGTGACGGATTTCTTTAATGAGCTCTGGACCACCAAGGGTGAAGAGTTGTAAGCCGACTTTAAAGTAACCAATTTTTGAATTAAGACGGTTCACCCATTCTAGGGCTGTTTGAGGATTATCTAAATCTAAGGCAAGAATCAAATTGTCAGATGTCATAGGTATCGGGTTAAGATTCCCTCGGCATGAAGATTGAAGCAAGGGCTAAAGTTAATTTGTATTTGAAAATTTTAGGAAAGCGTGAAGACGGATTTCATGAGCTAGAAACTCTCATGGCTCCACTTAGCTTGAAAGATGAAATAGAGATCGAAGAGATGGATCATGATATTATCATCCAGGTAGAGGGAATGGATTTGAGCTGTGGAACGGATAATCTGGCTTACAGAGCTGCACAAGGAGTGCGAGAGAGAGCTGGCATCAGTAAGGGCGTGCGAATCCTTTTGAAAAAGAAAATTCCGATGGGAGGCGGCCTTGCCGGTGGAAGTAGTAATTGTGCGGCTGTCTTACGTGGTGTCAATGAACTCTGGCAGGCGGGGTTGAGTGATGCAGTTCTTCATGAAATAGCTGCTGATTTAGGTAGCGATATTAACTTCTTTTTGCAGGATGGTCCGGCTGTTTGTCGTGGTAGAGGAGAAATTATTGAACCTGTCACACTCAAAGAAGATTTATGGATTATGTTGGTAAATCCCGGTTTTGGTGTAGAAACGCCTTGGGCATACAAAGCCTATGCACAGAATCCGCAACAGGCTGATGAATGTAAGATGATGCTCCATATGCGTAAGCGAAATTCTAAAACATGGGAAGAGTTTACATTACGCAATGATCTTGAGATGCCGGTTCTCGCAAAATATCTTTGGATTGCTGAGGCTAAACAATGGCTTGCGAAGCAGGAGGGTGTTTCTGCGGCGATGATGAGCGGGAGCGGGGCAACAGTTTTTGCTCTTTGCCATCAGGAAAGTGCCGTAGACAATTTACTTGAGGCAAGTCTTGAGTTTTTCGGGTCGACGGCATGGATCGAGAAGGTAAAAGTTATAGGTAGTTGATGAAGCGGTGAGGATTCATCTAGAGAGCATTTATGCATGATCTTGTAGAAATTATTCAAAATGAATGTGTGGCTGAGAGGAACTGTATGCTAACAGTTCAAAATCAGGGCGGTGAAGCAGGCTTTCTGTATTTTAAAGAAGCGCAATTGATTGAAGCTAGCAGTGCAGGTGAATGGGGCCCCAAGGCTTTTGCCGAAATATTAAATTGGCAGATTGAGAGCTACAGCATATCTGAACTTCCCATGGGCATTAAGCGAACGCTCTGGGATCCTGTAGATAAGCTTATAGAAGATGTTCGTGGTGTGGGTTCTGCTTCTGGTGTGCGTGAAGCAGTTAAGAATCTATCTGTGGCAACCATAGATATTGAATCGGAGAAAAATTTCGGATTTCAAGACGATTATGCAAATTTCATCCGAATGCTTACTGAACAGGTTAAAAAGTTGGAAGGTGTTATTTGTTTGTATCATGAAATGAATGATCGTATTCGTCTCTTAACAGGTACTCCGCCGATCGAGGCTATTGATGCAGACTGGTTAGAGAGCTTTACCGGGCAGATAGAAAATTTGGGCAGCGGATTAGGCGGAGGTAGGCTTAGATTTTGGTATTGCGAATTAGAGCAGTATCGTATCTGGCACCGTGAATTAGCTGGTGGGTTCATCTATGTTATTACCAATCGAGAAAGTTCGGTAGATGATTTTGACGCAAAACTAAATGAGCTTTTGGAGGATGAATGAGCGAGGAGGAGAAAAAAAGAACACTACCTGCGCTAGAGCGATTGGCCATGATAGATGTTGTTTCTGCCGTTTTTGTTTTTAATGAAGAAAATGAAATCCTGGCGCGCCATATGCCGGACCATTATACAGACACAAGCCTGGTTCAAGTAGCAGACAGAATACAAAAGGTTTTATCACATAAAAATGATTTGGGTCAGGATATTAAAGAAGCAGTTTTTCATTATGAGAACTATGCGCTTTTACTGAAGTATTTTAGCGATAGGTACTTTATGGCAGTTTTTTTTGATCGTGATGCTGAGGTAGAATATTTACGTCAACCCGTGAATCTAGCTGTGCTGAATATGGAAAAGGCAGTGCAGCGTGTCGAGGAAGACATCGTTGAAGAGGCAGCAAAGACAGATCTGGCTGAAGCAGCCCGTCGTGCTGAGAAGGAAATTTACCGTGCAACTGGAGATGACTCAAATGGCTATCTGGCCCGCTTACAAATTCTAGCAACATTTTATATTGGAGCTGCCGGTATAGAAATATTAGAACAAGGTTTTAGGGAATTTGATGTTACTCTGCCCTTAACGCGTGAAGAAGACATGCTTAAGATCACCAGACGTGCAGCCGGTTTTATTGCTAATCCTGAGATGAAAGAGGGCTTTATTACGGCATCAGAGAACTTAATTTTTCGACTGGAACTCGAAAAGTAACTGATATTTTATGACTACATATCAAGCACTTTGTTTTTATGCAGTCTTATTATCGGGTTTTATACTTTGGGATGGGCAGTGTATTGGGGCTCAGGAAGTCGATCCAAATGATAAACCTAATAAGAAAAACAACTTCGTTGAATATGTTTTATCGGGTTTTGATAAAGAGTCTCAGGATGATTTTCATGGCGCATATGAACTTTATACAAATGCTCTGAAAATTAAAGAGTCGCCGACAGTGTTGCTGCGACGTGCTTATTGCGGAGCAAAGATTGGATTGGTTGAGGAAGTTATCCAAGATATGGAGTCGGCTATTTTATTAGAACCTAAAACGCCTACAGATTATATTACGGTGGGTTGGTTTAGGGCCACCAATCCTTTTAAGCGTTTTCGTGATGGCCCTCTTGCTGTTACTCTTGCCCAGAAATCACTTGAAGGACGTGAATCTCCAGAGGCGTACGATGTTCTTGCTGCTGGTTATGTTGAGATGAAAAATTTTTCTCGTGCTCAACAGGTTTTAAAAAAAGCCATTAAGAAATTTCCCGAAGCATCACGTGTAGCTTCTATGAAAAGACGTCTAGAACTCTATAAAAATAAAGAGCAATTTCTTGAAAATTGGGACAGGATACCTTGAGAGTATTGAAAACAAGTTAAATAACGATTGCATACATTGTTCGTTAAGAGTATAGCGAGTACGTAGCTTGAAAAATTAAATCGGACTTCTTTTCGTGGATTTATTGTGCTAATACTACTAATTAGTCTTCATGAGACTTAATTTGTTGCTTCAATAAGTTACGAAAATATAGGGACAGGTATATGGACAACCTTCTAAGAAGTGAAAAAATAGCGGTAGAGCGTAAGCAATTCTATTTTGACCTCAAGGAGAATGAAAGAGGGCGCTTCCTTAAAATTACTGAGGATGTTAACGGTAGGCGGGATACGATCATTCTGCCTTCGACAGGTATGAAAGAATTTGCCGATGCTTTGAATGCCATCATCGAATTTGATGATGACGGGGAAGATACTGCAGTATAGTTTGCAGTCATGCAGCGGTATCGTTAGGTTGTATGACGCGAGTGTGTTAGTGCAATAGCGAGCGCATCTGCTTCATCCGATGATGGATTTTCTTTAAGTCCAAGTGTGGCACGCATCATAAAACCAACCTGTTGTTTAGCAGCAGAGCCCAAGCCTGTGGCGGATTTCTTAATAACTTTAGCAGGATACTCTGAAATATTTAGGCCGGATTCAGCGCAGGCGACGAGAGCCGCACCTCTAGCTCCTCCCATAGCTATTGCGGTACGTGTATTCTGAACATAAATAATGTTTTCTAAAGCAGCTTCGGTGGGAGAAAAATTTCTGATTAGGTCTCGAAGCGTTTCGGTTATGTTCAGATAACACGCTGACTGCGATAAGTTTTCAGGATTTCGGATTGTTCCATATGTTACGACTTTAATTTTCGTAGCCGTTTGTAACTCTATAATTCCGTAGCCAGTGGAGCGAACAGAAGGGTCGATTCCAAGAATTTGCATAGACTCGATGTTACTTATTCAATTTTTTGAATGCGTTGAATATGTCGTCCTCCCTCAAATTTCGTTTCGAGCCAAGTTTTAACAATCTCGAGAACAAGATCTTCTGGAGTAACGCGTTCGCCAATAGAAATGACATTGCCATCGTTATGCAGACGGTTAAGTCTTGCCGTTTCGACGCTCCAGCATAGCCCGCAGCGAACGCCTTTAACTTTGTTAGCCACAATGGCTTCTCCATTGCCGGACCCACCGAGAACGATGCCTCGTTCATATTCCCCATTAGCTACAGCTTCAGCAGCAGGTCGTATGAAGTCCGGATAATCGCATGATTCAGGTTTATCTGTTCCATAGTCTTTAACTTCATGACCTTCTTTCTCTAGGAAAGATATAATCTTTCTTTTGTATAAAAGTCCCGCGTGGTCGGAGGCGATAGCAATCTTCATAAGGTCATGTACTATTACGAAAAAATAGAGAAGAGAAAGGGATTTCTCAATTCAATTGGAGATACAGAATGTGATGCGATCTATGATTGCACAGCGGTTGTTTGATTGGTTTAATCCTCTTTAGATGAGTAAAGGTATTGGAGCTATATTTGATTGGGATGGAGTGATTATTGATTCAAGCAGGCATCACGAGGAGAGCTGGGAGCGATTAGCTAAGGAAGAGGGGCATGTTTTGCCGGATGATCATTTTAAGAAGGGCTTTGGTATGAAGAATGAAGTCATCATTCCCACTATGCTCAAGTGGACGCAGAATGAAGAGGAAGTGCATCGACTCTCTTTACGTAAAGAAGCACTCTATCGAGAAGTGGTACAAGAGTGGGGTATTGCGCCTTTAGATGGTGTGAAAGAGTGGTTAGAGAAACTCGATGCGGCTGGTGTGCCATGTATCATTGGTTCATCCACACACCGTCTAAATATTACCACGACGCTTGAGAGTTTGGGACTCATGGGCAAGTTTGAGGAAATTGTTTCTGCCGAAGATGTAAGTCATGGTAAGCCTGATCCGGAAGTTTTTCTCAAAGCAGCAGAGAAGCTAAAGCGGAAACCTGCACAATGTGTTGTTTTTGAAGATGCTCATGTTGGTATTGAAGCGGCACGTGCTGCAGGTATGAAAGTGGTTGCAGTAGCAACAACACATACACGCGAGTCGCTTAAAGATGCAGACCGTGCCTTGGATCGACTTGATGAACTTGAGGTGAAGGATCTGCAAGATCTACTAGGAGAGATGGTTGTAAGTTAAGTAACATGAAGTTGGTTCGTTATATTAATCAAGAGAATGAGATTTGCTTGGGTGCTTGGGAAGGCGTTGAGTACACTGCATGTGTTAAGAAAATAGTGGGGGATTGGTTTGATGGTTTTAGCGTAACTGAGGAGAATGAATCGGTTGAAAAGTTACTCGCACCTCTAGAGCCTGAGCAGATCATTTGTATTGGGTTGAATTATAAACTTCATGCGGATGAGATGGGCGCAAAGATGCCCCAATATCCTATTTTATTTATGAAGAACATTGCCTCGGTGCAGAATCCCTTTGATCCGATTGAGTTGCCTCGAATCTCACGCAGTGATGAAGTTGACTACGAAGCGGAACTCGCCATTGTCATTGGTAGAAAATGTAAGAATGTGCAAAGGGAGAAAGCACTCGACTATGTCTTAGGATTTACTTGTGCCAATGATGTTAGTGCTCGTGATTGGCAGATGAAGCGTAGCGGACGTCAATGGTGTCGCGCTAAGAGTTTCGATACTTTTTGTCCATTGGGCCCCTGGATTGTAACGCGAGATGAACTGATAGACCCGGATGCATTGAATATTCGTTGCATTGTTAATGGTGAAGTGCTTCAGGAATCCAATACAAATGATATGATTTTTAATGTAAGTCATATTATTTCATTTCTCAGTCAGAGTATGACTCTTTTGCCAGGGACGGTAATTCTGACAGGTACACCGAGCGGTGTTGGCATGGGGCGTAGTCCTCAGGTATGGCTTAAGCATGGAGATCGAGTGATCATTGAAATTGAAAAAATAGGTAAGTTGGAAAACCCTGTAATAGAAGAAGTCGTTTAACACCCACATGATGCCATAGAGGGCGAGTCAGATCTTGCACAGATGGTCGCGTCGCTATTGCATCATGCGGGTTTAAGAAAGTTTGATGGCATCCACTTTAGGAGAGACTAGATCGTATAGAGTGTTACGTTGATAAGGTCTTTTACCAGCCGATGATAAGGCGTTCTTAATCTCGTTTAATCTCATATTTGTTCCATGACGTCCACCTGAAGCACTGGTTATGGATTCCTGGTAAAGTGTGCCGCCAAAGTCGTTGCATCCCCAGTTTAAACTTTCCAGGGCAAGTTCCTTACCTAATTTGACCCATGAGGTCTGAAGGTTGGGAATAAGATCTTTAAAATAAATACGTGCCAAGGGGTAAATGCGCTTAGCTTTGTGTATCATACGTTGTTCATGTTCTAAAAACCACGCTTCTTTACTTGAAGCATCTTTACTCATCTTTTGACCGAGTCTGTTATTGTAGGGGATAAACGAGAGAGGAATGAATTCTGTGAAGCCACCAGTTTCTAGTTGTATGTCTTTAATTAAGTCAAAGTGTTGGCTAATGTTTTCCCATGTCTCGATGTGATTGAACATGACAGTGCAAGTGGAGGGGAGTCCGCAACGATGGGCTGTGGTAACGATTTCTCGCCAATTGCTGGTGGTAAGCTTGTTACCGGAAACAATTTTGCGTATGTCATCTACAAGTATCTCAGCTGCTGTTCCAGGTATAGAATTGAGCCCGACTTCCATGAGGCTTTGTAAAATGTCGTAGTAGCTCTTTTCTGATTTTTTATGCAACGAATGAATTTCCATAGGTGAGAAGGCGTGGATGTGCATCTTTGGAAATGCTTCGCGAATACTACGGATGAGTTCGAGGTAATAATCCAATTCAAGTTCTGGGTTAATACCCCCCTGCAGGCAAACTTCGGTTACTTCAGGTGTCTGGTAGATTTGTTCAACGACTTTTTGAGGCGAGTAGGTATAGCAATCATCATCAGACTTGGTTCGTTGAAAGCCGCAAAATGAACATCCAACATAACATATATTAGTGAAATTCGCATTTCTATTATGGACATAGGTAACGACATCACCATGCATTTGTTTGTTGAGACAATCAGCTTCCAGGATGAGCTCATCTGTAGGCATCTTCCATAAATTGTCATTTTGCCCAGTCAGACAACGTTTGTTAGTAAGACTAAATGATTCAGATGACTTTACATTCATAGCTGCTTTAAGCATTTGGGGGTCCATCCATGCTTCATTAATGTAATGATCATAAACAGCCAACCGTTCTTTCAATGTAATTTTAGCAGGGTCCGCTATGCGACGGTAATTAGTAAGACTTTGCCACGGACTTTGTTGGTTAACTTCATCTCGGTTGGTTGAGATTCCTCCAAGATCTTGAATGTAGGGCAGTAATTCGCGCCAGTAAGGATTTAGATTTGGGGGAATTTGTATGGCTACATCAGGAGATACCTTTTTCCAATGATCAATGAGAGTGATGTATTCGTCAAGTTCCGGTGCTTTGACGGATGTTAAGCTACAGTGTGTATTGGGTATAAAATTCTGAATGAGAATTTCTTGCAGATGACCGTAGTTGTGATGAAGTTCAGCTAAAGCATCAAGTGAATCGAGTCGTGATTGGGGAGATTCACCAACTCCTATGAGAATACCACTGGTAAAAGGAATGTTTAGTCTTCCTGCGGATTCAATGGTTTGTAAGCGCTCTGCCACTGTCTTTTGGGGTGCCACTTCAGGTAAGTGATAAATGTTTTCCAGCATAAGTCCCATTGAAGCAAAGTGAGGGCGTAGGCGCTTGAGCTGGCTGCAGTTGAGGGCCCCAATATTGCTATGAGGTAAAAGGCCGTTTTTTGTGAATAAATCGGCAACGTAGATGGTGAAATCGATAAAATCTTTGAAACCTCGCTCTTGGAGTTGCTGGCGAATGTGAGCGAAAAGTTCAGGGTTCTCTCCAGATATGATGAGAGCTTCGCGCGCTCCGTATTGCTTGGCTTGTGAGATGAGGTCATGGATTTTAGACTCTGAGATAAGACCCTCATGCATTGTTCTAAAGCCACAGTATGAGCAAGACCAGGGGCAGTCATGTGTGAGAGTAGCTGTAATGGATGATGAGTACGTGATGACTCTCGTGTTATTCAAAATCAATAGTCCTTGTCTGTAGTAGTATAACTAAGTAAGCCGATTATTTTCTAATAACCTATGAAAATAGCCTTGAGTCAAGTGCTTGTCTAAAATTTTGTCTTATTAAATCCGCATTAAGTAATAGAGGGCGAACCAGATTTTGTGCAGATGGACGTCCCGCTATTGCTTAATGCGGGTTTAAGATAGGTCTATAAGAGAATGAATATTTCTGCATGGTCATAAGAAACAGGATAGCTCGATCTTTGGTATGAAAGGCTTTTGATCTAAAAGGAGTGCTCTAGTTCTAGCAAAAAGAATAAGGTCCTTTGGGGCCATTTATTTTTCTTATGGCAAATTTATCGTTGCTGATTGAAAGGAAGTTCTTTTTACAGAAGGAAGTTTGGATGCTATGTTTGATTCCTGAATTCAGGCTCTTAAGGAATATGTGAGAAGCTGCCTGAAAAAATCAATCATTTTGAGATTATAAAGCAGTATGCTATTAAGAGAGCGTGGAAACAGAAATTAGGGCAAAAGCAAAGTGTATTCATAAAGCTTTAAGAGGATGCTGCAGTAGAAATTCTCTTGCCTGAGATCAACGAAAAGAACCAGTAAACATAAGATCATATATTTAACTTAGATGAGAAGCATGACAGAATCTGAGAAATTGAATTTACGTATTGAAACCTTATTACAAAAGCTTGAAGTAAAAGCGAGTCAGGCGCCCGGTCTCTATCCAGTTAAGAAGCGCGAAGAGTTTTTAAAAATTGCCGTTGCTGTTATGTCTAAATTTATGGCTTTGGATCTTAAGATGAATCTTCAATACAAAGATTATCCTCTAAGTGTAAAAGAGCATCTCGCAAATTGGCTGGAGGATATTTTCCGTCAGCCTGAGGGTGCTTATCAGCTCAACGCACAGAGCCTTATTGGCGAGGGAAAAGGTTTTTCTGCTTAGCTTGAATTTTTAGATGATTGATAGTTTAGCTCGTACGGTTGCATGTTGCTTTTTGGTGCGTAGTCTTTTCAGCTATGGGTAGTTTTAAGCTGGATACAACCATGAAGCCAAGTGGTGATCAACCACAGGCGATAGACAAGTTATCTGGCATGCTTGAGACGGGTGAGAAACATGCCGTGCTACTAGGCGTTACGGGTTCAGGTAAAACTTTTACCATGGCAAATGTTATTGAACGCCTGAATAAACCGTCTCTTATCCTTTCACATAACAAAACCCTGGCGGCTCAATTATACAGCGAATTAAAACAATTTTTTCCTGATAATGCGGTTGAATATTTTGTTAGCTAATTTGATTACTACCAGCCCGAAGCTTATATTCCCAAGTCTGACACCTACATCGAGAAAGATTCCAGTATCAATGATGAGATTGAGCGATTGCGCCTGGCGGCAACAAGTTCACTTCTCACACGTAAGGATGTGATTGTGGTGGCCAGTGTTTCTTGCATCTATGGTTTAGGTTCACCGGAGGACTATCAGGATATGGTTTTGCCTATTGCTGTGGGAGACATGATGAACCGAGACCAGATGTTAGCACGGCTGGTTGACATTCAATACGAACGTAATGACATTGAGCTGACCCGTGGCAAGTTTCGGGTTCGTGGTGATGTTGTTGAACTTGCTCCCGCTTATGTTGAAGATGGCCTTCGTATTGAGTTTTTCGGCGATGAAATAGACCGTATGACACGCTTTGATTTATTAACGGGTGAGACGCTCAATGAAATGGAGCGGGATATCATCTTTCCAGCACGCCACTTTGTGACGCCTCATGAAAAACTTCGACGAGCTATTGTCGCGATCCAAAAAGAAATGGAAGAGCGGGTAGGCCAGTTTGAGTCTATCGGAAAATATATTGAAGCCCAACGCATCAAAATGCGAACGACCTATGATATCGATATGATGCAGGAGATGGGGTTTTGCAATGGTATTGAAAATTATTCGCGCCATATCAGTGATCGTGCTCCTGGTTCTCGTCCTTATACTTTGATTGATTTCTTTCCGGATGATTATCTTGTGATCTTGGATGAATCCCACGCTACGGTTCCACAGATAGGTGGAATGTATGCTGGGGACCGTTCTCGAAAGACGACCTTGGTGGAGCATGGTTTCCGTCTGCCTTCTGCTTTAGACAACCGGCCTCTGAATTACCAAGAGTTTGTCAAAATGAGCCCTCAAACGTTGTATGTATCTGCCACACCAGGAGAAAAAGAACTCGGTTATACGAAGGGTCAATACGTTGAGCAGATTATTCGTCCGACTGGACTTTTAGACCCTGTTATTGAAATGCAGCCCCTGAGAGGGCAAATCGATCGTGTTATGGAAGAGGCTCGTATACGTATTGAGCGTGGGGAGCGTGTTCTAGTAACGACTTTGACGAAACGAACAGCGGAAGATCTCACAGATTATCTGCGAGAAGCAGGCTTTAAAGTCCAATATATTCATTCTGAAGTGAATGCCATAGACCGTGTGGAAATTCTTCGTTCATTGAGATTAGGTGAAGTTGATATTTTGGTAGGCATCAATTTATTGCGTGAGGGACTGGATCTACCTGAGGTTTCATTGGTTTGTATTCTGGATGCTGATAAGGAGGGTTATCTGCGTTCTGAGACATCCCTCATTCAGACAGCGGGACGTGCGGCGCGTCACATCAACGGCACGGTCTTACTTTTTGCGGATAAGATTACAGGTTCCATGAAAAAGCTTATGGATGTGACAAAATACCGCCGCGAGAAACAGATGGCATACAACAAAGCGCATAACATTAAACCGAAGACAGTTAAACGAGCTGTCCAGGAAAGTCTTGGCGCTTTGATGAAGAAAAATGGATCTGCCGACCTGGTGGCTCAAGCTGGCACGAGTGATATCGACGTCATGCAAACCCTGAAAGAGCTCAATGAGGAAATGATCAAAGCCTCTGAAGCTTTAGAATTTGAAAAGGCTGCATTGCTTCGAGATCAGATTAATGAGCTTAAAAAACAGTCGGGTCTATTAACGGATCAACCTCATGCGTCTGATGCACCTGCTGTTAGCTACAAAAAGGCACGTAAAGCTCGTAGTAAAAAAACTAAAACTAAAAGGTAAATTCAATAAACCGTGACTTTTGGCTTGAGCCTCCATGAAAGCAAGTCATGATAAATTAGTTGTTATCAAGAAAATCGGTTTTTATGAATATTCTGCTTAATCACCTATCAAAAAAATACAAACGACGTTCGGGTTTTACTTTGGTGGAACTTCTCGTCGTCATCACAATCATAGCGATTCTTATGGGATTAGCTTTTCCAAGCCTTCAGGCAGCTATGCGCTTTGCTAAGAAATCTGAAGCAAAGGTTATAGTAGCTCAGCTTGGGACGGCTATCGCTTCTTATAAAACAGAATACAATCGTCTTCCTATTAAGACATTGGGTCGCCCTCAACAGGATGAACAGTTTGAAGCAGGGGAACTTTATTTTGTTTTGACTGGTCAAGAGGAGAAAGGTTCGGAGATGGATAATCCGCGCCGTATTACATTTCTTGACTTCAACACAAAATACCTTCGTCAGGGACCTGCGAATGATCTTAACCGCTTGCCTCCTGATAACCCTATAGATGCTGATACCTTTGTCGACCCCTGGAATCGTGAGTATCAGATAATTATGGATTTTGATTATGACAAAAGAATCGATGTTCCAGATACATCCGCCGCCGCTATGCCTCAGGACAGCGTAACTATTAATTCTACTGTGGCTATCTGGTCGCTAGGAGATGATCCGGAATTACCCAGAAGTTACGTCGCAAGCTGGAAATAATTTTTTAAAGATGAATCGAAATGACTGAATCAGAGTATATTCGATCTCGATTTCGTAGAGGATTCACTCTGGTGGAGCTTCTGGTTGTCTTGTCTATTCTTGCTGTTTTAGCCGGCATGATTATTGGCACAGCGGGGCCGATACAAAGAAAAGCCAGAACACATCAGACAACGGTAGAGATTGCTGGTATTGAACTAGCTGTCGCAAATTTTAAAACCGATCAAGGGGATTTTCCGCAAATTAACTTTATAGGCATGGGTAACGGTATCTATGAGGGAAACCCAGATAACTATATGGAAACGGCTCAAGCTCTTTTTCAGGACTTATGTCGTGGTGGAGAGCCTGATGCCTCTTATGACATAGCTGCTGAAGCAGGTGTGACTATTTATTTGACTGATGTTAAACGCACACAAGTCGGTGATCCCGAAGGTAGTTCTTTTCTGCGAGATCCATTTCAAAAACCATATGGCTATTTTTATGATTACAAGACTCAGGAGAAATCATTGTTTAATATTGTCGAACCCGATATCTGGTCCACCACTGGAGAAATGGAAGAACCTCTAGATAATCAGGATGCTGTGTATCTACGCTGGGTGAAGAATTGGACAGAAATTGATTAAAAGATTCTTTATACATCTGTTTTTAGCGTAAGGAATAACAAATTTATATGATAATTTTACGTGTACTGTTTTTGTTATGTGTTCCATTGCTCAGTTTAGCATCGCAACAAAAGCCAAACTTTGTCTTTCTTCTGGTTGATGATTTGGGTTGGGGAGATTTTGGGTGTTATGGGGCTCAATTTTATGAAACACCAAACATCGATAATCTAGCCAGTCAGGGCATGTTATTCACTAATGGTTATGCTGCCTGCACGGTATGTTCGCCTAGCAGGGCTGCCATTCTAGCAGGGCGTTATCCAGCTCGCCTGCGTTTAACAGACTGGATAAAAGGACATGAGCGACCTTATGCGAAGTTGAAGGTGCCGGACTGGAATATGAGAGTAGAACATGACCGTGTGCTTCTTCCTGAGGCCTTGAAGGAAGCAGGTTATGACACCGCTTTTATTGGGAAATGGCACTTGATGCCTATAGATCAACCTGATTATGAAGAGCACTACCCCACAAATCATGGCTTTGACATCAACGTTGCCGGCCGTGATTGGGGGCAGCCTAAGGGTAAAGGAAAGTATTTCTCACCCTTTGGCATGCCGAATCTTGATGATGGGAAACCAGGCGACTTTCTCACAGATAAATTGACGGATGTTGCTGTCGACTACCTCGATTCCCGAGATAGTAATAATCCATTTCTATTATATTTTTCTTATTATACATTGCACGGCCCCCTTATGGCTCCTCCAGAGCTGATTGAAAAATATAAAGAAAAAGCGAAGACTTTTAATAACGAGAAAAATGAATATCTCAATCCCGAACGAGCAGGGATGGTGGAATGCCTTGATAATAGTGTAGGTCGTATCATGACCAAGCTTGAGCAAAAGGGCTTTGCGAAAAACACGGTCATTATTCTGACGGGTGATAATGGGGGAGACCGCGATAGTACGACCGGTGGTCTTAAGGGGTTTAAAGCATTTTCTCATGAGGGAGGTGTTCGTGAGCCACTACTAGTCAAATGGCCCGGAAAAACAAAGATGAATTCAATCTGTGATGTCCCGGTCATAGGGACAGATTTTTATCCCACTATGCTAGAGATAGCAGGTCTTCCCCCCAAGTCGGATGAACATGTAGATGGTGTCAGTATGGTTCCCTTGCTAACAGGAGAAAAAGAAGAGTTAGAGCGTAAGAATTTATACTGGCATTATCCTCATTACCATCGCACCAAGCCATATGGGGCCATTCGCTCTATAAACTGGAAGCTGATTGAGTTTTTTGAAGATGGACATCTTGAACTATATAATCTGGAGACAGATCCCTATGAAAAGACTAACCTAGCCGCTGAGCATCCAGAAAAGGTACAAGAGCTTTTAAAACAGTTAAAGGCGTGGCGCAAATCAGTTGATGCTCAAATGATGAGCCCTAATCCTGATTACGATCCAGAGCGTGCCACTGAAAAAAAGAAAAAGAAGAAAACATAAAGCAAATTACATCCTGCCAAGATAATTTTGCTAAGTGAAATGTTTTTTGTGTCTAATGCGGGTTAAAAATATAAGTAGAACAAAAAATGAAGACTTCAATAACTACACTGGTATATATGGCTGCATTACAAACTCTGGTTGTAGCTTCAGAAAAGCCTAATATTATCTATATTCTGGCGGATGATCTCGGCTATGGAGACTTAGGGTGCTATGGGCAAAAAATTATCAAGACTCCTCATATTGATAAAATGGCTGCAGAGGGTATGCGCTTTACACAACATTATGCGGGTAGCACAGTTTGTGCTCCATCACGTAGCTGTCTGCTGGAAGGTAAGCATTCAGGGCATACTTATATTCGTGGTAATGGTCCTATACAAATGCGGGAAGATCCTCATGAGAAAATTTTTCCCAGAGCCTTGCAGCAGGTCGGTTATCATACGGCAATGATTGGGAAATCCGGCGTAGGTTGCAATACGGATGATGCGTCACTTACTTATAAGAAAGGTTTTGACTATTTCTTTGGGTTTACTTCGCATGGCAAGGCGCATATGTATTTTCCAGAATATCTCTGGCGTAATGATCATGGTGAAGTATCCCAAATAGAGTATCCTAATAATACACTACACGAAGGTAATTATTATAGCAGCGAGCTAGTCATTCAGGAAGCTCTAAGCTATATCGAAAAACATAGAGAAGGTCCTTTCTTTCTGCATCTGGCTTTGCAGATTCCTCATGCAAGTCTGTGTGCTAAAGAAGAGTGGAAGGATAAATACCGTCCTATTCTGAAAGAAGAACTTTTACCACCCAAAGATAAAAAGCGAGGCTACTCCTATGAGCGCGAGCCTAAGACGACCTTTGCCGCTATGGTTTCCTATATGGATCACAATATGGGCTTGTTGTTCGCAAAGTTAAAAGACCTTGGCATTAGCGAAAACACGCTTGTGATGTTTTCCAGTGATAATGGCGCCATGCAAGAAGGTGGGCATCAACGGGAAAGCTTTAATTCCAGTAGTATTTTACGTGGAGGAAAGAGAGATATGTGGGAAGGTGGTATTCGCACGCCTATGATTGCATGGTGGCCCGGGAAGATCAAAGCAGCCAGCGAAACAGATCACATCTCCGCTTTTTGGGACATTTCTTCAACAGTAAGAGAATTAGCAGGGGCAGAGTCTCAGCCAGATACAGATGGTATTTCGATGGTCCCCACACTTTTTAATCAAGACACTCAGAGAAAACACGAATATCTCTATTGGGAATATTATGGAGGAACAGGAAAGCGAGCTATTCGTAAGGGGGATTGGAAACTTATAAAGTATGATACGAATATTAATCTGGAACCGAGAACAGAACTTTTTAATTTAGCCAAAGATATTTCTGAACAAAACAATTTAGTCCAACAGTATCCAGAAATGGTCTCAGAATTGCGTAAGCTGATGGAACAGGCACATGAACCTGCAGAAAGTGATAGATTTAAGCTGGCAGCAGAATTATCTCCGGAAGAACGAGCCAAACTATCATCGTCTAAGAAAAAGAAAAAAAAGTCTTAGTCAACTTACCCTCATTTATTTGACTGCTCAAATCAGAGACAAATCTTTTTCGCTATGTCTAAGCCGATATTTTGAACATCTTCATCTCTGAAATAAGGTTCATATTTGATCATTCGTCGAGATAAAGTAGGACATAGGCCCTTTATCAGAATCTTTGAGCTTAGCTTATTAGCTATTGTCCTATAATTAAGTGTTGTAATTATTATAATGTTAGATTTAGACTTCTATGCAAAGTGGTGGATACAGATGTTGATCTAAAATTAAAAACATGTCCTGATTATGTAGTGGGAGTAGGGGCTTCTGCTGGAGGCCTTGAGGCTTTGCAAATTTTATTCAAGGGGCTTCCTCAAAACACAAATATGGCTTTTATAGTCATCCAACATCTCTCTCCTGATTATCCTAGCTTGATGGTGGAGCTCCTAGCCAAGTGCACGACAATGAATGTTTTGCGTGCAGAACATGAAATGACTATAAGGGCTAATCAAGTTTATCTGATACCACCTAAAAATAATCTCACTATAGAAAATTCTACACTCTATTTAAAAGAAACCTTTCCAGATACTGGCTTAAATTTACCTATTGATATTTTCCTGCATTCTTTAGCAACTGATTTCATGGAGAAATCTATTGCTATTATCCTTTCAGGGACAGGAAGCGATGGAACCAAGGGAATCAGGGAAATCAAGTCAAAATTAGGAGCAGTCATCGTACAGGATGAAATTTCTGCAAAATTCAGCGGTATGCCAAACAGTGCAATTGCCACAGGACTAGCTGACTACGTTTTGCCTATTCATGATATACCCGTCAAAGTGAAACAGATTGCATTTCCAGACCAAAAATTCGAACTCTCTCACGATAATAAAGATACTGGTCTTAGCCAGGAAGAGGAAACAAGTGCCTTAAATAAAAGTGGAATCGAAAGGATACTTCGGCTGATACGCTCTGAAACACGTATCGATTTTTCGCCCTATAAAGAAACCACGCTCTATAGACGCATTCAAAAACAAATGTCTGAACATAATGTGCATTCTGTAGATGAATACCTTCTTTTTTTAGAGCATGAAAAGCATCAGCTACACAATTTAGCCAAAGATTTATTAGTTCGAGTGACCAGATTTCTTCGCGATTCAGATGCCTTTGAATCTATTCGTAGATTGGTTATCCCAGAGTTACTGACGGAAGCAACTCGAACTGGAATTTTAAGGATTTGGGTATGTGGCTGTGCCACGGGGGAAGAAGCTTACTCTTTGGCTATGCTCATTGAAGAAGAGATTGCCAAAATGTCTTTGCGTTTGGACGTTAAGATTTTTGCGACAGATGCGGACCGGGAGAGTATAGACTTTGCCGGAAATGGCGTCTACTCACCCACTTCACTGGAAGATATGCCCAAAGAGTATCTTGAGAAATATTTTACTCGTCTTGGGGATAACTACCAGATCAACCGTTTTATAAGGGATCGTGTTATCTTTGCGGTGCAGAATGTTCTTAAAGATCCGCCATTTACGCGTATTGATTTAGTTACTTGCAGGAATTTATTAATCTACATTAAACCCGAGCACCAAAAGAAAATATTATCATACTTTAATTTTGCCTTAAGAAATAAAGGAATTCTTTTTCTAGGCTCGAGCGAAACCATAGGCGAGCTTAACTTATCTTTTGATACCATTGATCTAAAATCAAAATTATTTCGTAAAAATAATGCCAATCGTCTTTATATGGGGGGGATACTGGCGGATTCTCAACCCCCTGAAACATCAATCTATAGCTCAAAAGGGTCTTTAAAAAATACTTCCGGACCGGCAAAAGTAGCTTCTCCCAGATGGTGGCAGTCTGTTCTAAAAACATTTGTTCATGACAGGACAGTCACTTGTTTTATCATTAATTACGCTAATGAAATCTTACATAGTTTTGGAGAACCTGAGAAATTCTTAAAGGTTCAACCAGGTAAAGCTAGTCTTAATCTGTTAAATTTATTGCCTAAAGAAATCAGCATGATGCTTTCTTTTGCCATCAATAAATCCAGGAAATCTGCAAAGGCGGTTGAGAGTTCATCGGTTAAACTGCCTCTGCCTATGTCGGGTGAGGAGAGCAACGTCCACTACCATATTCGTGTCGTTCCTTTCAATGATGAAGAGACCTCAGATCAACTGCTCGTCATCATTGAGCCCAGTGAAAAAAAGAATATAACGAGGGACGCTGAGCCATTAGAGCTTAGCACGCAAAGTGAACAAAGAATTAATGAACTAGAACAAGAGTTAGAGACAACGCGCGAAAGCTTACAAGCAGCTATTGAGGAAACAGAGGCATCAAATGAAGAGCTTCAAGCTACTAATGAGGAACTTATTGCAGCTAATGAAGAGTTGCAGAGCACTAATGAAGAGTTGGAGTCAGTCAATGAGGAGTTGCATACGCTTAATTCCGAGTATCAGGAAAAAATTCAGGATCTCATGGATTTGAATGATGATATCAATAACCTTTTACAAACAACCGACCTTGGCCTTCTTTTGCTGGATACCTCATTACGAATCCGCCGTTTTACAATAGCTCTAACGCGAGAAATCAATATTCTACCTCATGATGTCGGTCGTCCTTTGAGTGACCTGTCCCATCCTGTTATAGCTAAGATACTCCCCGAAGCAGAGCTTGTGCTCACAACGAAAAAACCTTCCGAAAAAACTATTAAGCTTAACAGGAGGTCCTGGTATCTCGTTCGTGCCACTCCGTTTGAAACTCAAGAACGTGAAAATCAAGGACTTGTTATCACAGTTATTAATGTGACTCATGTTAAGAATCAAGAAGATCAAATACGTAAAGATTTGCAGACACTTAAAAAAGCAGAGCAAACAAAAGAAGTCATCTTAAACTCCCTTCCCTCCCACATAGCTATTTTAGACAAGAAAGGCATCATTACCGACGTCAATGATTCCTGGAGAAGATTTGGTGAAGAAAACGGGTTACGAGATAAAGATTCATGTATAGGAACAAGTTATCTTGAAACAGCTGAATTTTCCGATGAGGATAATGCTAAAGAAAAATCTGCGCTTGCCGAAAAAATGAAAGCGGTATTGATGGGGGACTTAAAGCATTTTAGTATAGAGTACCCATGTCATTCAAGATATGAGCAAAGGTGGTTTCGTATGGATGTTACTCAATTATTGGTGAACAAAAGGGTTGTTGGTGCAGTCATTATGCATACGAACATCACACAAGAATTTGATGCGAGGAAAGTGCTTGCGTCTCAATAATCTTTTATAGAATAACACCCTATGGCTTACCAAGAAACTAAGTCCAATGGTATTTTAGCGCTCTCAGAAAGCCTAAAATCATCCAATTTACAGATTCCTATCGATGACACTAGCCCCATTGATATACCTGATGAGATTTCTCAAAAACTCAACATTTATCATATTGAATTAGAAGTTCAAAACGAAGAACTTCGACAATCTCAAGAGGCTTTGGCCGAGTCTCATAAAAGATATTATAAACATTTTGAATTTGCTCCCATAGGTATTATTCGAACAGATCTAGATGGCATTATACTAGATGCGAATCAAATGGCTTTAGAGTTTTTGGGTATAGCTAAAGATAGTCTCCGTAGGCACCCTAAGAAATTAATAGATTTCCTGGAAGTTCGTGATCGCACCAAATATGAAGAGCACTTAGTAGAACTCAGAAAAGATGTTTCATATCATGCTATCGACGCCAGAATGCACTCCCGTCAGGGCTGCAACAAGTACGTCCGTATACAAAGCACAGTCAGTGGTTGTGAAACTCGAGGAGTGGAAGCCTATACAACAATCATTGATATTTCAGAAATCACTTCTACCCGAAATCATCTAGCAAAACTCAATGCCGAAACAGAAAAACTTGCTATGGTGGCGAGTAAGACTCGTAACATCGCCTTTATTACAGATCGTTCGGGTCAAATCGAATGGTTTAATGAAAGTGCTTCCATGCATTTCGGTTTGTATTACAACTCCGAAGAAAATGTTAATTTCCTGAAAATCATATCAGATAGATCGCAGGAATTAGATGTTCTCGAAAATATTAAAGAAGCGATTATCAAACGAGAGAATTTTTCTGTCGAAGCTGAATTGCTTATCAATCACAACAAAAAAGCCTGGTTTCAGATAGATAGTGATACAGTCATTAACGAAAAGAGTATCATCACCAACTATGTTATCCTTTGCACCGATATTACTGAGCTAAAAGAATCTGAGCGAGATTCTATAGAAGCTAAGGAACGTTTTAAAAAATTATTTTCTCATTCAATCACAGGGAAAGCGGTTTTATCTTCATCAGGCAAAATAGTAGAAGCTAATAATGCCTTTATAAAAATAGTTTCAAGAAATGGTCAAAAAGTTAAGGGTTCTAATATTAAGAACTTTGTTGATATCAGTTCAAGTAAACTTCTCGAAATGCTGACCCAGGCATCCTATCGCTCATCCAAAAAACTTAAAGATATGGTTTGGGAACTTAAAGATAACTGCTATCCGGTTAAACAGACGGCAACCAGCTTATCTCCTTTAAGATACAATTTGCGCGGGCGACAAGTTTTAATAGAGATGCAGGATGTGACACGCGAACACAAGCTTAAGTCAGCTTTGATTCACCGTGAGCAGCAGCTTAAATGTATGATGGAGCAAGCTCCTTTAGGTATTGTAAGAATGGACCTAGATGCAAGGCTTATATCTTGGAATGATTACTTTTTAAATATTCTAGAACTTAGTAAGACAACAAATATTATTGATCACTTATTAGATGATGTTCTTAGAAACCCTGATGTTAGTTGTGTCCCTTACATTGATAAAATTCGTCAAAACAGCAGCAGTTTGGTTCAGTTTGAAACAACGGTTAATTCTATCACCGAGTATGGTTCTAAAATTCATATTCATTTCCATCTGAGTGCTATTCTGGGTGATAAAGGAAAACCTCTTTTTATTATGGGGGTTTGTGAAGATGTTTCCCATCAGAAGGAGCTGGAGAATCACAAATTACAATCAGCCAAGGTAGAGGCTTTAGGGCTTTTTGCGGGTGGTATAGCTCATGACTTCAATAATATGATGATGGGGCTTCTCTCAAATTTGGATTTTTGCTTAATGGATAAGCCGGATCGTGAACTTTTAGAAGAAGCCAGAGAAGCTGCCTTACGAGCGAGTAAACTTGCGGCCAGACTGGTTTCTTTTTCTAAAGGCGGTATTTTTGAAATTAAATCGCACTCGGTTGCATCTCTAATTACGCCTGCGGTGGAGTTTGCTTTACGAGGATCCAACATAAAGCCTGTTTTTGATATTCCCTTGGGCATTCCTAATATTCTTGCAGATGCAGAACAACTTACCTTAGTGATTGATAACCTTGCTATCAATTCAAGAGATGTGATGCCGGATGGTGGACACTATTATGTTTCTACAAAGTTCCTTCAAATCACTGAAGATTCTTCAAAGCTAGGGTTAAAATGTGGGAATTACATTAAATTAAATTTTATTGATGAGGGAGGAGGTGTTCCAGATGACATTCGCTCGAAAATATTTGATCCCTATTTTACGACAAAGCCTCAGGGCAATGGTATTGGCTTAGCAACCTGTAATAATGTCGTTTCTAAGCATAATGGAACGATCACGATTTCCAACACTTCCAATGGAGCCTGCTTTACGGTGATCATTCCCGCTGCAGAGTCTGTTGATAATTATAATTTGGAGACCGAATTTAAAGAATGTATTACTGGTTCAGGTAAGATTTTACTTATAGATGATGATAAAATGATTCGTAAGAGCCTTGCACGATCTCTGGCCAAGATTGGCTATGAAGTCTCAACTCTTGCTGATGGAGCCGATGCGGTAAGTTTCTTAAAGAGAGCTAGTAGCAAAGAGATTTTTTATGATCTTGTTATATTAGATGCAACCATTCCAGGAGGCATTGGCGGAATAGAAGCTCTCAAGCGTATTCATTGTTTTAACAAAGACCAAAAAGCAGTTCTTTGTACAGGCCATGCCGATACCGATGATGTTGCTGCGTGGAAAGATCACGGCTTTAAAGCTCTCATACCGAAACCTTGTGATATAAAAGCCTTATCTTATATTATCTCAGACGTTTTGAAGAAGTAGTTGATCTCAGAATACTGCGCACAAATTACGTTAAATCCTCTTAGATAAGTTTAAAGGCTAACTCTAGTGGGTAATAGCAATTTGTTTATGATAAGCTTTTACAGTAAACAACATTTACCCGGGGCGGGACTCGAACCCGCACGGAACTAGGTTCCAACGGATTTTAAGTCCGTTGCGTCTGCCATTTCGCCACCCGGGCTTTTGTCCTGAAAAGCAGAATCAGATATCATTCACTTTTACTGCGTATTAGCCAATAAAAAACGGGCTGAATGATTAAAAAAATCATACAGCCCGTTTAAAAATGAAAAAATGAAAAGATGATTGTGAAAAATATCTATACTTTACCAAAGATGCTTTTTTCTGTGGAAAGCAAGTCGTCGCAGGCTTCACCCAGACGGGTTGCCAGACTGTCTTCGGCTTTTTTCATGTAAGAGCGAGGATCGTAAACTTTTTTATCACCTATTTCGCCGTCAATTTTTAGCACTCCGTCATAATTTTTAAAAAGGTGTTCAGCGATGGGTCGTGTGAATGCATATTGAGTATCCGTATCGATGTTCATTTTGATAACTCCGTAATCGAGTGTTTCACGGATATCTGAAAGATCTGAGCCTGAGCCTCCATGGAAGACGAGATCAAACTCTGCTTCCTGGCCATATTTAGCAATCACAGCATCTTGTCCAAGTTTGAGGATATCTGGACGTAGTTGGACTGCACCAGGTTTATAAGAGCCATGTACATTTCCAAAAGTAGCGGCAAACATATAACGTCCTTTTCCTTGTAGTGATTCGTATACTTGAACCATGTCTTCAGGTGTGGTGTAGAGTTTTTCTGCGGGCTGATCTGAATGATCTATACCGTCTTCTTCACCACCGACGACGCCAGCTTCTACTTCCAGGACGATTTCATTCTGAGCACAGAGCTCGAGGAGTTCCACGGAGAGTTTCATATTCTCATCAAGTGGCAGTTCAGATGCATCTAGCATGTGTGAGTTGAAGAGGTTGCCATGGCCTTTGGCACGTCGTTCTGACGTTTCCGCGATAAGAGGCTTGAGGAATGTATCGACTTTAGCGGGCTGGCAATGGTCTGTGTGCAAGCCTACTAGAATATCATATCTTTCTGCCAAGCGGTGACATGCTTCGGCGAGCACGACAGCGCCCAAGGCCATGTCTTTAACATTCAGCCCTGAGGCAAACTGCCCTCCACCTGTGGAAACCTGAATGATCCCATCAGATTTTTTATCAGCAAATGCTTTGAGTGCGCCGTTGATTGTGGTGATGGAAGTAATGTTGATAGCTGGGTATGCGTAGCCGCCTTCTTGGGCAGCATCCAGCATCGCTTCATATTGTTTAGGTGTTGCTACTGGCATAATGCTGAAACCTTAGAGGTATAATTTGTCTATTAAAGAGAAAAACTGTTAAAGTCTCGTGAACAGAACTTAGTTAGGCGATCTATTAGAAAAATCAGCGAGGGGCTTTATTTTTTATTGCTGACGGGCATGAGTTCGGGCTTTTTCTCATCTGGCAAAAGCAGCTTATTTTCCGGAAGAAATCGGCGTATGGGTTCTACAAGTCGAGAAGACTCGGGGCGAAGGGTCGTTTCGAGAGAGAGGATGAGGTCTTGATCGCCACGTTTTACCAACACGGGTAGTTTTTCACCGACATAGGAAAAGAAGGCTGCATCTAGAACATCACTAGGATGTTTGATAACACGATCGCCGATTTTAATGAGCACATCTCCAGGCTCAAGGCCGCTGTGGATCGCTGGAGTTTCTTGATAAAGCTGCGATATGATGACAGGTTTTTTTCCATTATCACTGGGTCTTCCTTCGGAGACGCCAACACCAGCCCAGGCATGATGAGCTTTTCCGTTTTGCTTGATGTCTTGAACGATTTTCATAGCAGATTTAATAGGAATAGCATAACACTCCGCTCCATCTTGAATGGCCAGGGCAAGCATACCCATAACTTCACCATTGCTGTTTAAGACAGGCCCACCGATCTGCCCTGGCTTGAGTTTGAGTCCCGCTCGGAAGTGTGTCGTACAGAAAAAATAATTCAGGTAGCGGATATCAAAACCTGTAACAATACCAAAGGTGGGGGATAGGGGGAGATTGTAGGGGTAGGCGACACCTATAACAGCTGATGCGAGCTGGATGGTATCTGAATCGCCCAGTGGAAGCGCTGGGGTTTCTTGTTGCTCTATTTTGAGAACAGCAACACCACTGCGTGGATCACTACCGAGGATTTTTGCTTCAATTTTCTGATCTTGATATTGCACCCAGGCTTTTCTTGCACCGACAATGCCAGCATAAGAAGCTAGAATTGTGCCTTGGTTATCAATAAAAAATCCTGTGCTGGCTAGTGGAGCAGAACCGCCTAGGGCGCGCACTTTAACCACGGAAGGGGCACTCTTATCAAAAACCTCTTGAACTTCTGCCCCGATCGTATCTATCAATCCTGCATTAGCTTGCGTACCAAATGAGGCTGCGAAAGCGATAATGGAAAGATATCTAAAAACTATCTGGGACAGTAGGGATTTAGAAAGCAATCTGTGTCTCATAGTTAATAGCAACCGGTCCCGTTACATAACGAGAGTCCTTAAAATCTTGATCAAATCTATTTAAGGATGCCGGTATAATCTCTGCTTGTTGTGCCTGACGGTTAGCGTAGGCAAAAGCATCAGGAGCTGCTGGTTGCACCTCTTGTTGAATAAGTGGATTTTGTGCTAGTAACTGATTAGATTGAGCGAACTGATGGCCGGTGTAGAAGAGACTAGCTGCCATAAGGATTAATGCACAGGCAAAGCTGCCGGCAAGTGCTTGTTGCGGAGTAAACAACTCCGAACATTCTGTGATGAATTTCTTCCAGAGAGAAGGTCGCTCTACCATAAGAGAGCGTTGATATCTGTGAAATTCAGGTAGGAAATGATTGAAGTATTCCTTACCAGGAGTTTCTGCTCTCTTTAGTTTAAGCATCTTAACCAGATTTTCTTC
>JBCCWR010000016.1:0-25923 GCA_039193385.1 Verrucomicrobiota bacterium | reverse complement strand
CTCATGAGCCACACTCTGAAAAGACACATCGACCACACAAACGTGCGACTACAAACTAGCAGCCAATCAACTAACCGGCACAACTAAAAAAAGTCCTTACACTCTTATCAAATATTCTGTTTTGTACACAAGTGGAGAACACTTCATCAGGGTGATAAAGCACGGTCGCGTGAGTTGAAACCAGGTTCATTTCACACTGTAGTTACTGCATCACAACGTGGAAGGGCCGCACGTCCACCGCCGCCACCAGTCAGCTTCAAGTCCCTAACTCAAGGCAGCTGGGCTGCGGCTTTGGCTTCAGGTCCCATATCAGTCACTCCAACCGCGGCTCAGATGGTCGCCCGCAGTCTGTCCTCCCGCCCCATGAAGAGCTTCATCACGCAGTTCTCAGGTTAACCGGTTCGTCCTGAGCACGCCACGAGAGAGTGCCCTCACTTCCACCATAAATCTGGCGTTATTGAGGAAGCCCCGGCAGGTGGGTCCCCGCCACGATCCGTACCGATCAGAACAAACCTCCGCGCAGCCGGCAGTAGCGTATCTGGATTGGTCTGTCACGGCCGGAGGGGGCACCTCAATGGACAACAGCACGGTGGGGGTATGCCGCAGTAACACTACCCAGCAGCTGGGGGGCGTGGTCAGTTGAGCTGGAACTGCTGGTTGCCATAGGTGGCGTACATGAGACCGCCACTCGCGCCGTTGGCAGGCACAGGGTCCCCGATCGTGTCCAGCGCGGCTGTGGGGAGAACGAGTCCGGTCAACGCCAGCCCGGCGGTAATGGCCCGCCTTATCCCATTCCGTTGTGTGGTATCGCGTACACTCGGGCAGTGTTAACACATGGACGGACAGAATGGACTTTGTCGATAAATACACATGAAATTCGTCCCTGTCTGGATACGTCCATCCGTAGATTCGAGTTCACGATAAGAATTTCGCGCTATACTGAAGAAAAATGGTAAAAACATGAATATTTCGATGGATAGCTTATCCCTGCATGGTTAATGGAGCATTCATTCTTTGTTCACACCGTAAATAGTCCGTACAGTTTTTGTTGGTCTCTGTGTATACAAAGTCGAGGTGGCGCGACCAGAAATCTCTTATCGAGAAATCAGGGTAATTATTGCCAAGCAAACATTAATAAAATGCCTGAAATACTTAACTTGTCGATTTAGTACGGTTTATTTCTATGAGATGATCCTTTCACCAGAGACAAGAATGGTCACAAAATGACAGTCGATGTCCATGTGACCCAAAAAATCGACAATGACGACGGCGATAAAAACATCAATACACACACAACAATTCATTGACTTTCTGAAGTGCTCCACCCACACAAGTTCATTGACTTACTGAAGTGGATTTCCTCCGGCCATACAACCGTTCATGAACTTAATAAAGTGTATTTCCTCCACCCACACAACTGTTCATTGGGCACACTTAGCCAAGGTAGCTGACATGCCTAAAACCCCAAATATCATTATCATCATCAGAACACTTCATTGGCTTACTGAAGTGGGTCTCCTCCAGTTCGTCGAAATCTCCGCCGACCTTGTCTGACTTCATCGACTGCGAATAAAACCAAAAACAAATCAAATATGACTGCGAGCGCCGTTACCAGTTCGCATCAGGACCATCACACCTATGGTGTTGGTCGATGGGGGTCCCATGACTCTTCCCATTTGCCTTTGCTGCTATGCCCTGCAATAGCTTAAGCACACATAACAGCTCTATGGGCATTGTTTTGAGCTCGGATAAAAAGCGAGGCATGCAATTGAGGTGATCGAATTTTCCACGGCGTACTGTTTGTGGTGTCTCGAAACAATCCATATTTAAGGAAAGCTTTCTCGATTTGAACGTAACCTGCTTGTACTTCAGACCATCCACCAATCATCCAGCGTTTTAGTCACCAGAATCCACCACAAGGCACTTGAAGGTAAAGTTTGCTAGCCAGTAAAAGTACCAAAATAAACATAAGGGTAATAGCAGCGGCTGGCGTCATTTTAAGTTACCAGTACAAACAATAAAAAGCGTCATTTACACCGCCATCAATTTCAACACGAAGAAACTACTCATAGGTATAGAAAACAAGACAAAAGCAGGCTCCACACCTAAAATAAGAAATTGGGGGTTTTCATTAACCAGGGCTGGTGAACTTAACTGCACTTCAAACTTTCCCGCATCACCTAGAATCATTGGTCGTGGCTGCAGAGCTTACCTCTCGGTACTTCTGCAAGTACAGTTTAAGGGGCTCCACGTAGTTGTCGAAGCCCAGGACCGACATGGCGAACAGCAGGTCCTCTCCATTGATGGTCTTCCTCTTCTCCTGGTGGCACCGGTCGCTGGCCTCGCTCGTCACGAAGGATACAAACTCGGACACGCACTCCTGCATACACTCCCGAGACTCCTTGGCAATCTGTCGATGTGACGATTTCTGTGAGGATTCAATACCGACCATCTGGAAAGCGATTGACTGACTGACTGACAACTGACTCGAATGGGACGGGGCATTCACAGAACATAGATGCACACGCAACCTAGTATCAAGCTGCTTTTTTAAACACTACATGGCTATGATACATCACAAACTCAATCTTCCCCTGTTTCAATGACGATCAGGTCATCGAAAAGAGGAACGAAAACAGAACGTCGCACATGTGAGAGTTCAAAAGCTTCATCAGCGGCTTGTTGGTTTAAAGTGAAACTTTCAAAATCTTCATAATAATTTTCTGCGGCCAGCACACGTCCACGCGTAACACCGACTAAACCGTTTATGTCCGCTTTAATAGCTCCGGCGGATTGTTTAGCTTCTGGTGATGCTGTAAGCGTGCCGTCCTGCTGCAATTCTGCATCTACTTCAGCCTTAACTTTGGCACCCTCTGGAATATATTTTTCCCAAACAGCATTCTGGACATTTTCCGAAATCACATAGCCATAACTGTCTAAAGAGCGGACTTTAAATTTGACCTGGCGCCCGGGACTGAGACGAAATTCATAGGGAATAACTTGCAGAGCCTTAACTTCATCACTTTTTGCCGTTACTTTCTCTAACTTTGGACTAGATACTGTTTTAGCTTCGGCGGGTCCAAAACAATAAACTTTTTCTTTAGTATGAATATAGATACGACCTGCCCAAACAGATGGAGCACCTAAGCAAGGCTCTCCAAATTCAATCTTACTTAATATTTCAGCTTTATCTTCCAATAGTTTAATTACGTAGAAGCTGCCATCAAACATAGGTACATAAAGTTTATTGTCTGCCAATAAAGGGGAAGCATGGATCTGATCCGGAGCCAGCTTTTTCGACCACATTGTTTTTCCAGAAACAGCATCCACGGCTTTCAATTCACCTGTCGCCACAGTTACATAAATAATGCCATCTTTAACTACAGGAGAACTGGTGAAGGAGCGCATACCTTCGTTATTGCGCCAAAGCTCAACATCTTTGTTCAAGACCATAGGCAACTTAGCATCCTGAGGGATTTCTGTAGGAATCTTCAGACAAATCATTCTGCCCATTTCTGAACTATCCAGATTTTCTTTTCCATGAATGACAATTAATTTATCATTTTCGAAAAGTGCAGGTGTTGCATTGACTCCGCCAGTGGAAACCTCAAAGCGCCACAGAGACTCTCCCGTGCGAGCATCAACACAAACAATATGACCGCAGCCTGTTCCTGAATAAAAAACACGCCTTCCATCGTCCAGATCATGTAAAAGGGGTGTAGAAAAAGAGCTGTCAATTGGTTGAAGCCCTGGAGTAGCAATCCACAGCAATTCTCCATTGTTTTTGTCGAAAGCATAAAAACGGTCACGTGCAGGTCCTTGTTTTCCCCATGCAGCAGTAATGCCTCTAAAAATGACTCGTTCACCATCAATAACTGCACTACCCGTTCTACCATTAGGAAAAGTCAGTCGACCAAATTCTTCCAACATAGAACGCTCCCATAATTTCGTACCGTTCCAGTCGAAGGCTACGATCAGCCCAGATGATAACATAAGATAAATATTTCCCGTTTCAGCATCGACCGTAGGTGCACCGATGGCATAGCGGTTGTAAATAATATCACTAAGAAAATCACTAAAGCGATGTTCCCAGATTTTATCTCCAGTATCTGCATTGAGACATAACAACGTTTCTTGTAAATCTTCGCTTTCACCATAAAAGCCGAAGACAAAGACTCGATTGTTCGCTATGACTGGTGTTCCTGCTCCAAGGACTTCGTAAGTCCATAGTGCTTTATTCTCATCTAAATCACCTGGCAAATCAGTCTCACTTGAAATACCCGCCTGTGCTTCACCACGCCAATTCAGCCAACCCTGTATAACATCAAGTTTTTCCTCAGACTTATTAAGAGCCGCCTCCGAATTAGAATTTTGGGTAGATTCTTTACATCCAATGCCAAGACTTAAGACCGTACACAACAAGATAATTTTAATTCGTAACATAATTAATATACTGCCTTTTTGATACTTATACGTATTAAATTGTCAATCATTTATTTGCCTGTCACTACTTGATTTTTATTATTTATTTTCAGAAATAACAGGTATTTCTTTTTTCACGTTTGTACCCGGACCTGGCTTATAGAGCGTAACTAAACAACCTCCCACAGCCGCTAAAACAATACCTAGAAAAAAAGGCCATTCAATAACAGACAATCCGCCTTTGGGTGGATGAAGACTAAGTGCCACGACGGAGTTAACAATAGGCGCACCGGCAAAAACCAAAGACATAACGACGGCTGGCGATCCTTTGGCACCAAAGGCAAGTAAAATGCCAAATGCCCCAATTGCGCCAACTGTACCTGCAACTAAAGACCATATAACACCTTTAGCAGGAAAACTCCATGAAGCTCCAACAACCTTAAGAAGTAAAAGAGGTGCAAGAACAGCTACAATAAAATAGGCCACTCCAACAAATAAAAATGCCTTATATCTACCGTGTACACTATCTCCCATGGATACTGAGCCCGTATGCAGAAAAATTCCGTAAAGCCCCCAGAAAAATATTGTCATTAAAGCGAAGGCTAACCAGCTCATACCACCATCATTCGAAGTTGCCATACCATTAATTCTCCATTTTTGTATTTATATCTAATGATTCTTTGATATGACCAGCCAACTGGCCAGCCACATAATCAAGTGAAAAGAATTCTCTGACCATCTTTTGCCCTTTACTACCTAGTAAATTTCGTTGCTCCTCATTGTCCAATAACTCAGCTAGCTTCTCGCTAAGCGATAACACATTTTCCTTTTCAAACAACAGACCACCTTCGGTTTTTTCTATAATCTCAGGAAACGCAGATGCTTCGGGCTGCACAACGGGAATAGCTGCAGCCATAGCTTCAAGAATGTAGAGCCCGAACGCTTCAGAATATACTGCTGGCACTGAAAAAATATCGATACTCCTCATAAAGCTAACCTTATCTTCCAAAGATAGATTAGGAAAAAATTGAACCGAATCTATTAGGTTAGCAGCCCCTAGGCGCTGCTTGAGTTTATTCAATAACGGAGTGTCTCCTGATGTTTGAGCACCTGCAATGTGTAGCTCAACATCATCAAATCTCCCATGCTTGCGCAGTTCTATATAAGCATCGACAAGAACATGGAGCCCTTTCTGTTCAGACATTCGAGCAAGAAATCCTATAACACGCTTATGCGTGTGAGTTCGAGTGCAGTTTTCATAAATTTCAGCATTAATACCATTGGGCAAATAGGAAAAAAAATCGACGGAACGTTTCATTTTATGTGCCATCAAATCCTTATAGTAATGACTGGGTACGTAACGTATATCTGCCTCATCCGCCCGCTTCGCCATTTCATTCCAGCAGAGTTTACTATGGTTCTCATCCAGCTCATCCAGAAAGGAATCTTCCCCTTGAAAAAAACAAATAACTTTAGTTTTGAGTTTCTTTTTCAGCAGGCGTACTAACCCCACCTGCAGCCCTGTTGATAGAATAATTGCATCAGGACTTTCTTGTTGAGATAACCAATCGATTAACTTATCCAGTTCTTTACTTTGTCGTCCCTCTTCACCTTGGAGCATGGACAAAGTTAATGGTCCAAGATCAGAGCCACTCGTCATGCCAGAGCATTTTGATAACAATTTAAGAATTATTGATGAATCAAGAATGACATCCAACCAATGAGGGGTGTTGCGAAAAAATGGAAAATTCTCTTGCAGATAGACATTCAAACCACCAAAGAAAATCGGCATTTTATCCTCAGCATGCTCTTCCTGCACTAAAGGCAAATACATGGGAATCATTAGAGCATCATGACCCATTTTACGTAAAGCTTTAACCAAAGCATGATCACGCAAACAAACTCCACAGTAAAAATCACCTGTCCCTGGAGTTATAAAAATGATCTTCATAAAGAAGGCATCAACCGCTCAACATTTTTGTTTCTCTAGCTCGGCCATGGCTCAGGGCTTCAGGTAGTTTTGCAAACTCTCCAATGGTTTTGAAGAGTTGATCAAAATCTCGATCAAAAAGGTCACCAATGAGACAATCAGTTAAGTCACTACGAAGCTCAGGGTGTTTCTTTAAAACTTTGCTAAAGCTAAATTCAGGATCATAAAAAGCATAAACAAGCTTTCTCATGCGCTCGATACCTTGACACATCTTTTCTCCATAATCATTAAATCGAGACGCCGAAACGTCGTTATCAATCAAGGCTTCATGCACAGCATCAGCCGCATTGACACCACTACTTAAGGCCAGAAAAACTCCTGAACTAAATACAGGGTCTAAAAAGGCAAAAGCATCTCCAACTAAAAGAAGTCCATCATCAGCACAATACTTTGAACGATAAGAATAATCACCGGTAGCCCAATATTCTTCTTGGCATACAGCTCCTTCTAGATGTTCTTGAATCCACTGATTATTATGTATTTCTCTTTGAAATATTGCTGCCTCATCTTTGCCCTCACGGAAAAGATATTCTTTCTCTGCAACAATTCCCACACTTACAAGATCCCCCTGAAGAGGAATAAACCAAAACCATCCATTTTCTGGAAGGTAAGCGACAGTCGTTGCCCCCTCATCATATCCTGTATCACGTTTAGCCCCTTTGTAGTAAGTCCATAGAGCAACTTTGTTGAGCTTTGGGTCTTTAATCCGCCAACCTTTCCGCGTTTGGCTGAATACATCACGACCTGAGGCATCAATAACAAGCTTTCCGAAAATATCCCGTGATACCCCATTGGTGGCGTTTACTCCACAAACTTGGCCATTATTCTTTAGCAACCTGTTTACTTTCGTGCCTTCTTTAACCTCTGCACCTTTGCTCCGTGCGTTGTCTAGTAACATCATATCGAGCTGATCTCGATTCACTTGCCAGGTCGTAGAAGCTTCGTGATCAAGATGCTGAAAAAAGTAGAAAGGCTTTGATATTTCTCCGGACTGACGAGCAAACTGAACACTATACTTTTTTGGAAAAGCAGAGTCTTTCAACCAGTTGACCACACCTAGGCGTTCAAAAGAGAAATAACAAAACGGCATGAGGGACTCCCCTACGTGATAGCGAGGAAAAGTCTCTTTTTCTAAAATTAATACATCATGACCATATTCTGCGAGTAATGCACCGGTGGTGGAACCCGCAGGACCTCCACCAATAACTATAACATCGTAATTATCTTTCATTATTTTTTTCCTGATTTTTCATCCCTCGGCATTTTTTCAGGCGGGGCAATTATTTCGACAATATCAGCCAGCAACACGCCAGTCATATCTGTCAGTCGATTACAGCGACCATATAAAACTGTTGGTTCATGCAAATGCAAGGCACTGCCTATTCTTAAATCACTTAAAACGCGTATGAACATATCCGGACAGCTTAGATACGAAACTTTGTGAGCATTCAAAATTCCTCCCAAAGGCCTACGAGCTTCCAGAATCTCTTGTTGAACTCGTTCCTCTAATCGACTTATATAAATGCGTATAGCACCATATTCGACAGGATAGCTGTTGTTATCCGTTTCAAGGACAAGCTCTCTGGAATAAATATTTTTCACATAACTTTCATTGAGCAAACGAATTCTCAGACTGCTTTGCACATAGTTTTCCAGAGTTGATGTCATATCATTACGATGAACCAATAAATCATGATTTACCCCCCCAACATCATTAGCTGAGACAATATTAATCTCAGGCAACGCCGGTCCATGGGATCCGTAAAAAGAAACCAATGGCTCAAGTTCGACTGTTAATGTATTCATCTTTTTACTCATTCCTTGTTTTACGGCCTTTGTATTCTGTAAGCTTCCAACTCCCGCTGTAAAAGGATAATTAAATTTATGTGTACCTCGCATTCTGATGTTGAGGCAGAAAGAAAGCCTGCAGCAATCTATCTACACGTAATAAAGCCTCCTTAGATAAGACCCACCAATCATCTTGTTTTGTTAGAAGGCTATTATCACTCAAAAATAAAAATTCTTCTTTAAACTTTTGCGCTATATTTGTTTTAAATTTATTTTTAAAATAAGATTCACTCACTCGACCCAGTTTCATCTGTAGAATAAATTCCCGAATCATGCGCTCTTCGCTGGTTGTTTCCAGTGCACGACCGATGGGCTTCTTTCCTCCATCTACAACTTCGAGGTAAGGCTCAAGATGTGCTATATTTTGATAATGAATGCCTCCAAGATGGGAGAAAGAAGCCACTCCAAGTCCCAGGAGATCCGCACCACTCCATAGACTATCACGATATAAGAAACGCGTATTATGTGAATTCTTAACCACAGTACAGGTACTGGTTACTTCATACCCTGCTTGTTCAAATTTATGAAAAGCCTCATTCACCCAACGACGTTTAGTTCCCCAGTCCGCTACAGGGGCTTTTAATGTTCCCTCTTCTTTCATCTTTTTATAAATGCCGGTGTTGTAAGGAACTTCCATTTGGTAAATAGTCAGGCAATCCGGTTCAAGCTCTAGAGCTTTTTCTACATTGCGATGCCAATTTTCTTCTGTCTCATTCAACATTCCAGCAATGAGATCAATATTTATCTGAGGAAACCCAAGTTCCCTGGCATGATAATAGGCCCTTTCTACTTCGCGCGAACGATGTGCTCGCCCATTCGTTTCCAATACGTGGTCATCAAAGTTCTCTATACCTAAACTAAGGCGGGTAACTCCCATCGACCTAATAGCTTCGAGTTTACTAGGTGTTAAGGTTCCCGGCTCCGCCTCAAATGCTACTTCTTCAACATTATCCCAAGGCATGAGCTCTTTCATACGTCTTGTTAGTTGATCAAGCTGGCGAACTGAAAGATAGGAGGGCGTTCCTCCTCCAAAATAGATAAAACTTGGCTTACGGCCAGCTATGTACGAAGATTCTACATAAGATTCCAACTCTTTCATACAGGCATCAAGGTAGTTCTGTATCTGTGATGCATTCTTGTCTGTGTAGACACGAAAATAGCAGAAGTGACAACGTTTACGACAAAACGGAACATGAAAATAGAGCCCCAAGTCCTTATCGCCGGGTGCATCTGTCAAAAGCAATGCTTGTACTCGATTGCTCTGACCTTCGTGCCAAAAACTGAAGGGAGGATAATTCGCAATAAAATAGTTGCCTGCCTCAGTTTCCTGATCCGCTTCTTCCCAGAGTTTTGCCAGAGTTCCTGCAGACATGCTAACAACATAATTAACATTTTATTCAGCGCAAGAAATAATATGTATACGTATTACATTCTTTTAGTGCTTTTATTCCTAGGTTTACATTGTTTCCTTGCTATACTCTACTGACTCCCTATGCATGAACTTGGATGAGTTGGCCAAGAGCAATTCAACCTAAAAATCCATTAATGACAAAAAAAACATTTCTACCCTTTCTTAGAGTTTATCGCCCAAATCAGTCTGCTAACGAAGAACTAGCTAACACCGTCACACATGGCATTGGAGCATTACTTAGTTTGGCCTCTCTTGTTTCATGTGTCATTTTTGCCAGTGCAATAAGAACTGAATGGCACATCGTAAGTTTTAGTATCTACGGATCATCCCTCTTTCTTCTGTATTCTATCTCTACTGTATATCACAGTCTGCCAGCTTCTAAGGCCAAAAGCCTTTTTCAAATGCTTGATCACTGTGCCATCTACGTCTTTATAGCAGGATGTTACACACCACTTACATTAATCGCCTTACGTGGTGTATGGGGCTATACCTTGCTTGGTATCATATGGCCTCTAGCTATTGTAGGCATAGGAATGGAGTTTTACTTTCGCCTTCAAGATAAAAAGCCTCCTATTTTTCTATATGTCCTAATGGGATGGCTTATCTGCGTTGCTCTACGCCCAATTATCGAATATTTGCCTACGGCGGGTATTGTCCTTTTTATAACTGGAGGCCTCTCCTACACCATTGGCATTTTCTTCTATAAGGCTAAACAAATACCCTATAATCATGCTATCTGGCATCTTTTTGTAATGCTGGGCAGCATTTTGCACTTTATTTGCTATTTCTGCTTTCTGCTGCTACCAGCATAAAGAAGGATTCACAGAGCTAATTAATTCATTTTTTGAAAAGTTAGTAAGAATGTGGGTCGACTGGGACTCGAACCCAGAACCAATGGCTTAAAAGGCCACTGCTCTACCATTGAGCTATCAACCCGTGAACCCGAATAAGGGCCATGAAATATGCTACTCTTAGGTGTCACTGTCAACGCCTTTTGTTTTAAAAACTTTTGTTTAGGCCAGTTTTTTCAGCAGTAGAACATAAGCTGATTCTAAAATTGCTATTTGCAACTTTTTTTACTCTTTGCTGTTAATAAATAAATGACTTTGCTCGATAGTTTAATTGAGCCTTTGAGTCCTCCTCATTTGAGGATTTACCATTTACTGAACTTAAACATGATTCATTAATCAACATTTGGTTATTAAAAACATGGCTGACTCGAATTTTTCTGAAACTTCAGATCAAAGATCGCTACTTAATCAGCTCGCCGAAGCCAAACAGGAAGCGCAGCAATGGAAGCAAGCTGCAGCCACAAATCGCCAACTCAAGCAAGATAATACATCTATATCAGTCGATGGACTTGATATTTTCCTTCTTCGCATCGACCAGCAAAATCAAATTCGCTATGTAAACAAAGCATTTGCAACATATCTTGGACTTACTAAAGAGGATCTTGTTAATCAAAATGTTAGCCTACTCAATAAATTTATATCATATGAACTTGTTGAAGTTATAGCTCAAATACCAGAAGAGCCGGTCATTGAGATCAATGAACTTCGCGATGAGCGCAATGCCCGAATCCTTCGCTTGAAGATAAATACAACCGCACAAGGACGTGACATTATTTTACAAGACGTCACCAGCTCTGCCATATTCAAGCATTACGCACAGCGTTATCTGCCCATTGATATTGAAGCACTCTCTCCAGAAGATCTTGATACTTTTTACTATCCTGAACGACGTTTCATGTCTGTTTTCTTTATCGACTTACGTGGTTTTACATCAATCAGTGAGGTTATGCCGCCGGAGGCTGTTCGTAGTCTGATCAATAACTATTGCGAAGAAGTCATATCGGCCGTGGAAGCAAACTCCGGCACCATTGATAAAATCATTGGTGATGAAGTCATGGCTCTTTTCGGTGCGCCTATCTATCATAGTAATCATGCTTTCCGTGCTATAAAAACGGCAGCTGATACTCTGTATTATTTACGACGCCTTCAGTCGACGTATGCTGAACTCGGTCAATGCTTGCCGGAATCTGGTATTGGCATCAATACCGGTGACATGGTAGTGGGAAATATTGGAACAACACGACGCCAGAATTACACCGTCCTCGGGTCTTCAGTTAATCTTGCGTCGCGTCTTTGTGATGCTGCACAAGGAGATGAAATTCTTATTACACAAACAACTTTTGATGATGCCATACTCCAACTACCCGAAGAATGGCAAGTCAATGAAGTAGAAATCGTAGAGCCTTATGACTTCACACGTATCAAAGAACATATTGGGAATATAGCAGATCTTCCTGCGGACCTTGCACAAAAGGGTGTAGTCGTGGGACCCAATGTTCTGGAGAACCCTGAAAATTATGAATTCTGCTTTCGCTTCCTATGTACGGTAAAATCTGGTGAAACCGAAACCCCAACCGCTTTGCTATCGGTCATTGCTCTGGACCAAATTTCCGAAGCGACTTTGAATGAAATCATCACAGTTAACACAAACTCCAGCAAAATATTTGGGAAATATAAACTACTTCATCGTCTTAACCGAGGAAGCTCGGGAGAAGTATGGAAAGCGGAAGATCAGTTTGGAAACATTGTTGCTATAAAAATGCTGATGGGCAGAGAAGCGATCACACAACATCAACGTTTACGCTTTAAACGGGAAGCTGAAAGCATGGCGCGCTTAATCCACCGTGGTATCTGTAAAATTTACGAAGTTGGCGAATTTGATCATACACCCTATATCTCTATGGAATTCATAGATGGCGTAAGCCTCGCACAACTTATTGAACTTGAGATTGGATCAAAACCTGAGTCTTATTTTAATAATGAAAAATTAGAATTAGCTTCATTGATCGAAAGTTCAGACGTAACTGTCGAAAACAGTTCTTCAACAAATGCATCCTCTCTAACAACACAGCAACCCAAAAAGTCATATCGCATCATACCACGAAGACACTCGCTTGATCTGATCTCTGGTATAGCAGGCGCCCTACAGTACGCACACGGACATGGCGTGCTGCATCGTGATTTAAAACCTTCGAACATTATGCTTCGTAAGGATGGTGAACCCATCATTACGGACTTCGGCCTGGCTAAACTAACGACCGCAGAGCATGATGTCTCTATTAGTGGAGAAATCGTAGGAACTGTCGACTTCATGGCTCCGGAACAGGCTCGTTCAAGCAAAGATGTCTCCGTTCAAGCAGACATCTTTAGCCTAGGTTCTATATTTTATTTACTCATTACTGGCCGCAAACATTTCCATAGCTCAGGAAACATACTCACTGATATTCAAAAACTCCAAGAGCACATTCCGACACCACCAAGTCGTATGAACTCAGACGTGGATGAAGACTTGGACATCATCACAATGAAGACCCTACAAAATGATGATAACAAACGTTACTTTTCCATGTCTGGTCTTCGTAATGATATCGAACATTATCAAAAAGGTGAGCCTATAGAGGCAAAGGCGACGACAATTGGAGAAATCATCTGGAAACTCATTCTGAGAAATAAAAGTGTCTTTTCCGTTATGGTGGCATCTATCGTCATTATAACGACACTTGTTACGACTGCATTCGTGCTAGTCAACAACGAAAGGATACAAGCGATCCAAGCCAAGAATGATTCTGAACAAGCGCTTGCTCAACTTACCATCGCTAACCAAGCCATTGAAAAGGCTGAACAAGAAAGCCTAGAACTCTTACAAAAATTGATTGATCAAGAAAAGGCGACTCAAAACGCAGAAGAACTTTATGACCAAGCAAATAAGATACTCGCCGAAAGGTATCTAAGAAATGCTTCTAAGAAATTTAAAAATGAAGAATTAGAGGAAGCCATCAAACCAGCACAAAAAGCAACTATCTATGCCCCTGAAGTACCTGCAACATGGTTAGCCTTAGCAAAATACCATGAGAAACTTGGAAACTATGATCAGGCTATAAATACACTTAAAGAGGGCATGAAACAAACAGGAACAGAAAAGCCATTTCAAGAAACTCTGGCAGATATTACAAAAGCCCAAAAGAAAGCAAATGACCGACGCTATAAAGTCCTCAATACTCTAGCTAATAATCAGCCTGCATCTCAAAAAGAAGCTATCGAAACTGGGAACAGTTTTGCTACTGAAGGAAAACTCAAAGAAGCCGCTATTGCTTACGAAAGCGCGCTTAAAGCGCCTCACCCGTTTCTTCCCCAAATACGTATTCAACTTTTTCATGTTCAAGCAAAGGCTATGAATTCCGCCTATGAGGAATCGCACACTGATTTCACGATTGATGGGAAACGCATCACTTCTATATCCATCAACCAGGCACCTCTCGAGCAACTGCCACCCTTAAGTGACTTAGAATTGGATCAGCTTGTCCTTAATGAAGTTCCCTTAGAGAAAATAAATACGTTACTTCCATTAACAACGAAAGGTCTTGATCTCATTAATTGTCCCTTTACGGATCTTGCTCCCATCTCACGTATTGAAGGCTTGATAAGACTTACTATTAAAGACTCACAAGTGGTTGATCTATCACCTCTTGAGAACTTAAAAATTCATACTCTCAATCTTAACAACTGCAACAAAATCGATGATATTTCACCTCTTCTTAAAATGCCTCAACTTATCCATCTCGATTTATCAGAAACACAAATCACAGACTTCTCTCTGATCCGTGAAATGAAACTCACATCCCTATCATTAGCAAATACTACCTTTAGTGAGACTCATTTACTAACGGGACTTTCGATTAAGAATCTCAACCTTGACTATACACTAACACGGGATCTCAAGCCTCTCAGCTATAACATAATCGAAAAACTGCATCTCACTGGCACACTGATAGATAATTTAAATGCCATTAAGAATATGCCTCTGAAAAAACTTTATATTGGCAAAACAGACATCATAAGCCTTGAAGACATTAATATTAAAAATCTTGAAGAGTTAGGCATATTAGAAACTAACGTCACCGACCTGACTCCCCTAAGTGGAGCACCTCTCAAATCTATTAGCCTCACTCCACATCGTATTGAAAAAGGTATGCCTACACTTAGAGGGATTAAAACACTAGATAAAATTCATGCCAACGATGAGACTCTCAAGCCAGAAATTTTCTGGAAACGCTATGATGAAGATGACAGTTTCATTCCCTTAGATCGATAATTTAACCTGCAAAGTGACGTCGTGCTCGACCAAGAGCCATTGCAGGAAAATAGTGTCGATACATGTTATAGTTAATCATGAAAGCACGTGAAAGTTCCAGCCCTTGATGCAAGTCACCCGCTTCCTTTAAATTAATGCGTTCACCGACGGCATAGCCTGGAAACCCTGTTCCTGTATATTGTGGTTCATCCCATGTTCCATGAATTTGATGCTTTAACAAATACTCTAGGGCTTTCAAAATAACGTCATCAAACTTATGGGTATTAAGAGCTAGCAGAGCCATCAGAGCCCATCCGGTCTGAGAGGCAGTGCTATCTCCCACGCCTCGTAAATTATCATCCATGTAAGATGCAGGTGTTTCTCCCCAGCCTCCATCTGCGTTTTGCTTGGAGGCAACCCACTCGCCTGCAGCTATGATTCGCGGTTCTTTCATGTCATAACCAACAGCCTCTAGAGCTGGAAGAACGGCCGCTGTTCCATAGATGTGATTCACACCCCAACGCCCAAACCATGTATAATCGTCTTCCTGCTCATCCATTATGTATTGCACGCCACTAGCCACAAAAGGATCGTTCAGACCACGACCTAGTAATCCAAATGCTTCAATGACATGGGCTGTGACATCAACACTTGGTGGATCAAGCAACTCACCAAAGTCAGCAAAAGGAATTTTCGTCAATATCTTATGGGTATTATCTTTATCAAATGCTGCCCATCCTCCAGATTGACTCTGCATGCATTCTACCCATTTCACAGCTAAGTCGATTGCTTCATCTATTTGCTGACTGGATACACCGTGTTGCAGTTGCTTGCGTATACGCGCAAGGACAATAATGGCAACGGCCGTATCATCCACATCCGGATAAAAATCATTAGCTTGCTCAAAAGCCCAACCACCCGCTGGAGCCTTGGGCACATAAACCGACCAATCGCCTCGAACTTGTGTGACCTGCTCTTTCATCACCCAGGCTAAAGCTTGTTGCATCATTTTGTTATCCTGAATTTTTTCATCGCAATCCAGCATAGACATCATGGACAACGTTGTATCCCATACGGTGGAATCACTGGCCTGGAGATAAGTTCCTCCATCTCGTTCATAAGACCAATGTTTATCAAATGCCTGAAGCCCTTCTTTCACTACAGGATGCTCCAATGGATAACCTTCCGTCTTCAATGCCATTAATGAATAAATCCAAGGCGGTTGAATGCCACTCCAGGCTCCATCTGCTTCCTGATGTTTGATAAGCCACTCCAGACATGTTTTGATAGCTGTCTCACGCATTGGGTGAAAGGGAGCTTTATCCTGATACAATTTCAATGCCCAATCAGCAAAGAGGAAAACTCCGGCAGCAGAAAACCAAGATTCGCCTTTATCTAACCCTGGCAGAGAATAATCAAATTTCTCTCTACCTTCAGGAAAAAGTTCATCAAGCTGTCGGTCTTCAGGTAGAGGAACCACAGGACGACGTGCTGAGAGAATGCAAAGCGGCACCATCGTTCCTCTTGCCCAAGATGCGAACCAGTAGATATTAAAAGGTGCCCAGGATGGCATAAACATAATTTCAGGAGGAAGATTCGGCACCCCTTCCCAAGGCCACTCACCTATCAATGCCAACCAATACTTGGTAAAGTTCCGAATATCTTTTAATCCACCATTTTCTAAAATCCACTTACGAGCCTTAACCAAAGGTTCACTATCTACCGGCAATCCAGCAGTTCGTAGCGCTGCATAACACTCCACTGTGGTATTGATGTCACCACCTTCAGCTCCATGAAAGATGACCCAGTAACCTTCATCCTCCTGTTCATTGAGAATACATTGTATGACATTTTGGTATTTAGGATCATTTTTTACTCCTAGAAAATGCATAGCTAACACCCACTCCGCCTCCATGCAGGAATTAGACTCTAACATTCCTTCCCAAAAACCATCTTCATGCTGATTCTCAGAATACCAAAGAGAAGTGCTCTCAATAGCTGCATCAAGACGCGTCTTCTGCCCCTCTATTTTCTGCAAAGCATAAGGCAAGCGGATTTCGGTTTTGCTCATTTGCGAATTCGCTGACGCAACTACGTCAGGCGCAAACTGTTTGGAGTTTTTCATTTTCATGAACTTGGTTATTCTTGTTTGAGATTCCACTGAGAAAAACTTTTACCATTTGTTGCAGGTAATGCTCATCTACATTTTTCTGGCTAGCAAAATGTTTAACCAAAAAGCGACGATCTTCCCACCAGTAAAGAATGAGCGCTTGTGACATCACTGCAATCACCATCGCATCAATATCTCGGCGAATGATTCCGTCTTCTTGTCCTTGCAAAATCTGCCGTTGCAGAGAAGCGACAAGACGTTCTTCACCAGGCCAGAAATCATCGCCGTCTTCCATACGCGTCCATTGAACAAGCCTCATAAATGTGGGATGCTCTCCTATCAACTGGCAAACAGTTCGAAGACGCGTTTCCAACGAATCCATAGGATCTTCAGAGTCAGAAGCATTTTCCCAGGCTTCGAAAATGCGTTTCATCACATGTCCCTTAACTTCCGTGTAAAGCTGCTCTTTACCACCGAAATGATGATGTATCAAAGGTTGGGAAACGCCTGCCGAATCTGCGATCTGACTCATGCTGGTACCGGCAAATCCCTTACGCGCAAATAAGATTTCCGCAGCCCTCAATACGGCTTCATACGTCTTTTCAGCGTTTCTTTCCCTCTGTTGCTTTCCAGTCGCTTCCATGTTTTTCAAAAAATATCTTTATTGATTGATCGGTCAGTAAATAGAGGTCTCTTTTCCCACTGGCAAGAGAATAATCACTTCTTAGTTTTAAGAACGAACCAACTTGGGGTCTACTAATGTCTTAATAGCTCGCGTAATTGGACACTCCAGATGGTCTGATTTTCCACCAAAAGCTCAGATAATAGGACAAGTTTAGCATTCTCTGGAAGAATACCTCGATCTATCAACATGTTCTCAGCTTCGGGCAAATTCTTCTGTGGCACATCAGTAAATCCCAAATACAAAGGTGTAACACCATAGAGAAGATTCATGCGACGCACTAGTTTCTCATCAGGCGTAAAAGCAAAGATGGGCGTATTCTCAGGACGAAGCCCAGCTATGACACGCGCCATTCGGCCGGATCGCGTAAAAACGAGCAATCCATCCGCTTTAAGTCCATTCGCAAGATGGACAGCAGATGAAGCTACATACTCACGCTGGTCATGTAGATTAATCTTATCATGAAAATGAATGGAACCGCTTCTCTCGATACGTTCTGCAACCTTGGTTAATACATCCACACATTGCTCAGGATACTCTCCAATGGTCGTCTCCCCTGAAAGCATAATAGCATCCACCTCCTCAAAAACCGCGTTGGCAACGTCAGTAATTTCTGCACGCGTAGGCATGGGGTTACTGATCATACTCTCCAGCATATGAGTCGCCACAATGACAGGTTTTACAGATGCAACACAACGCTTAATGATTTTACGCTGGATGATAGGAAGTTCTTCATAAGGACACTCAACTCCTAAATCGCCTCTCGCCACCATGACTCCATCGGCCACCTCGACGATTTTATCAATCTCCTTAACCGCAGACTGATCCTCAATCTTTGCAATAACGCTAATGTGTTCAGCATCTTTACTTTTAAGAAGCTCCTTGAGCTGCAAAACGTCGCGTCCCTCTCGCACAAAAGACAAAGCGATGATATCAACATCACAGTCAATACCACACTGAATATCATCCAGGTCCTTCTCTGTCATTGCCGGTAAGTTCACCCGAATTCCTGGCAGATTGATATGGCGACGGCTACCTAAGGCCCCTGGTGTAAGAACCTCACACTTCAGCTCATTCTCATTCTTCTGGCGTACCACCATCTGAATGACACCGTTGTCCACCATGACCACATCATCAACATGAATATCATTCACCAGATCATCATAGTTTGTATCAACAGAGTTTGCTTCTTCAGAAACGTGCCCCCGCACTGTAAAAGTAAAAGTATCCCCCGCCTTTAAATCAAGTTTGGTGGGCAAATCTCCCGTTCGAATTGCCGGCCCTTGGGTATCGAGCAAAATAGCTGCGGATTTGCCAATTTCAGAAGCTCGCGCACGAATACGCCATACCACATCTTTAACCCAATCATGCCTGGCATGTGACATATTTAAACGAAATACATTGACCCCAGCCTGCATTAACTTCACGAGCATTTCGTCTGACTCGGTTGCTGGCCCCAAAGTTGCAATTATTTTTGTCTTACGCACGTTGGGTTGTTTAGAGAAATAGCCTAATACTGCAAAGACTTTTTATTACAAAATTTAAGAATCTATATGACCCAAAACCAATCGCTGCATTAACATCTTTTTTTGGTGCTAAGATTCATTTTCAAAATCTCATGCTGATATACATGCCCAACTTTCCACTTGCTCCCCATATTGTTTTATCTTATGTTTTTTGGCCCATTGGATCTTAGGCGTGCTTAGCTCAGTGGTAGAGCATCTGGTTTACACCCAGAGGGTCGTAGGTTCAAACCCTACAGCACGCACCATTTTCCTGAAGCTTAATCTAAAGCACGTTTTATTTGCATTTGATCCTCTAGTAAATTACCGGTAGCTTATTAAATGTTATGCGTTCATTAATTTGCGCTTTTATTTTTGTATTAGCTTTTAACTTAAATACTGAAATTCATTCATCTCTATTAGCGCAAGATTCACTTGAGCAGAGTACTCCTGAACAAAGTGACGAAACGCAAGTCCTAGATATAGCTGGCACGTCACCCTCTGATGGTACAGATAAAAAGCTTATCTACATTCTTCCCATGAAAGACGAAATCCAACAAGCGATGACCTATGTCATACGACGAGGAATGAAAGACGCTATTGACAATAAAGCTGATGCTATCGTCCTACATATGGATACTCCTGGAGGTCGTGTTGATATCACCATGGAACTCATAGAAATTATACGAAAATTTACGCCCAAAGACCAAACTTATACCTTTATTGATTCCAACGCTATATCAGCAGGAGCATTTATCTCCGCAGCCACCAAAAACATCTATATGTCGCCCAGCGCAGTCATCGGTGCTGCAGCACCTATCATGATGACTGGAGAAGACATACCTGAAACAATGATGAAAAAACAAGTTTCCGCCTTGCGAGCTATGGTTCGCGCATCATGTCAGGAAAATGGTCATAACTCCGATGTCTTCGAGGCCATGATCGATTTTGACAAAGGGCTCACTATTGATGGTCAAGTTATCGAAGAAGAAGGAAATCTACTCACCATTACAGCAAGCGAAGCCAAGACAACTTATGGCAACCCTCCCAAACCTCTTGTGTCCAAAGGTACTTATGAAAACTTGGATGATTTTCTTAAGGCAACTTTCGGAGAAAATGTTGAAACCGTCACTGTCGAAGCCAGTGGCTTCGAGCAGCTTTCACGTTTTATCGTGGCGCTCTCACCATTTCTTATTGCAGGAGCCTTCCTTCTGGGCTACATCGAGTTTCAATCTCCCGGCTTTGGTATTTTCGGAATCATAGCAGTTATCTTAGCTCTAACGTTTTTCTTTGGTCATTATGTAGCCGGGCTCACTGGACATGAAACACTTTTCATTCTCGTGCTCGGAATTGCACTCATAGGTATAGAACTCTTTATTCTGCCAGGGACTATTATTCCTGGGATACTCGGCATTGTCTGTGTCTTTGTCTCGTTACTTTTAACAATGGTCGACTACTACCCTGTTAATGACCCAACTGGAGGTTTCTCTTTGCCTGTTATTACAGCAGACCAACTTGAGAAGCCCATGACAAATCTGGCACTCTCTGTCGTTTATATTTTAATTGGCATCTGGATACTGGCCAAGATTCTACCACGCACGCCTCTTTTCAAAGCACTCGTTGTGGAAGGAAGTCAGGAAATGCCTATTATCGAATCTATATCATCACTTCAAGTCAATCATACAGGGACAGCCAAGACGCCACTTCGACCAAGTGGAACAGCCGATTTTGGTGATGGTCCGGTTGATGTCATTACGGATGGAATTTTTATCGACGCTGATTCACCCATTCGCATTTCTGAAATAGAAGGCAACAAAATCGTTGTAGAAAAGATCGCAGACTAACTTTTAATAGAAAATGAATTTATGAATTTAATGCTATCACTCATCCTCGCAGGAGCCTTTTTAATTATAGCAGAAGTGCTTCTACCTGGAATGGTCGCAGGCATTTGCGGAACAATTTGTCTCATAATCGCCACTATTATTGCTTATACCACTTATGGAAGTGTCATAGGCACGGCTGTACTAGTAGGTGAAGTCATCTTTATCATTGTGACTTTCCTGCTCTGGGTCAAATTTTTCCCGAAGACTGGTTTCGGAAAAAAATTTATTCTAGATGATAAAGTGAACCAAAGTTCCGCTCCCCAAAGCTTTGAAAAGCTCTTAGATAAAACCGGCACAACTGTCACACCTCTTCACCCTTCTGGCTTAGCAAAGATAGAAAGCAAACGCTATGATGTCATAAGTGAAGGCTCTATGATCGAAAAAGATATGGATATCAAAGTTGTCAAAGTAGAAGGTAGCCGTATAGTTGTTCGAGTTGTTTAAAGAAATTTTAAACGACAATTAACCTAACCAAATCATTAAGGAAAATATTATGGGACCCTTTTTATGGATCGTACTGGGAGTCATTCTCCTCGTTATTGTTATCTTTGTAGTAAACTTTTTTAATCTGTGGATTCGCTCCATCTTTTCAGGAGCTCCTGTCCATCCCTGGACCTTGGTCGGAATGTGGCTACGCGGCATTCCTCGTGCTCTCATCGTAAATGCCCGTATTACTGGTGTTCGCGCAGGACTTAACATTTCCACAAATCAACTTGAAACACACTACCTTGCAGGTGGAGATGTTAATGAAGTTGTTAAAGCCTTGATCGCAGCACAAAAAGCTAAAATTAATCTGGATTACGATAAATGCTGCGCCATTGACCTGGCCACTAAAGGAACCGGTAAAAGTGTCTACGAAGCAGTACGAACTTCTATCAACCCCAAGGTCATTGATTGCCCGAACCCGGCTTCCGGCAAAACAACCATTGACGCTGTTGCTAAAGATGGAATCGGTGTTCGTGCCAGAGCCCGTGTTACTGTGCGCACCAACTTGGACCGCTTTGTCGGAGGAGCAACAGAAGAAACCATCGTGGCACGTGTGGGTGAAGGTATTGTTACTACTGTTGGTTCTTCAAATACCTATAAAGACGTTTTAGAAAATCCTGATAATATTTCCAAAAATGTGCTCGATCGTTCTTTAGATTCTGGAACGGCTTTTGAAATTCTCTCGATCGATATCGCGGATGTAGATGTTGGTGATAACATCGGAGCTCGCTTACAGGCAGATCAGGCAGAGGCCGATAAACGTGTTGCCCAAGCGAAAGCAGAAGTTCGCCGTGCTGCTGCCGTTGCCGTGGAGCAGGAAATGACAGCGCGCGTTGAAGAGATGCGGGCGAAAGTTGTCGAAGCAGAATCTCAAATTCCTATGGCTATCGCTGATGCCTTCCGCAATGGCAACCTTGGTGTTATTGACTACATGAAATATCGTAACATTGAGGCTGATACTCAAATGCGTGGCTCCATTGCCAAGGAAACTGGTGATAATCCTGACCAGCCCCAACAGTAAATTTTAATTCAGGACATAAACAACATGAGAATGGATTTAGGAGAATGGATTATCCCGATTATCTTTATCGGCTCCATCATTTTTCAGATCCTCTCAAGTCTATTTAAATTAAAAAAGGGGGGTGATAATAAGCCTTCACCTCCCATCAGTGAAACTCAGGACAATCGAGGTTCAGAATGGGATGAACTTATGGAAGCCCTAGGCCAGGAGCCTGAGAAAAAATATGAAATTGAGACAGTCGAGCCTGTAAGTAATAAAACTGAGGATCCTCCACCCATTCCCGAAGAGAAGCAGTATGTTGCTCCGCCACCAAGAAAAAGCGTCTTCGATCTCCAGGAAGAAGCACAGCATAAACTGGAGGAGGCTAACCGTGAAGCAGAACGCATTTTAAAAGGAAGACAATTGGGATCCTTTAAACAAACTTCTACCTATGGAGTTAAAAAACAGCAGCACTATGAAACTAGCGACCTGATTAAAACATTAAAAAATCGCAGTGCTATACGTGAAGCAATCATCATCAACGAACTCCTTCAGCCTCCTATTGCACTTCGCTGAGTTGTAGAAATCCTCTAAAACAAGTACGTACGCTTTCAAATGACTCACGTAGAAGCTATTTGCTTAAACGACATTCATCCTCTTCCTCAAAGTCAGGTCGCCAATTACGATGTATAAAAGGTCTTACAAATCCATAAATCAAGTAAGCGCAAAAAATTAAAGCTAACGAATATTCATAAAATTTCCCAATAACAATGAGTAACAAAACAATTCCCAGCAGACGCGGGACGGAACGTTTAGTCTTAAGATGCAGCCCTTTAAAACTAGGGTAATGAACTTTACTAAACATCATGATACTGGTGAAGACCATCAAACCTGCTAAGACATATTTCCAGTTTCCTATAGACCCCTTATTTTCATACAAGGTCAGCAACATAAGTGTAATAGATGCTATGAGTCCTGCAGCAGCTGGAATTGGCAAACCAATGAAATCCTTTGCGGGCGTTCCACTTTTTTCAGAATGAACTGCTATAAGATTGAAACGAGCCAGCCGCATCGCCCCACAAACAAGATAAAGAGCCGCAATAATCCATCCTAGGCGATCCGGCAACTCCCATAATACAATCTCAAAAAGGAGCAATGCAGGAGCGACACCAAAAGAAACAATATCCGCCAAAGAATCAAACTCCCTACCAAAAGAGCTCGTATGCCCACTCATACGAGCTATGCGGCCGTCCAAAAGATCAAACACACAGGCAAGAAGAATGAGATAAAGGCTATATTGATAATGAACATGCCAATTTTCACCTTCAAACTGTCGTAGCATCGTTCCATCAAAAATTTGCAGAACAGCCATGAACCCACATATTAGATTGCCGGCCGTCATCAAATTCGGCAAAACATAGACCGTCTTATCATTATAATTCATAAGTTATTGGGGCCAGCGCGCAATGATACTTTCACCTCCCTTAACTCGATCCCCAGGCTTCACCGACACTTCACATTCATTCGGCAAATAAATGTCTGTTCTTGAACCAAAACGTATTAAACCGATTTTTTGTCCTTTATTAACCTCATCTCCCTCATCATTCCAGTGCACAATTCTACGCGCAATGAGTCCAGCAATCTGCCTCATGACAACAGGGCCCTTCACATTCTCAAAAAGCCAATTACGATTTTCATTTCTCAAAGCTGCGTCAGGATTACGTGCATCTAGAAATTGCCCTTTGCAATAACTTGTCCTAGCAATTTTTCCGCTAACAGGTGCACGGTTAACATGAACATCAAAAACCGAAAGAAAAACAGCTACACGTTTCATCTGTCCATTGCCGAACCATTGATCTTCATCTTCATCAACGTACACTACAACGCCATCAGCTGCACTGATGATTGCATTCTCATCTTGTGGAATAGATCGTTTCGGATCTCTAAAGAAATAGAGACTATATAACAGAAAGATCCCTGGCGCTAACGCTATCCATGGATTTATCAACCAACAGATTATCCCAACAATGATGCATGGAATATATATCCAACAACCTTCTTTAAATGCTTTCATATATTTATTCTTTTAAATCCACGAATTCACGCGATGAACACTAATATTAGATGAAACCATTCGTTTCCACTCTAAGTTCGGTTTTCCAAAATTTAATAAAACTCCTACGAGTTTACCAGTAGCCTTCAAATAATTTAGAAGCTGAGACTCCTCTTGTGAAGTTAACTTAGTCAGAGCTTTAATATCTATTACCACTTCATCATAGCAGAGGAAATCTGCGATATAGTTTTTCTCTAGTTGCTTATCTTTATAAACAATATTGATTGGATTTTGTGCCACAAAAGGAATCCCCCTCAAGGAAAACTCATAGTCTAGTGCTTCTTGATAAACTGGCTCTAGAAAACCATTTCTTAAATTGTTAAGAAACTCTATGACGGCTCCCACTAGTGCATAGACCTCATCTTTTAAAATGAATTCGCGTTTATTAATGTTCATTCGTGGATAAATAATCTGCGGATAGAATAAAGAATAAACTTACTCTCTCGTCCAGTAGATAAGGCGGCCACAGTCCTCACACATAACAACCTTACCGCCCTTTGCATCGACATAGGTTTGATGCGTCACATTCATATGGCATCCTGTGCAAATTTTGGCCTCAGTAACACGAGTTAAAGCTCTGTCACCCTTACTTTTAAAAATACGTCTATACTTTAATAACAAGGATGCGTCTACTCTAGTTTCTAATTCTGTGATTTCATTGTGAAGTTCAGAGACTTCTTTCTCGGCATTTTCTTTACGTTTTTCAAGAGAGAGCACTTTTTCATCAATCGTAGTCGAATGTTGGGCTACCACTTTTTCTTCAGCCTGCACCTCTTCCATAGCCTTATCATAAGTTTCCATAATCTCTAACTCTTTATCTTCAATCTTCGAAATCTCTTGTTTGCATCGCTCAATTTCATGGCTAAGTGCTTGATATTCATCATTTTTCTTAGTGCTCATTTGCTGAACCGAGTACTTCTGCATGAGCTGCTCCTGACTGAGCACTTGGTTTTCAAGATCTTTACGTTCACTTTCAATCTGACGTGCTTTTAGTTTAAGACTTTCCAGTTTTTGCTTTTTTTTCTCAAAATGCTTCCTGGTATTATCTATCTGAACTGGGATATTTTTGATCTCATCTTTAAGCTTTTTCAGCCTTAAGTCGCGATCTTGTAAAATTAAAAGGGATTCTACTTCTTGTGCCATCTGGTATCAGTTTTATCCTCCCTCTGCTTAAGAACCAGATTTTTCGTATGATTGATTCTTTTCTTTAAAATCTTTCGAAACTTACTCATTGCTCAAAATCCATTTCAAACTCACATTTCGCGTCAAAGGATAACTTAGCAAGCAGCAGGTCAAATATGGAATCTTCCATGGATAGGGCATATTTATTGCTG